>NZ_NWUL01000047.1:0-514495 GCF_002903155.1 Sulfobacillus sp. hq2 | reverse complement strand
TTTATCAGAATGCGCCGTAAAACTCCGCCGTTCAGGGCGGAGATACAAGGCGCTGACTCCGCAGGAGTCAATCCGGGGTTTCCTGTTGTTCGATGTATTGCCGAATGATGGAGAGGGGTGCTCCTCCAGCCGATCCGGCAAAATAACTGGGGGACCAGAGGCTGCCCCCCCACAGCGCTCGCTCAATGCTGGGATAGTGCTTCTTCCGGATCAGGCGGGAGGAGACGCCTTTGAGGCTATTCACCAAGCGAGAAATGGCCACCTTCGGCGGGTAGGTGATCAGCAAATGCACATGATCCCGCTCGCCGTCGAATTCTTCCAAGGTCGCTTCGAAGTCCTGGCACACGTCGGAAAAGATGGCTCGCAGGTCCTCCAAGATTTCTTTCGTGAAGACCAGCCTCCGATATTTGGCCACGAACACCAAATGCACATGCAGGTTGAAGACGCAATGTCGGCCAGTGCGATAGTCGCTTGAAGTAGCCATAGACCAAGTGTATAATAGCCGTAACGGTTCGTCAAGAAAGGCGGGATTCCATGCAAGAAACGACCGTCTTCACCTATCGGGTGTCCTTATCGCCGACTGAGTGGGCCAAGGCTACGGCGGCTCGGCGGGCGGCGGGTGATCTCTGGACCCGCTTGGTGAAAATCCATCGGTTCTGTCGACGGCGCCATTGGCGATGGCCCACCGAAGCCCAACTCAAGGCGCATTTCAGACGACGCTTCCCCCTGCACTCGCAAACCGTCCAAGCCCTCATCGAAAAGTTCTGCGCCACGATCGACGGGGTGCGCACGAAACGAAAACAGGGCGATAAGCAGGCCCGGTATCCCTGGCGATTCCGCCGCTATTTCAACCCGATTTTCAAAGGCCAATCGCTGAAAAAGGAAGGCTCGTCTCTGCTTTTGCCCCTCGGGCGTGGGCGTGAACCGATTCGGGTGCATCTTCCGGAGGCCATGCCGACCGGTACGATGGTGCAAGCCGAGTTGGGGTATGGGACGATCTATCTGACCGTCACCCGCACGATGCCGGAGCCCGTGCCGGTTCCCTCCAGCAAAGCGGGAGGGCTCGATATTGGCGTCATTCATCTCGGTATGGTGTCCGATGGCGAAGAAGCCTTGGCCATTTCCGGACGCGGGCTGCGGTCGGTGAAGCAGGGCCGCGCCAAAGCGCAGGCTCAGCTTCGCAAAAAGCGGGCTCGGACACAACCGGGGTCACGTCGCCGCAAACGGCTCAATCAAGCGCAACACCGCATGAGTCAAAAAGTCGAGCGCGTGACACGCAATGCTCTCCATCATGCAGCCAATCAGATCGTCGCCTTTTGTGTCGCTTACGGGATTACGATTCTGTACGCGGGAGCCCTCGGTACCCTCAACCACAAAAAAAGGCACCGCCGATCCCGGCGGACCAATCAGGATGTTGGGGCATTGGAATTCGGGCGTTTGGAACAGTACCTCGAATACAAGCTCCGGCGTCATGGTATCCAATTGATCAAGATCAGTGAAGCGTACACGTCTCAAACGTGTCCGCAGTGTGGCCATCTGAACAAGGTGGCAGGCCGCACCTACCATTGTCGCGCTTGCGGCTATCGAGCCCACCGCGATGGCGTCGGTGCGGTGAACATCCTCAACAAGGGAATGCATGGGGAGATTCGCCCCGGGGAGTTTTTGGTACCCCAACGGATCACGTATCGCCGTCCCGTTCCCCTCCAGGGAACGTTAAGGCGTAGTCCGGCTGAACCCCGGGAAATTGCTGGTGGGATAAGCGATAGCGAATCCGGTGCAGCACACCAGGGCCTCACGGCCCGTGGACGCAGCCATCGTGGTTCCCCCAGAATCTCCGCCCTTTAGGGCGGGGAGGTTCAACTCGAGGGCGTGAAAAGGATCGAACCACAAGCTACGCCCCCAATAGGTAAACCGGGGGATGTCGGTTTTTCGTTCCGCTGGTCAGCACCGGTTGCACGCGTTTAGGGCCTAAACGGCCCTGAAATCTTTACCCACCATGAATACCGGAACGCTATGAACGGTAACGCGCTAAACAGATAACGGTAGAGCTATTCCCGCCGCGCTTTATCCTTCTGGGCATAACTGGTGGCACGGATGAACTCATAAACCGCTAATCGTGTAGAGCCTCAACATCTACCGCGCTTACTACAGCCTATCAGTCGTTGTCGACCTCGTGATGCATTGCGGTTCGACACCCCTTCCGTTCGTATACCCTTCGAGCGCCAACCTGCCGTCGTCACACACAGGCGCAGTGGACACCATCGGAAGGGAGCTGTCAAGCTCCAATGGTGGCTCCTGGTCTAAGCCAGACCTAGGAAAGCGCCCTGACTTGCATAAACGCAGGGCATGTTTAGGCCCTAAAAAAGACACGATCGGTGGCAATTCCGACGTCCCCCGGACTTTCGCCTCCTTCGCGGATNCCGGTGCAGCACACCAGGGCCTCACGGCCCGTGGACGCAGCCATCGTGGTTCCCCCAGAATCTCCGCCCTTTAGGGCGGGGAGGTTCAACTCTCGATATATCGACAACAAGGAAGAAGTGAGGGTTTGCCATCCGCAATCGGTAGACGATCAACTAAAATTCGATATCTAATCTTACCGACTTGACTCTTTTATTTTGTAGGCCTATGGGAGCAAATGCCTATAGTCGATAAGTAAAGAGGATCCTCGAAGGTTAGAGTGTTCTTGGCGAATGTCTGTCGGTCTACGAACCCTGCAATCTGACGTACGGAGTAACCGTAGCTAACCTTTCGTTTAACGGCCCACGGTGTTACGCGATCATAGTATGGACAGGGGAATATCTATAGACTTCCCCTGGCGTCTTGCCTCAAAGTATCCACTAGCCGAAGGCGAACCGACGATAGTTAGACACGTGTTGCTAAAAGATTTAGGAACTCCTCACGGGGCCGCCAGTGACATTCTAGATTCGCGGCCCAGAGATTCCGCCGCAGTCACATGGGGCCTCAGAAGTCCAGCAAAACCTCTGTGCCCCGCTCGGACAGCGTATGATGCCGGACCTTACACCCTTACATCATTCAGCCTCTTTTGTTTAATTTTCCTACCCACAAAAGACTCGCAGATATTCCTATACCTCACGCTAGGAAGATCGGTGTTGTTTTTGTGCCTCCCTTCAGGAACGCACCACCAATAAGGAGCACTCGTGCTACTGAACGAACCAATTCTTGTAGGAATTGATTAGAGTGCGCTACATGCGCATTCTGCTACAATAGCATATGTCTAGTATATGGAAGGGGGGCTCCTTATGCCTGATTGGAAAAGCCTAAAAGATAAAGCCATGAACGCAGTGAGCAATGCGGCGCAAGAAGTGGATCATCAACTCGCGTTGACCAAATTACGCGCTGCCGTCAATCAAGCCCAAGCCACCCGCGATCGAGCCCTTGCACGCCTAGGGCAGGTGGTTTACGAAACTCTGCAATCCCAAGGAACGGTGGTCGCATCAGACGCGACGGTATCGGAATTGATGAGCCAGCTTCGCGAGAGTGAAGCTCAATTGGAGGCGGCGCAGAGGGCCTTGCAACAAGACGGTGGGGGAACAAACAAAACCGCCTGCCCCTCGTGCGGATCTCCAGTCGATCCGGCCGCAAAATTTTGCGCCACCTGTGGTCAGTCGTTGGCGTAACGGGCTAATTTGGCCTGATCCCGCCCTCAGGCTGGCGTGGTGGGCGGACTGAGATGGATGCCGCGCCCCCACTGCGTGTAGTGAATGGTTTCAAAGACCTCATAGGGGTGCCCTGCTTGGATGCAATGTTCCACGACCGTCACTTCGCGCGGATGGTGTGCCGGGCCCACCCAGAGCGTAAAGGTGATGGATTGGATTATTTGCTGGCTTGCACTGATCGCCTTGGCGGATCCCATTTCTTCGAGGAGTCGCACCCCGTGGGCGTTTAAGGTGGCACGGACCCCGTGCGTAAGATGCCCATCGATTGCTTTGCTGGGCACGGCATGCACGTTTACGATGTAAGGCAGGAGCACTTCTAACGGAAAGGATGGGTTCACCTGCGACACGGTCTCGGTGTGCCAACCGCCCCCAGGTGGCGTCGATTCCTCCCAATCATGGGAACCAATGCTCTCTATGTGCGTCACGATAGTCACAGGTGCGGCCCCGCTGACGCCACTCAGGGTCGCGTGCATGGTAAATGCGGATTCGTGATCGACCGGGTCCGTCGCGCCCACCATCTGGATATTGGCATTCCCCAGCGTATTGGTAATGGTCGTCGTCAGATGCACTGGTTCTTGGCGTTGCGTCGACGCGGCCACGGCTAACAGCGCGGCGGGTGTGAGCAACGCCCGAGGAGATGCTTTGACGGCATGGGGCTGGGGAAAAGTGGATGTCGAAGAGGTTACGGGAGGCGGCGCAGCTTTCGTAGCCACGGTCGATCCGCACCCAGACAACAACAAGGAAGCTAGTCCGACTCCTAGCCCTCCAATTATCAAAGTGTTGCCGCGATACTTCATCATCGATCTCCCTTCGATACGATAGCTCGGTTACCCAATTATCTTCAGCATATCACAACATTTCAGAAGAAAACACGCGTGGAACATGATATCACCACGCTATTAAGGAATTGGCTAAAAAGGCAGAAACTGGGCGGCATGGCGCATGTGTCTCTGCCCATGCCTGATGCATCGCAAGCGGCTGTCTCTTGCATCAACCCGCCATTTTTGTTATCATTTTCCTAACAACTAAGGATTCGCGGGCATTCCTATGCCTCACGCTAGGAACACCCGCGTTTTTTGTGCATCCCCTGCGGGAACGCACCACCAATAAGGAGGCAGATCATTATGACCACCATTAAACTTTGGAGTGCTAGCGTCATAGCCGCTCTGTTGGCGGGCGGCCTCGCGGGGTGTGGCACCCAACAGGCCGGGACGCATCCCCCTGCAAAGACAACGACTCCGAAGATGCACGCAGTGCCAATGGTAGCTTCGCCTCCACTAACCGAGGCGAAGTCGAATCCGGCCGCGTATGTCGAGCAGTACGACGAACACGGGATTGATGTCATGTTGCAGCAGGAAGCGGCCAACATTCCGGGGGTCGCATTGACGGGACCGAATGCGGGTACGTTCACCCTAACAGCCTTAAACGGCCCCTTGCAAAAGAAATACGGCGGTCCGACGGTTCCTGCGACGCTCACAGCAGCGGGTGTGCATATTCCGAATTTGCCCGCCAACGGCTCCGTCCAAGGCGTCACGGCGTTTGTGAAGGCCCTTTGGCCGGTGATAGAAGCTCATCACGCTTTCCCCGGCATGACGCAGGCGGTGTTCGAGCAAGGCGTGGAAGTGGCGGCGGAGTTTGCAAATGCCGAGAACGGTAACGATCCTGCTGCAACCTTGAAATTAGTGTTGGGCCCGGCTCACCCAACCGTAAGCAATGTGACGGGATTGCAGTCTTTTGGAAGTGGGATCGAACCAGACTATACAACCTCCATGACGTTAGGAAATGCACCTCAACGTCAGTACACCTATAGTGCGTGGACGCAAGTGCTCACACCTACAACCAAGACCCAAGGTGTACTGGCTGCCAATTGGGAGACAGAGGGAGGTGTATTACCAAACGGGATGCCAGCTCCCGAGTGGTCGATGGTGTTGGCGAATGTGATTCAAGTGCATAAGGTCTTTGCCACGTGGGATCACAGTAAGTACGAGGTCGGCAACCAATACTATCTGGAATCACAGATACAACTGGAGTATATGTCGAACGGGAAAGGCAGTGGACAATGGTTCGTGGCTGATTCGCAAGCAGTGGCCCGTTCCCATGTGGTGGGGGTGTATTCTGTACAGGCATAAACCACCAAGGAGGTCGTTTATGAAATATAAGCACTCACCTATTGCCCCGCGAGTCCCCCAGCTAGTATTGCTAGCCGGGGGACTCGCGGTTAGTCTAGGATTTGCTGGCGGCATGGCTTTTGCCGCTAGTGGGATTGGCACGGTCGCAACAGGAGGCACCACCATCACCTCCAAGATCTCCCCCGTCACGGGCACGGGTGCCCTCCTCAGCAATTCGGTCAATCAGAATCACGTGAGTCTCGGTCGCGGGCCGTTCGAACCCTTGAATCCGCACGGTCCCAATGGCTCAAAGACAGCAGGTGCTCCGCCGGGATCTGTGCCGCCGACGCTCCCGGCGGGCTACGTGACCATCACGCCGGTGACCCCTTGGTATTTCAACGGCTGTATGCCCAACCCGCCTGTGTCGGTGGTGGCTCCGAATTCGGATGTCGGCTTCACAGGGGATACCTTGGCACCGGGGGAACCCGGGTGGGTGGCGCGGATTGCGCCGCCGTCGCAAAATGCGTTGGTCATTCCGTTCAATGCTCCGAAGAACTTACCGGGCGGATCGAGTTTAGCCGGGTATCCAGCCCAACCCGCGCCGGTGCTCTGGGGCAACATGGAGCAATTGGGGGCCGTGGGGGTCTTGATTCCCGGCCCAGGATGGGGCATTGAATCCCAAGAACTGCAAAAATGGTGGCACTATCTCGTCACCACGAAAGACGGGATCACGTGGGACACCGTCGCGGACGGTTCGCCCTATTGGGTGGCCCGAGAAGTGTACTATGTGAATGCGTGTCCGTATCCGATTGTGACCATTACATCGAACTGACCAACACCGGGCGTCAAGTCCTGGCGTCCACGCCGAGGGATCCCAGTCCGTTGGTCCCATTCGCGTCGACCGCCCCTACGCACCGCCACAGTCGTGGCGGTGCGTGTTGTTTGCTATCTATTGTCGTGCCTGTCAACCACCCCGCCCTGAAGGGCGGAGCTTGTCGTAAGCTCCACGGTTGACCAGCCTTAGTCTCTTCACGAGACTCCGTTCGGTCGGTGCAGACCTTGGGGTGCTTCTCCAGCCCCAAGTCTTCTGGGCTTCGCACTAAACGCCAGCTGAGGGTAGTGCGAGCCGTGTGCGAGGCGTTATCGACCCGACCGAACTTTGGCGAGGAGAGACTTCCGTAAGGAAGCGTTACGAGCCCCTTACGGGGAGTAGCAAGGAGGCCGTATCATGGTTTTTGTCCTCGACCGACAGAAGAATCCGTTGATGTCCTGCACCGAAAAGCGTGCGCGTCAGTTGCTCGAACGGGGGCGGGCCATTGTTCATAAAATGGCTCCGTTCACGATCCGGCTAAAGGATCGCACGGCGGAAGGATCTACCTTCCAACCGCTGCGCGTCAAATTCGACCCTGGCAGCAAAACGACGGGCGTGGCCCTCGTCTTGGAGGGGGCCAAAGGATCAAAGGTTGTATTCTTTGGGGAGCTTGTCCACAAAGCGGGCATCAAAGCCAAGCTGGATGCCCGTCGAGCCCTCCGGCGCGGACGCCGCCATCGCAAGACCCGTTATCGAAAGCCCCGGTTTCAGAACCGCCGGCGAAAGGCGGGCTGGCTCCCTCCGTCCCTGGAGGCTCGGGTGGATCAGACCCTCCATGTTCTAGTGAAGCTCCGAAAGCTCGCTCCCTTTACGGATCTCAGCGTGGAGCACGTCCGCTTCGACACGCAGAAACTGGAGAACCCGGAAATCTCGGGAGTCGAGTACCAGCAAGGCACCTTGTTGGGCTACGAAGTGCGGGAGTACCTGCTGGAAAAGTGGGGGCGGGCCTGTGTCTACTGCGGGGCCACCGATGTACCGCTGGAGGTGGAGCACATCATTCCGAAGAGCCGCGGGGGGACGGATCGGGTCAGCAACTTGGCCTTGGCGTGCCACGCCTGCAACCAGGTTAAGGGGAGTCGGACGGCCGAAGAGTTCGGGTATCCCGATATCCAGGTGCAAGCCCGGAAGCCGCTCAAGGATGTGGCGATGATGAACGCCACCCGGTGGCGGTTGTACGAACAACTCAAGGCTACGGGATTGCCCGTCGAAGCCGGGTCGGGTGCTCGAACCAAGATGCAGCGGCTTAACCACGGATTCCCGAAGGAACACTACTACGACGCACTCTGCGCCGGCGAAAGCACGCCCGATCGGTTCACCAGCCTTCCTGCGTATGTGCAGGTTTGGACCGCAAAGGGACGGGGCAACCGTCAACGCTGTCGCACGGACAAGCACGGGTTCCCGATTCGCTATCTGTCAGGCAAGAAAGTCCACTTCGGCTTTCGAACCGGGGATCTTGTTCGCACACAGAAGCGACGGGGTAAGCAGGTTGGCACGTGGGCGGGACGCTTGACGGTTCGGGCGGACGGGCGTTTTGTCGTCACCACGGCGGACGGCCTTCGCATTGAGGCATCTTGGCGATCCTGCCATTTGCTCCAACGCGGAGACGGGTGGCAGTATGCTCAAAAACTAGCAAATCTCGAAAGGAGGGAGGCGGCTTCCTCCCCGGCCTGAACGCCGGGGTCCCCGCCGCCGATTGCTGATGGGAGGACATGAGCTATTGGTAGCCACAGGGTACGTGCTACCAAGCACCTTGGGGCACGCGACGACACATACGGGGACCGGCCTCGTCAGTCTCTTGGTGTCAACATCCAATTTGGCGATTGGGTTGTTTGGCGTCGTAGTTTTGGTTGTGGGAATTGTGCGGTTGATGAAAGAGTTGTTTGCGCATTACAAAGGCGGTAACGATAAAAGCGGAGCATATACGCCCGGGTTCACCAACACCATCGCGGGCGTTCCGAAAATGTTTGCCACCATCTTGGACATTATGATCGGGTTTGTGGTGGTGGGGTTGGTCATGTCGGGAGCGTGGGTCGGCGTTGTGAATGCACTCATTGGGATTGGGAGCCACGTAGGAACGCAAGTCTCGACCCACTTAACCACGACCGTCAGTTCGACTGCTACGACGACGCCTCCTGTCTCCGGAGCAGGGGGCTAATTCATGTTAGGCAAAACGCATATTGTGGCCGGGGTGGGGGCCGCCGTCACCACGGCGGCCCTGATCCATGCGGCTGTCACCCCTGATCTGGTTATCCTGGGAGGGTTGGGGGGCCTCGCCCCCGATTTAGATCATCCCCAAGCGTTACTGACCCGCCATCTGTTGGGCGCGTCGACCGCCTCGTCGGTTGCCCGATCGACGGGGTGGGTGCGGCATCGGGGGGTGGCCCATTCGGTGGTGGCGCTGATGCTGACCACGTGGATTCTGTTGCCGTGGGGGGCTGCGGGGGTGGGGCGATTGCTCCTAGCGCTGGGAGCAGGGATCGGGCATCCTGGCTGGATCAGTGCCTTAGACCACATCTGGGGGCCGGGGTTGCGGATCGGATGGGGCGCTGGATATGCCAGTCACATGTTGGTCGACATTTTGAACACCAAAGGGGTGCAGTGGTTCTGGCCGTTGAATCTGTGGATCAAAAGTCCCATTCCCAACATTACGGTGGGCACATGGCCCGAAACGGTGTTTCGATGGGGGCTCATCATGGGGTTAGTCTATTGGAATCCGTGGCTGGGCCTGATTACAGCAGGTAGTAGCGAACTCATTTATCGCGGCGTCAAGGCAGGCTGAGCGCGGAAGGTTTTCCGCAACTCGCCTGAGTCATCCCAAAGGGGGCAACATTAATGGCTGACTGGGTTTGCCGGATTGATCCTACGCTCGATGCCGACCAAGACCCTGTGTATCGGTATCCCTTTGCGTTGGTAATCGTGGCGCGAGCTGCAGAGGTTTGGCCCAGCGTACTGGAGATTCCGGTGCAGGCGTTGCCATTGGTTGGATCGCGGGAGGCGGAAGTCTGGCGTCAAGCATGTGCCGAATGTGCGCGCCACGGCACGACCGTCCGCATCGGAGATGAGTCGTGGGACCCGACTCGGCCCTTACAACTCCAGTGGCCCGTGGGCAATCCTGTCCAATGGCCTCCCCACACCCCCAACGTGCGTGATCCCGAAACGGGGGCATGGACGCCAGAAGTGGGAGCCCTGTGGCAAACTCGAATGCACTTCGCGGGGACATGGATGGTCGGGGTGGTGTATAGTTCGGACGAGCAACCGTTAGACATGGCGGTGGCTGGGGCGGTTCTTCAGCGCCTCGCGAGTCCTCATGCCGTCTTGGTCCGATCAGGGCCCGATCGATTTTGGTGTGCGTGGCCCAAGGGCCCCGACGCCCTAACGGGAGCAGAATGGGCCCGGCGGGTTTGGGAAGCGCTAGGGGCTGTACGCGTCGGCACCGCGATGGTGGCCGATTCGGAATCGTGGGAGCGACGCATTCATCGAGCGATTAGTGTAGCTCAAACCGCGCCCGGTGGCCGGGTAGCGTCCAGATCTTCGAATTCCCCAAGTGCGCTATCCATCGATGATGCGACGGTTCAGTTACGGGAACAAGAGGCCCGCACTCGAGCTGAAGCCCGCCGTTTGAAGCAGGAAGCCGAACGGAAGAAAGCTGAACAAGCCCGGGTGGAAGCCGCCCGGCAAGCGGTGGAGCAAGCCCGTTTGGAAGCCGAAGCGCAACGCCAACGCATGGAAAAAGAAGCGGCAGAACGTGCAGCATTAGAGCAAGCCCGAGCGGAAGAAGCCCGGATAAGGGCCGAACGGATCAAAAAGGACCAAGAAGATACCGCCCGGATTCAGCAAGAAATCGCCCAAATGGAAGCGGAAACCGCCCGGATTCAAGCTGAAACGGCTCGAACGCTCGCCATGATGAAACAGGAGCAGGCTCGGCAGACGTCCCTCTCGTCCTGCGAGCCTGCTCCCGATCAGCCCCCCGTCGGCTCTGAAGACTCGAAGACGGGTGGACCTATGTCAATAAAATGGACACCCGAAATTGAGACATTAGCCGTATCGCGCATGATACGCCGCATCGGCTTCGGCCGGAGTCTGATAATCCAGGGCACTATGGATCCGCTGCCGATTATAGAAAATCTCGATATAGGTAAATATCGCGACTTCCGCTTCTGCCCGTGTTCGAAATCTCGTCAGGTAAATCAGCTCCTTCTTGAGGAGACTGTGCCAGGATTCAATCATGGCGTTATCGTAACAATTTCCTTTGCGACTCATGCTCGCGGTCATGCCGTATTGCTGAAGCCGTTCCTGGTACGCCGCGGCGGCATATTGGCTACCGCGATCCGAGTGATGCAGCACGCCGGCCGGCGGCCGGCTGTGGATCACCGCACGGTCTAAGGCCCGGATGACCAAATCTTGCGTCATGCGCCGATCCACCGCCCATCCCACAATTTTTCGGGTGTACAAGTCCTGAAGGCTCGCTAAATAGAGCCATCCTTCCTCCGTGGGGATGTAGGTAATATCCGCCATCCACACCGCATGCGGGCGATCCGCGGTAAACGTTTGATTCAACACGTTCTCATGCACCGGCAACGTATGCCGAGAATTTGTGGTGGCTTTATATTTCCGTGTCACGCGAGAGCGCAACCGATGGTCGTGCATCAACCGCGCCACCGTTTTTTGACTGATGCGCTCGCCTTCCCGCCGTAACACGGCGGTGATTTTGGGGCTACCATACCGTTCGCCCGATGTCGTAAACACCTCTCGAATCCGTTCGACCCGCCGGGCCCGGGCTTGCGCCCGGGGACTGGGTGGACGATGGCACCAGGCATAATACCCGCTTCGCGAGACGTCGAGGATCTGGCACATCTTCGTGATCGAGAAGGTGAAGCGGTGTTCATGAATGAACTGAAAAATTACTTCCGATCGTTGGTGAAGATGCGCATCGCTTTTTTTAGGATCGCATTTTCCTCTTCGAGATCCCGAATACGCCGCTGCAAATCGCGCAGGGCTTGGTCTTCCGCCTTCAGATGCCCACTCCCGACAAAGGGTTCGACCGGGTCGGCTTTGTAGGCGGCAATCCACCCATACAACGTTTTGCTGGGAATACCGAGTTCGCGCGCCACTTGGGCGCCACTTTTTTGTTGGGTCAACACGAGCTGCACCGCTTGTTCTTTAAACGTTCGATCATATTGATTGGCCATCGGATTCACCTCAATTGAGAATGATTGTATCATCTTGTCTCAATTCGAGGTGTCCACAATTTAGACTAACATCCAGGGGGATGCGGCGTCCGGATCTCGGAAGGAGTCAGTAGCATCGCCACCTCCTACCGAGGATCCTCTCGATGCCACTGCCTCCCAAAGAGACGCCCCGTCAGGTCGGAGAGAGAATCCCACCAGGCCGACGATCCGCAGACAGTTGCGACCTGTGGTGCACTGGCGTCCGGCTCGCCCATCGCGATGGGATCAACCATCCTCGGATATAACGTTGCCCCCACGACGCCCAGTGCCGGGCGTTAATCTGGCGTCTACATCTCCGCTCGGCGATGTAGACAACACGGCAGGGGCGGGAGCCCCTCCATCCTCTAAGCGCTCGCCCCTGCCAACTGCCTTGCGGGTTGTCTCGCCACCGTCCGAGCCCGCCCCGTCGGCCATCCGACTTCCGTGGATCGCGTGGGTATGGGGCAACGCCCGCAAAGCCGGTACGTCGTCGGTGGCTTTGGCCTTGGCTCGATGGCTTGCATGGCACCAAACAACGCCCGTGCGCCTGCTTGATGGGCATTTCACGCAGCCGGGGTTGCTGTCGCTCATTCGGACCGCCCACGTCCGTCCCGGGTGGGGATGGGAAGCCTCGTGGCAGGCGGGGACGCCAGCCGGAGCCCCGCCGACCGTGATCACACTCACGGATCGTCTCACGGTCTGGGCGATGGGCACCCCGATGAATTTCGTGAACGCGGCCCGCAAGTGGCCGCAAGCCTTAAAAATGATGCCCGACGCAGCCGTTGTGGTCGACGCGGGGCTGACGCCTCCCACCGTCACAGCCGATTTAATGATTTGCGTGGTGGCGAATGGGGCCTCCACGACCCAAGTGCCTCTGAATACCTGGATTGCCGCACGGGGGACGGCCAAAGGAGATGGGGCACGCCGGCTTATCTTACCCTCAGAGCCGTTGGGGATTGAGGGGGTGGGGTCGGCGGCGTGGGACCATGTGTGGACCCCACTGGCCTCTTTCGTGCAATCAAGGCCAGCAAGTCAGTCGAATTAAGTGAGGCGGAGCATGGGATCATTGCTAAAAGGGTTAATTGGCCCGCTCACCAGCGCGGTCTCCAACGGCGCGGAAAAAGGGATTACGAGCGGATTTAACAACATTGGGCATACGGTCAACGTTTGGGTTTGGTCTTTGCCCTTCGTGCTGTTATTGTTTCTGCTGTTTGGGAACCACTTCGGGAAAATGCTCACGGACCTGGTGCAATATCTGACTGGCCATAGCGCGGGGCTTCCAGCTTTGCTGCGCGTGGTGCATCCCAAAGGCACCCCCGGGTGGAGTGATCCGTGGACGCCCACTCACACTCTTCTCACCATGCACGAACCGCCGGTCTGGACGGTGTTGGTTGCAGCGATTTGGGCGTTGGGTATTTTGCTTGGAGTCTTCGTAGCCTTTCGCGGGGGTCAACGACCTCGCTCCGTCATGCTGTGGGCCCCCCTTGCGACGGGCATATTTGTGTTCGCCACGCCGTCCGTGTTGCCCCCCCTTCTGCGCACCTTGTGGGGGGCGTGGGGGCCTCGGGTCTCGACTGCAATTGCGTCGTCGATTGGGGCTGCTCCGTCCGCATTACAGAACCCGTTTTGGATCTGGGGCGCAATCTGGGGGTTGTCCGGGCCCAGTCATGTGAGCCTGACGAAAATTGGCGATTTAATTGCAGCCCCGGGCGTTTTGGGCGTCGCGAGCGGAGTCGCGCATGCGCTGACTACGGCCTTTACGGGCGGCGAAGGGATGATCAGCGGGCAACTGTCCATTTATCGCGATGTTGCAAATTTTGTGTATCAGTTTTTCAATGTGGGGATTCTTTTGATGGTGGCGGTGACGGTCGCTGTGGCCCTCTGGACGCTCCTGCTGGTAGGGGCCGGGGTCTGGCTGGGAATCGCTCCCGTGTGGGCGTGGATCGCCGTATTGGACCCGTGGTCTCCTGAGGCGATGTGGGCGGTATTAGGCGTGGCGGCTAGGGCCTTTGCGTTGCAATTGGGCGCGTGGATATGGGTCGGAGGCATTGCCGCCATCGATGGGGGGCCTCACGGGCCGTTGGGATTATCTCCCGGCTTTGTAGGGCTTGCACCGTGGCTCAGCTTGGGGTGGACGGTGGTATGGATTGTCGTAGGATGGCGCGGGTTTGCCATGCCGGCGTGGTTGTTATTACGCCACGTGCAAATCGACCTCGCCAATTGGTGGACGGCCATGCGCCAAAACGTGGCGGTCTTGGCGGGACAAGCAGGCGACAGGGCGGTTCAATTAGGGGAACGTGCGCAAACGACGGGGCAACGGCTGGAACAATTGGGAGTGATTTTGCCCGGTGTTGCTGGGGATGTTGTGCAAAGGTGGGGGACGACGATGGCCGAATGGGGGGAGTCCACCACTACGGCCGGGGCCCATGTGAGCGATGCCGCTGTGGAATACAAGGATCGGGCGGCGTGGCGTGGGGCGCAAGCCGGGTGGCGTGACACCGAAATCACCAGTGCCGATACTACCCGTATGGGCGGATCAACGGATTCCCCCTTTGCGCATCCTGCGGGATGGGCCGTGCAGACAACCCCGATGGCAGTCCCCGACGCCGCCGCAACGGTACGGTGGCAAGAAACGGCGGACGGTGCAGGCTGGCAAGGAACTGCTCGATCGCCCAGTCACGCTGCTGAAGTTGCGACCGAATTGCATAAAACGTGGGCGCAAGCGGGCCTCGCAGATGACCCTATGACGTGGCGAGCCATGCATGAAGGGGACGCGAGAACGCAGGCGGCGCAGCAGGCACAGGCGGAGGTCACGAGCCAGGTGCAACCCGATGGCACCCCGTTGTCTCAAGCGCATCCGCAAGAGATTAAGAAATGGGTCGACACTCGGGCTAAAACGCTGGCGGCGACCATTCTCACCACAGAGTATTCGGATGATCGCTGGGCGGAGCACGGAGCTATGCCGTTGATACATACCAACGGGGCTCAAGTTTCCGTTCAAGCGCGCTCGGGCGCAATGCTCCCTCCAACGGTGGCGACGACGTTGGCCCACCCGACCACGCACCATGCGCCCTTGACTCGTCAACGGTACGGGCGTACGGAAGAATTACGGCAAGGCGTATGGGTAGCACAATCGTCCAAGGCCTCTACGGGGCACCTATCCTGATTTTCCACCCGTTGCGCAGCATTGGCGTCATCAAGTGCAGGGCCAATAGGACAGAAAGGATGATGTGCCCGTGGCAGACCGCCCTGTCATTCCTGATTTAGATCCTCGAACCGATGCGCACGTGATTGGCAAAATGACGTTCAGCGGGTTGGCCATCCTCTTGGGCGGTATGGCGATCCTTGTTCCGATGGTATTGTTCCTTGTCACGCCGTTGTTGGGGTGGCTTGTCGCTATGGCTATCGCGTTGGTACTCAGCAGTGGCTTGGGGGTGTGGATTGCCGTGGATGGGCCCGCGATGATGGCACGGCGGCTTCGGTGGCGCCAGCGGCACGTTCTAACGGATAATCCGCCCGGGCTGTCACCCGGGATTCCGGCGAACCAAGCACCCGACCCGGTGTGGTCGGTCGGAGGAGCGACGTGGGCCGTCGCTCGCCTCGTCCTGCCCCCGACAAACCTTGTGGATGCGTCGCAGGTGGACGCATGGCATCATCGACTGGCTCAAGCAGTGCGTGTTGCGGCGGCGCATGGATTGGTGCTGGATATTCGCACCGCCCAATTGCCCGGCTCAGCTGTGATGCCAGCTACGACCCCCGATCCCGTCATGGTGGCGCGGTGGCAGTGGTGGGTGCAGGCCGTGGGGCCCCGCAGTGTCAACACGGAGGTCTACCTGCGTATGGGATGGCCCGATCCGCGTCGAGATCCCGCATGGGTGCATTTTCAATCCGTAGAACAAGCCTGGCGGGCTGTGCCGGGGCCCGGCGATTGGCAATGGGTATCCGCAGCGAGCGCCCAAGCCATCACACAGGACGCCGCGAATCCAGCGGCGGCCTATAGCCGATGGGTGGATAACGTGCACACGGGGCTGAGGTTGGCGCCTCTGCCTCGATTGGGTTCCAAAGGAGGGAAGCGCCGTGTTCTGCCGCGTTGAACGATGATGGGGTGGTGGTTTCGGCGTTCAGACCGTCAGGGCGGGACAGGAGCCCAACCGATGGATGGATGGGAAGAGCAACGGGATGCGATTCAGTGTTTTCGCCCCCAATCACCCGTGGCACACCGGGCGTTTGCGGTGGTCGAGTGGCCACAAGGGGCTGTGGGAGACCGCCTGGCATTGGCGGCGCATCCCCTGCGGTCCGATACCTGGCCTTTGGTGCAATGGGTCTGGCGCGTCACCCCAAGTCCTTTGCTGTTAAACGGCGAACTGGCTCGCAAAATCCGTCGCCTAGAAATGGCCGTCCGGGATCTGGCCCAAGAAGAAACCGGGCCACGCCGGGACGAATGGACCGCCCTCACGGGACTTAAAGCCATGCGGGATGCACTGGTGTTTCAAGGGGAATCTTTGGTTAACGTGGATACCGTCGTCCTCGTCACCTCTACGCCCGATCTGTTAGAGGAAGACGTGATGTTGTTGCTTGCCCGCTGGCAAGCCTTGGGGGTGCAAGTGCGACCGTTGCCTTACGACCAGCAATGGGCGGCTGTGCGTGCGTGGGGGGCGGGGCCCTTGCCTATCGCGACGGGCTCGACGTGGTCCGACCGCATTCAACGGTGGATTGGGGGGCACGCGTCATCTCCGACGTGGGAACCGCGTGTCACGACCGCCGAACGTGCGGCATCACTGGTATGGCCGGGGTGGGGCCTCACCGGGGACGATCCGACCCGAGGGGTCTATGTTGGCCACACGGCACAAGGGCACCCCATTTTTGTCGATTTTTTCCAAGATGTTGCCGGGACGGCGGCCAATTTGTTAGCGGTCGGAAGCACGGGGACGGGTAAAAGTTTTTGGATGAAAACAGTTATTCGGGGGCTGCTGGCCCAAGGGTTCCGTGTGGTCGTGCTGGATGTGGACGGGGAGTACCGGGCGGTGTGTGAGGCCGAACGAGGGACATGGATTGACGTGTCTGGCACACAAGCCAGTGCTTTCCCTGATCCTCTTGCCATTCCCGCGCCCGTAGGGGACGAGGCCACGGATGCGCGGCGGTGGGACCGGATGTTAGACACGGTAGGCCGCTTGACCCAGATTCTGGGGGATTTTGATCTGGTCACGAAGTCCGCCGTGGAGCGAGCGGTCATTACCGTATGGAAGCGATACGGAGTCTCCCCTGAGGACCCGGCCACATGGACCCGCACCCCCCATGCCCCCCATCCGACTATGGCCGAGGTCTGGGAGCAATTGAACATCACGACCGAGGACCCGGACGCCATGAACGCTGCCAAACGATTGTGGGTGTACATTCACGGATCACAACGATACTTGTTCGCGGGGCGTCCCGAAGTCTGGGACACCATCCCCAGCCCTCTGACGGTGTGGCACTTGGGGAACCTGGCTCAACACGCGGGGGTGGACGCCCGCCATTTGCCTCCCGAAACAGCGGGCCGTTATGTTTTGGTGTGGCATACCATTTGGGAGTGGCTACGGCGTCAGCGCCGGGCCGGGCAATGGACGGCCATTGTGGTGGATGAAGGTCAGCGGGTGATGACCCAGCCCATTTTGGGATCGTCGGTGGCGGATCTGGCCTCGACGATCCGGAAATGGAATGGTGTGATGCTGTTGGCTACCAATACGCCCGATCCCCTGTGGTCCACATCTGTCGGTCAATCCCTGTGGGCTACGACGCCGTTGAAAGCCTTCCTACGACTTGAAAAAGCCCAAGTAGAAAGTGCGGCCCAGGCGTTACAAATGCCCGCGCCGGTGGCGGGAACTCTGGTTGAGTTGCCTAAACAAACCGTCTTACTGCGCTTGTGGCACGATGAATGGGTGACGGCGCGGGCTGAAGTTCCACCGGACGAGGCGCGGTTATATAAGACCCGAGGCTAACACGCTGTCTTGACAAGGCCGCCCCATGAGGCGGCCTTTCTGTGTGAGTCTTCTCTACACAGAGCGACTCACGCAGAAAGGGGGCTGAAGCCGTGCGTACGCACGTGGAAGATTTTGACGCCACCGCGCGTCAGCAATGGGTGAAGATAAAAGGCGAAGGATTACTTGTAGCCGTGCCGCAAATCGTGGTGACGGAGGGTATCGAGGCCATCACACAATGGCTGATGGGGCAAGGGCTTCCTGTCTACGAACCGGATGACTGGCGCATTAGCTATCAAATTCAGGAGCATCCGTAATCATGGGCAGGTCACCGTCCGTGCGCGCCCGTCAACAACGGCGACGCACCCGACGCATTATCGCCGGGATTATCGGGGTCTTTTTGCTCCCGTGGGTATTTGTGGCGCAGATGCCGGCCAATTATCAACATCATCGGTGGCGCGGCGACGACGATTCGGAAGCCCAAGTCGCCGTGAACGCGTCGCCCGCATATTTATCTTTCAGTGACCAAAACACCGTTGCCCACTACTGGCACGATATTTTGGTCGCGAGTGATCAAACCGGAGTGCCCGCTATTTGGTTGGCGGGAGAGTTGTTAAAAGAAAATCCGACAGGCGATCCCCAAGCGAGTGACGGAGGAGCCTACGGTTTGATGCAACTTCAGTTAGGTACAGCCCAAGCCCTGCCTGGGTATCAGCCGGGAGACCGCCATAATGCGCAAGCAAGTCTGATACTGGCTGGAGAATACTTAACGCAGAATGCTCGCATGTTTGGGGGAAATTGGTTTCTAGCATCAGCGGCCTATTACGCGGGAGCCGGGTGGGTACAGGCCCAAGGGGTGATGGGTAATGTAGCGTGGAGCACGGCGGCGGAGTTGCTCAATCACTGCCCCGCAGCGGGTAACCACGGTTTGACAGATGCGACGTATGTGGTGGGAACGCCTCAGCTTCCTGGGGTCGCCAACTACGCAGAAGCCGTGAAAGCAATGAACATTCCCACCCCTTCCTTATTGCCGTTTTCGGCGTTGCCGGGATTGGCTGCCACGCCCGCCGAGACGTGGCAAGCTGAATGGGTGGACATTTTGGAGTCGGCGGGCGAAACTGCCGTCGAGATCGCGGCGGCCGCGTGATAGGCAGAGTCCGGTGTAGTGCCGATCGTTGCACGCCCCTCCGATGGAGCGGGCCTCGGTTCAATAAGCCCAGTGAAGGAGCATCACGATGCGTAAATGGGAGTATGTCTTGTGCGCAGGGGTGGGCGGCGTGAGCATGGTGGGGTGTGGCTGGGGGGGAACTACACCATCCCCAGCCACACCCCCACCGGGAATATCCTCACCCCCTGTCGGCGCGTCGGCACAAAAGGTCCGAACGACGAACGTTCCCCCGACGATTCTTCCGGCGCAGGCCGCCGCGTGGCGTGCGTTAGTGCGCACTGCTCATCGCGACGGAATGCCCATGCCTCCGGCCTATTTACAACTGAGTCCCAGTCCTGCGCTGCGTCATTCGGGGATGTGGGCTATCGCCAATGACGCCGCCCAGAATGCCGAGGGCGTTCCTGTCCTCTGGTGGGGCTTTCGCCAGCCTCACAAAGCATGGGTCTGGGTGCCCTTGCCGATTGACGGTGATCCGCAGAACCCCGGTTATGGCCCGGCCAATACGATGATGTATTGGACGGATGCCGTCGAATATGGGGGGCAGACGCTGTGGCCGCCCGTGGCAGGCGGGACAGAATCATGGCAAGCGATTCAGCACCGGGTGGAAAACCCTGTGGGGTGGACGTTGGCATGGGTGCCGGGAGCCCCGGCGCTCCCTACCACGATTACCGTATGGTGGCCTGCGATAGGCTCGCACCACGGGTGTTATGGCGTGCAGTATTTGTGGGATGCCCAAAACATGTGGAATGGAGTCCCTATGGTCGGGGCCATTCTGTGGAACCCGGATGCGTGGTCGATCATCTTGCAGCAGGCTCGAGCGCCGAATCAATTGAGTGCAACGCCAGGCTAAAGGAGGTGTTTCCATGGCGTTGATCGCGGGGCTGGTGGTCATTGTACTGGGGATAGGCATCGTGTGGACTCTCCTGGCTCACTACCATATTGTCCCGCCGTTGCGATGGCACGGAGGGGCCGCGTGGGCGGCCTTGACGCAGGGGCGGGCTGTTACGCATTCTTCATCCATTAGTCGAATGCCTGCGCGGTCGGCATTGGCGCCTGTCCCGCCTGTGCAAGGCGTGCTGGCGAAGGGCGTAACCCCATTCACTCCCCGGGCGTTAGGGGGCTACGCGACGCATTGGGGGCTCTGGATCGGGCTCGCTGTTGCCTTGCTGATTGTGGCATGGATGGCGTGGGGCACAGCCGTCTGGCTCTATAACGTGCCGTCCTCGGCCCGTCGCGGCGATGTTTGGCGCGATTGGATTGTCTGGCGGTGGCCCGTGATTAGTGTCGCCCAGTGGCTCCACCGGGGGGATGCACAAAAAGAGGCCTGGGCTCGGCATAAACGCACCTGGGTGATGCTCACTGACTCTCCCGCTGCGACGGCAGATTTAGCCCACGCCGCTCACGTCTTGGATGCCGGATTTGCTACGAGCAAACCCGATGTGGCGTGGACGACCTTACCGGATGGGACGACGGCGCGTCGTATGACCGTGGTCGCTGCCGACGGGCTCATTCACCCCCATTGGGCCATGGGATTTCATGCAGGCACCATGCAAGAGTGGGTGCAATGGGCCACCCAATGGGCTGAAACCGCGTTACATCATGCGGGAATCACAGGCACATGGACGGTCAGCGCGGAGGGGATTGTGCGGCGAGGACGCGAGTCAGCCTCGAGTCCTAGGGGGGAAGACGCTCCGCCTGTGGAACCCCCCAAGTCAACAGTCGAGGGGCTGCCTGACGCGACCCAATGGGGCCAGGACGGACTGAGATGGGGACAACTACGGGCAGCGGCGGCGGACCCTCTCCCCGTCCTGTCGGGTCCTATTCCCCCCGAACGGGTGCAGGACGTAGTGCGCGTGTTGGGGCACTTGGGATTTCCCGATACCGTCGCGATCGGAGGCCAACGGGGCTTAACGGTGGATGTGGCCAAAATTCGGCCGCCAGCAGCGTTGGCGAAGAGGATTTTGGGCGAGTCCGCGACCCTTGCGGGGCAATTAGGGCACGGCGAATTACCCTTGCGGATGGCCTATGTGGAGGGGGCACCCGGAGTCATTGCCGTAGAGCGTCCCCGCCCGGATCGGCAGTTTGTGGACTTGGTGACGGCGTTGGCTCGAACGGATAAACAGACGCGGCAGTCTTTGAAAAACATGGCCTTGCCTGTGTGCTGCCTGGTGAAATCGGACGGCACCCCCTTTTGGTCGGATGCGGCCACTTGGCCCCACTTATTGGCGGGGGGCACGACGGGCGGCGGAAAAACCGTGTCGTTGGTGGGATGGTTAGCCAGTCTCATGATCACGGTTCCGCCGACGCGGTTGCGCATTTCGCTCGTGGATCCCAAGGCGGGCGCGTCATTCCCGTGGGCTAAGCACGCGCCCCATGTTGATGCGTTGGTCAAAACGCCCCAGGAGGTGTGCCAACTCGTCGCACAATGGGCGGACGAAGCGGATGCTCGCTTTGAAGAGTTTGCCCATGGGGGGGTCGAGGATCTGGCGGCAGCGATGGCGGCGGGGTGGACGCAATATCCGTATCGTCTCTTGGTAGTGGATGAATATAAGGACCTCAAGGACCAATTGGAGAAGGACGATCTCAAAGAATTGGAACGCAATATTGGGCGGTTGGGGCAAAAAGCTCGCGGAGCCGGTCTGTTGCTGTGGATTGCGACCCAACACCCCTTGGCGGAAACGATTGATTCGACGCTCAAAGCCAACTTACCCACTCGGTTAGCGTTGAAAGTTGCCAACACGGTGGGATCGCAAGTCATCTTAGATAGCCCCGGGGCCGAAACCCTGCTCGGTCGAGGAGACGCTCTGTTTAAAAGCAGTAGTATGGGGGTGGCCATTCGGGGCCAGACTCCGCTCGCAACCGAAGGGGTCTGGCAGGTGATTCGTGATGGATGGGCCAAGAAGGCTTAATGATGCCCACAGGGTCCCTCATCTCGCCAAGCCTCACCGATGCGCCCTGCCCGCGCGATTAGCGATCCTTCCGCACAAATCGGAGGTGGGCCCAACGCCTCTGGGCAACGGCCTCGCCTCCGATTTGTGGTCAACGTTCCATCGTGGTACAATGACTATAGTCTCTTCGGAACCCGGGCATTGGTATGCTCAGCCTACAAAAATCACGCGATTTTTCTGCATCCCCTTTTCCACCATTCCCATTCTTGTGTGCGGGCGTGTTGGGAGTGACTCCTGTAATCACAGGAGTCTTTTTTTGTTGCACTCAGAGGTCGTCTCGTACAGGAGAAAGGAGTATAGCCTAATGTTGACAAAAGTGTGGAAAAACCGGGTCTTAAGCAGTGCTGTAGCGAGTGTGATGGTCATAGGTCTATCGATGCCGGTGGCAGCCGCGTGGCCTTCCCTGAGTGGGCTTACGGTGCAAGGGCCCAACGGTGCTCAGAACACGGGTACCACCTTAACTTATGTCGCGCATGCGAATGGGAATGGAGGGCAGCCAGAGTTTCAATGGTGGGAGGACACGACGGCAGGCTGGCGTGTGGTACAAAATTATTCGACCCGAAATACCCTGACGATCCCAGATGCCCAGGCCGGGTCGTACCCCGTTGTGGTTTATGCACTGGACGCGAACCAAATTCAGGCGCATCAATGGGGAGCTGCGCAACACGAGCAATTCATCGCCAATGTAGATAGTCGCGTGACGTTGATGGCCAGCACTCTCACCCCCA
This sequence comes from Sulfobacillus sp. hq2, assembly GCF_002903155.1. Classification (NCBI taxonomy): domain Bacteria; kingdom Bacillati; phylum Bacillota; class Clostridia; order Eubacteriales; family Clostridiales Family XVII. Incertae Sedis; genus Sulfobacillus; species Sulfobacillus sp. hq2. Next base: position 491,831 of record NZ_NWUL01000047.1, on the reverse strand, counting down.
CAGCAGGCGCTCCGGTGACATTAACGGCCACGGCGACGCATTTATTAAACCCCGTGTATCAGTTTTGGTATAAAACGCCGAGTGGACAGTGGATCGGCTCCAATTACACGGCGAATCCCACGTTTACTTTCACCCCGGCGCAAACGGGGCGCTATACGTATGTGGTCTATGCCAAAGATCCGTCAGCGCCTAATACGGCGCAATTTGCGGTCTGGCACGTGGGAGCCGTCCAGAGTCCCCTCATGGCACCCCCCGTGGCAGACGCAAACGCCATGCCCCCGACAAGCTTTATTCGGATTACTAATCTGACACAAAACGGACAAGAAATCAGCGCGAGCCATCCGGTGCGAGCCGGTCAACCGATGACCATCACGGCGACGATTAGCCCCGTCAATTGGCTGGACCAACAGCAAATCGCATTTAATGTGCAGTTTTGGGTGAAACCTTCCCCAACGTCAACGTGGACTCCTTTGCCTATAGCACAAACCTTGGAAGATCAAAATCAAGTCCAATGGACACCTCCCACAAGCACCGGGTGGGCGATAGGAGCGACCTTGAGTCCGAATGCTACGGGGCCCGTGATCGGGCAAGCGGTAACCACCGCGTCGCTGTGGGATGATTGGGTTCAAGCGCAACACCATCTGGCGAACGTCCTGACTCCCAACACGTTTCGTACCTACTCGGTGCCGTACACGGCTGCCCTGACAACGTTAGCGCAACAATATCACTTCACACAAAACACCGTGATCGGACAATCGACCGCCGTCACAACCCTTACCCAACAAGCCCAAAGTCTGGGTTTGACGCTTCCGTCAAGCGTGTGGGCGGCAGGGCTTACGGTGGCGACTCAAGATATTCCGGTTTACATCAATAATCCGGCCTTAGCGTTGAAGCAAATGGATTGGGGACTCATGCCCTCTGCGTGGCAACAAACGGAAGTCACGAATCTTATGGAAGGTGAAAACATCTATACCCAGATGAACGACTGGCGTTTCTTGTTGCAAATGACTTTAGAATCGTCTGTGCCGAGCAGTGCAGTGATTCCGGCGCCATCGTCGTCGTCACTCGAGCTGTTGCTTTCTAAAACCGCTAACGGGGTCGTGGAACTCAACGTCCCCATGCAAGTCGTGGCGTGGGGCTACGGCCCATCAACGGCGAATGCTTCGCTCCTGACGACCGGACAATTTGCCCCCATGGACGTGGACCTGACGCTCGCTTTAGTGCCGGATGTCGCGGCTCCTAGCGGGTGGGGATGGATACCGGTTTCTTACGAAGGGTAGTCTGCCTTGCACTATCGTAGCTGCCGTGTGAGTTCTATACACGGCGGCTTTGTCTTGGAAAGAGGGGAGAAAAATGCCCATCACAATGCGTCATGGCATGGTCGGAATCGGTGTGGCAGGGCTTGTTGGAATAGGGGTATGGATGTGGGGAATCCCCCGTATGTCTCCACCAAGGCGGGCTACTCCCTCTCCCGAAGCCAACGTGCAGGTTGTGCAATATGCTCAGAAGTGGTTGCACACGGTTCATTCGCCATTGGCCGCCACCCAAGGTCGCATTACAGCGAGCCTTGTTCACGCGCCGTCCGCACCTTCGTCATGGTCCCATTGGACGGTCGCCGGGATTCAGGGGACCACGCGGGCCAATGCGGCCTATTTTCATCACGTTGAGCGCGTTGTGCCCGGTCTGACACCCCAGGTTCTTCAGGCGGGCATCAGAACCGCCGCAGACGCGGCGCGGATGGCCTTGGGCAACAATCCGCTACAGGTGATTGGCCGCCTAGATCCGAGCGAAGCCTCCACGCTCGCCGCTGATTATGGGTATTTGTTAGTCTATGGGGATTGGGCATCGCGGCGGTATGTTTATGGAGGAACGATTACCGTGGTGACATCGTATCCATCTAGTTATCCCATCAGCGTGCGGCAGCTCACCCCCCCGAAGTCAGCGCGATGGCCTGTCACGGCTCAATTACTTGTGCCAATGCGGGTCCGGCTCTACGAAAGCCTCGCAGGGCATCGAGTGACCCAAACCATGGAGGGGGAAGTCTTCATGGATAGGGTAGGCAGGACGCCGCGCACAAGCACTTGGATGATCGGTCAAACTGAATTTGACTTAGTGCCCGGCCAACGCCCTATCACTTTGCCCGATGAGCGGTAGTGCGTCGCAAGTAATCGGTATCGCACGCCGCTGGCAACATAGCGGTCATATTGTCAAGAAAGGAGTGCCCTATGCGTCAATTCGTTTCCCTCTACCGCCTCGCACGACCATCCCGCCTACTGCTGGCGGCAGGGGTGGGTATCGTCCTGAGCGGCATCTTAGGGCTGTCGCACCCAAGTTTTGCGGCATGGGAAAACATGGGATGCAGCGGATGTGGCTCAGCGACATGGTGCAATTATTACGGCGGGAAATATCACGATTGTCATAGCGGCAATGCGTCAGGGTCGCAATGTTCCACGGCAACCCTGTGCCATTGGGGTTCCTCGTCATCGAGTAGTGCTAGTAGTTCCTCCACGTCGTCGAGCAGTTCGCAATCTTCATCGACTGCGAGCAATTCAGCGTCCAACAGTGCGAGTGCTACGCCCAGTGGCGCATGGGAGGACGGAGGATCTTTTACGAATCCCATCAACACGTCGGGACCGGACACACAAGCGAGTCAACACACCGGGCAAGTGACTTATAATTCATGTGGGCAAGGGCGAGTCGTGGCGTATAACGGCAACAATGAAAGTTATTGCGCGTCGAGTTGCCCCGCAGGGGAAAGTCAGATTGACGGAGACGGGGTGTGCCAGGGCACGCCGGGGTGTACCGGATCGGCCAGCCAGTGTGCGGGAACCCATCAACAATGGACGTTTGGCGCGTGCAACAATGGAACGCAAACGGAGTATATCTGGGGGGCGCACTCCGGAGCACTTAAAGGCACAGAACAAGTGGCATGCGTGACGGGAACCTCTACGGCATCATCGCCCGCTCCATCATCTAATCCGTCAACATCGAACCACACCCAGCACACCAGGCCGTCATACCATTATACGGGACCAACGTCTGGGGGAACGGCCACGCCTCTGCCGATTGTTAGCTCATCGCCTCCAGCGTGTCCTTACGATGATCAACTTCAGACCCAGACCACCTATACCACACAAACGGTGTGTACTCCAGTGACGCAAACAGTGTCCTATACCTATGACATCTCCATTCCGTATACCCTCACCGGTGTGCGGTATGAGGAAGAGCCGTATACGGTGTACGAAAGGGTTCCTGTGTGGACGGAAATATGGAGCCCTCGGGCGTTGTGCATCAACACGACATGTTATGGGGGGATGGTGGACCAGATCCGTTACGAAGAGCAAGCAGTCACCCAGTGGCATGCGGTGCCGGAATATTATTCCTATACGGCGTATCGCATGCAAATCGAAACCGAGTGGCGGCAAGAGACTATTGGAGACCACTGTGCTCCCGCGCAAGAAGCGCATACCACAACATCGTGTGTGCCCCGCACCACGATTACGACCACCACCCAGGTCGTCGGGCCAACAGCCGTCGCATGTATGCCCAACCCCGTGATGCGTGAAGACAACGGGCAACCCATTGCGGCTCCAGAAGGCGATACATGGGTTGAAGCCGGCGGGGCCACGCCCGATACGTTATTGCCGGGGCCCGGGTGGGCTATTGACAGGGCCACCCAATACAAGGTCACGACCACCTGCGTTGATGGCACTGAGTGTACGCAAACACGAGTGCCGGACGGACCGCCGAAGTATTCAGAAGCCTACGATCCGACATTTTGTCCGTATCCCGTGGTGACCGTCACCAGCGGAACCGGGGCCAATGCATCCAATACGTCTAACTAACGTCGCAGGGACAGATAGCGGGGGGAGACCTGTGATAGTGCATCTGTGCGACAATCTAGCGGCAGACAAAACAACTATGGTGGAAAGCGTGTGAAAGGCTCTCGGGTGGCCGTGTGTCTAGGTGGGCCATCGCCTGTGGTATTACGTGAGAGGGTGAGAGCACGAGGGGTAGCTTCCGCCCACAGGCCATTGGCCCTTTACTGCCACGGCCGATATCTTGCAAGAGAATTATGGAGGACGACGCCCTGACGAACGTGTCACACGTGAGATGTGTAATGGCCTTAGAGTGTGTCGCGGCTGGGTCTGTACGAGGCCCAGCCGCTTTTTGTGTGTACCACAATCTATTTAAGAGGAATTTTTGCCTGTATATCCCGTCTTGGCGTATATTTTCGAGGGTGGGCAGGGCGCGTCTGTCTACCAATGTGTGTGGCTGCACATGCCCCGTCAATTGCAAAGACCATGCCGCATCCTCAGCAAATGCCAATCAAGACGATGTTTGATCATTTCCTGCGCAAACGGCTTGAGCAGGGAGGCTCATTTGTTGGGGTCCTGCTATTGTCATTGTTTGACAGGCCGTCAAGTCATGATATTATGTCAACTGAAGGGAGGAAAAGGACAGAGGCTATGCCAGGAAACGGATTGAGGGGTCGGATTCCACCGCGCCATGACTAGGGTGTTTCCAGTCATGGCGTTCTTTAACCAGGGGGTGTTGCGCGGATTTAGTTGACATAGCAGAAACATTCTGAATCACATCCGTCTGTCTCCCTTTTGGCCATAAGCTTAACGGGGGGGCAAGTAAAGGTCTCGACAGTTCCAAATGTTCGCCCCATAATAAGGTTATGAGGAGAAAATGGATAAAATCTATGTTTGTAGACACCGATCCTGTCGCAGTGATTCCAGAACTAGGAATCTACCTCACCTGGATGGAGATAGAATGGGCTGGAGAGTTCATTCTCTGGCATGAAAGCGGTTGTCTTGTCAAAATTGATTAGTGTGGAGGCGTTGCCAATGGCAGGATATTCGGTGGTTTCATTATTTTCTGGGGCGGGTTTTTTGGACTTTGGCTTCATGGAACACGGCTTTGATGTGGTTTGGGGCTGTGAATTAGTGCCTTATTTCGCGCAAGCTCATAATTATAATTTAAGGCTTCGCTATGGAGAAGGGCGTCGAGATACCATTCAAACCGCTGACATTACGAAAGTTAGTCCTGATAGTATTCCTAAAGCTGCTGGAATTATCGGGGGCCCTCCGTGTCAGGATTTTTCGGTTGGGAATGCGAATAAACCTGGTGTTGCTGGAGCCCGCGGGCAATTGGTTTGGGATTATTTAGACAAAGTCGCCACCGTAAATCCTGATTTCTTCTTATTTGAGAATGTCGAGGGTTTGTACAAAATACGAAAAAATCGTGAAGAAGCGTTAATTCCTTTGATGGCTCAGTTCGCAGATCTTGGGTATGAGGTGGATTTTCAAGTGCTGAATGCCTTGGATTACGGCATCCCCCAAGATCGGTCACGGGTCTTTTTAGTGGGCGTGAAACATGCTATTGCTACGGCTCTTCGCATTCATGGGTTACCGACCTTCGAGTTTCCACAACCTATCTATCCTAGGGCGAAAGCCAATTTTGATTGGATCGATACATGGGATTACGGGACTCAAGTAGATGAAGAGGACTTCATTCATGAATTGGTAGTACCATATGCCCTTACGGTTCATTCGGCCATCAAAGATGTACCGACTAGTGGACTGCCCAATCATGTGTTTTTTCAACCGAGATCGGATAAATTCACGGTCATTGCCGAAGGAGACGACCGTCGCAAGTCATTTAAGCGCCTACATCGTTTTCGTTATAGTCCGACGGTAGCTTATGGGAACAACGAAGTGCATCTTCACCCCACTGAGCCTCGCCGAATTTCAGTGCGAGAAGCATTGCGCCTTCAATCCGTGCCGGATTGGTATCAGTTCGAAGAAGGGACTCCATTAGACAAGATGTTCAAGATGATTTCCAACGGGGTTGCCTTTCGACTGGCTGAGTTGCTTGCCGATCAGATAAAAGTGGTCTTGGACAGCTATTACACGCTTGAGGCTCAAAATGCGGTGGCAATTATCGGTTAATGGTTGTGATTACATCGCCTAGCATACGTTCAACGTCTTCAAACTCAGTGAGCCAATACAATTCATCAACCGAACGTTCTGGTGTTGCATCTACATTGACGATGGTATGTGTGGCGGCAGTCTTTAGCGCTTTTTTATCTGCATCATTGAACTTTTCGCTTGATGCGACGACGTAGAGAAAACGGAAGTCTCTGTTCCAATGTCGCATTTTTAGATGGGCGAATGTTGATTTTAGGATATTACCTTCATGCACCAACTGAAGTCGTCGGTCAGGTCGGACAGATGTTTTGAGCCCGATCCCGGCGACAATAGAGTCCCAAGGACATTTTGTTCTGAGATTTTCGTAAAATCCACTCAAGTAATGTTGGTTAGCCAATGACAGGTTGGCGATTTTTCGGGGAGCTAGTCGTGACAACATGTCTTTAGACTTAATGACAATCAAGTCGGGATTTGATGTGACCATTTCCACATCCACCTCGTGTCGCCTGAGAGAGCGTTCAAGGTCGTCAAGCATAGACTGACTTGACTGATCAAAGAGATTCCGAAAGTCGAAACGTTGAACGTTCGGTAATTGCACGACCAGCGTATCGGTGATTCCCAAATTAATGATGTAGTTCCAAGCGCTTGCCACCACAAGAGTTTCAAACCATGTACCACGAGCATTGGATAAAGCTTCGCGACTTGGCAAGGCTAAACCTTTTGCGTTAGCGACATCGCTAATGTGCTTGGTCAATTGTTCTAGCGTAGCTACTATTGGCAACTGTGGGAGAGAAGCTCCATATAGGTCGTCCAAGGCATGGGATGGGACGATTTGACCCTTTCCTGTCGCAGAATTAAGAATAAACGCCTCGCTGAAAGTGAGATTCATTAGTGTTTCCTCCTGTTATCACAACTTAATAGCTCCAATCGACGAATCATAATCCGCGCTGTTTCTTGATAGGGCCATGGAAGTAACTCGAAGATAGATTGGTCTTTGTCGTCGCCGGGAAAGAAATTCCGAACGGGAACCTCTAAGACTCGAGCTAATTCGACTATTAAGTAAGGTCGGGGCATTTTTTCTCCGCGTTCGATGGAGGACATATGCCGTGAAGTGCAGCCAATTTGTTGCGCCAACTCTTCTTGCTTCATCGACTTTTGCATTCGTAGTTTGGCTATGGTATGTCCAAAAAAGGTTTTCAGTTCTTGTTCTGTCATGATTGTTCCTCCGTGACAGTCTTGGGAGTTTTTATTAACGATAGCGTACACCCAATAGAAACGGGTTGTCTAATGTCTTTTAAGACGTAAAAATCACAGAAAGTAATTCGAAAAAGATGAGAAAATAACTAAAAATGTTTACTTTAGTAGATGTTAGGTGTGGGTAAAATTTGTCTAGAATAACCTAAGTGAAATACCGCCGAAATTTCTTACTCACCGAATTCATCGCAATGTCATTCAGTTCCAAGATGTGAGCGGAAAAACATCACATTACTGAAATTAGTAGAACGCAACATATGGGTAATAGGTGCCGTGCTATCATTATGTAGCTAGATCGTGCTGAAAAAGTTTCACCCTACCGATCCTTGAAAGCCGCATAAAAGAAGGGATTCCTGGCTCAATTGTCGAATTTATCCAGCACCCAGTATTCCAATTCGAAGGGGGGAACCCCGATGAGCAGGGATTCGCGATCCCGACGTCTCATTCCTGCTTCGGACATGATATGCAACGTTCAGATCATTAACCATGAGACTTTCTGACGGCCGCAATGCCCCCGGAGGTGTGGACGCTGTCCGCGGAATTGACCGTCGTCGATCGCTTGCTCGCGGATCCCGCGAGGCTGGCTCCCCTCCTAAATCGACTCGACCCCGTTCGGGGTCGTCCATCCGTACCCGCCGCCCAAATACTCCGGCTGTTTTATTTAAAGGACCGCTATCAGCTATCCGACCGCGATCTCATCCGGAAGTGTCCGATCGCTTTCACTGGCGGAAGTTTTGCCACTTTGGGGTGGTGGACGCCTTGCCGCATCCGACCACGCTCACGCATTGGCGCCAACGGTTGGGGACGGACGGCATTGGGGTCATCAATCGGGCCGTCACGGCCCGACTTCGAGAGGATCAGGGGATCCGGGGGCGCCGATTTCGGATGGTGTATATGGCCAAATAGAAATGGACTCCACGGTCACGGACGCCGACATTCACCATCCAACCGATCCGGGTTTGCTAGCGGATGCCATTCGCCGGGTCACGCGACGGGCCCGCCAATTGCACGCCGCCATCCAAAAAGCCCCGATCGCCATTCGGGACCGCGCACGCAGTGTGAAACGTCGGATCCTCGAAATTGGGAAGGTGCTCAAGCGACGCACGGGGGAGGCCCTTACCGAGGTGCGTCGCATCACGGAAGAGGTGGCCAAGATTGGCCTCTCTCAAGGTCGTGCAGTGGCCCAATTGCTCGACGCAGCCAAGAAGCAGATTGCGATGGAGGATCAAGTCGCCGCCCACCGGATTGCTCGAGTCACGGATGCGTTGCAGGATCTCAAGACGGTCATCCGCCAAAGTCGTGCGGCCACTGCGGGCGAACGGATCCCCGATCGAATGGTGAGCGTAGCGGATCACGATGCGCGTCCGATTAAAAAAGGCCAACGGGGGCAGCCTGTGCCATTGGGCTATAAAGTGCAAATCACGGAAGCGGAAAATGGATTTGTGACGGACTATTCAGTCCACACCGGGAACCCGCCGGATGCTGAGGCACTGGGCCCTGCCTTGGATCGTCATCGCGCCCAGTTTGGGCGCGATCCGGACATCGTCGCCACCGACCGGGGTGACGACAGCGCCCGCAATCAACAAGAGGGCCGTGACCGCGACATGGGGACCATCGCCATTCCCAAGCGGGGCAAAAAGTCGGAGGCGCGCCTCCTCGAGGGACGCACCCCCGCGTTTCGCCGAGCTCAACGGTGGCGACGGGGATCGGGTTAGGGATCTTCGCTCATAATGTGCGCCGCTGGGCCCAGCGGCAGGCTGGCTAACGTCCTCGGCCCGCGAAAGGTAGGCCTCGGCCGATAACTCCCAGAGAGGTTCCTAAACACAAAGAGACTTTTTCAGCAAGAACTAGCTAGCGGTTATAGTCAAATAAAAATGGCTCTTCCGCATTTCGTGTAAGTGGGGAATTTGCGCGACCACATTTTCAGATAGCGTGCATCTTGTGCGTGTATCTAATTCAGACCCCACATGCCGTATTTACCGATGACACTCATTAGTGCAGAAAAGCCTTGTTTCTTGACAATACCTAAACCAGTTATATAACGGGTCATGTTCTTTCTGATATCGTGCAGGGACTATGCTGGGATTCCAAGAGCCGATCAATGAGAAACTCGAATTGTCAAGGAGGTGAGGGCGATGACGCCGAACACCGATGACCTCCAAATGCCCCCGTCGTGGCGGGCGTGGTGGGGGCGCGTATGGCAGCCGCGACCCCGGAATTCTGTCGCACCGCCTCCCCGACACCTTCGCCTGCCCCAGAATCCGCTTCCCCCTGCGTCTGACAAACCAACATGGGCGGCGATTACACAGCGTGTGCGTCAGTGGCCGTCCGGGATGCCAGTCACTGTGGACTTACTGGTCGCCATCTGGCATGTCGGGCGGGGAACAGCCTGGCATTGGCTCGATCGGCTGACGCAGGCGGGCCTGTTGCGTGTCACGGTGGACACTCCCGACGCTCACGGCGTCGTGCGTCGGCATTGGTGGGTGCGGTAGATTCTTTTTTCTGCGTAGAGGCATCCATGAGGTCCTTTGCTCAACGACTTGCACTAGATAACCCTATCACTCATTCTAACCGGTCGATTCATCCTGCAAAAAGCGTCGCGTTATGTCGAGCGTTTTTTACTGCCTTAAGCAGGATTGTGTGATCTTCTTCAGAAACCCTAGGACATAAAACGATCTAAGGGAGAGGTTTTTATTGTTCGGCGATAGGTTGCCCCACAAAGGGATATTAGGAGTGGGCGTACTGGCTTCCATCGCCTTTATCGGAATCCCTTTAATCACGTCGGGTCCGGTTTTGGCTCAAACATCTCCGGCGAGTCGACCCGCCTTGACCGCCACTCAACGTGTTCAAGCCGCGCAAGTGGCTCGGCAAACAGAACAGATTAACACGACTTCGGGATATGTGGATGTCTCTCCGACAATCTTAGCGCACCATGGCTTAAATACAGCGCAAATTGCTTACGTAGAAACCACCATTTATACGTTTGACGTACATCATGACTTAACGGCTTCTACCCCTTCCGCAGTGCCTTCGACCGTCGCGCCAATGGCCTATCCTGCGAATACAGCCATTTGGGATGCCTATGGTAACTATACAGGACAGTTTGTAATACTTTACCAGGGGGCACAGCCAGGATGGGGCTGGCAGCATATGCAATATCGCCATAACTGGAAGAATACAGCAGCCGCACAAGATTGTGTGAAATATACCGTGGCGGATGCCCAAGCATCTGGGGAAGACCGGTATGGGCATCCTGTTTACGATCATTGGTGGAAAACAACTGTGCCGTTTGAGAATTGGACTATTTTACTCGAAGTGATTGTCAATAATGGCAATGCAACAGGAGTAGTGACTTCCAAGGGTCACGGACCGGGTGCGGTCATCACGGGCTACCCGATCTATGGCCACTATGTCACCAAAACGTGGCATAATCGGGTAAACACCAGCATTGTTCCCTGGTGGATTAACGATGGACTCTATCCATCCACGAATAAATTCTAACGCTTCGGATCCGTTCTCTCTAGGATCACGTCAAGGAGGAGTATCAATGCCTCACACGCAACCCTGTGACTGTGACGAATTTTTCATCCAGTTATATCAGGAGTTATGGCATTTTAGTGAAAAGGGGCACGTGCACTCGAAACCCCGATTCGGGCCCGGCTCGGATCACCCCGAGATCAACCTGGAGCCATTGCACGCGAGCCATCCCGATTGGAATCGCACGGAATTAGCAAGCTGGAGATGGCAGATTATAGGGACGCCCACCGCCTGGCGACTACGAGTATGGGACGATCGCCTCCCAGAGTTAGGCCAAGACCGCCCCTATGATTTGATTCCGTATCAGAGTCGCTTGTTTCTCGGATTGTGTGACGATTTTTGTGACCCACATCATCCTGAGCCCGATAAACGCATGAACTATTGTGTCGGTTCATTAGTCGTCGCAATGGAAGAAAAATTGTTAGGCCAAACCGAAGCAATCCACGTGTATGAAGCCGGGGCGCCAACTACCGCGCCTCCTCAACTCGATGACATTGAGGAGGCCTAGTAGACCCATTCCTTAATTTGTAACGTACAAGAACGACCGGCACGAACGGCGTACGTTTTATCTAGTTCGACCATTTGCGGGCCACTATGTCAAGAAAACCTGGCATGGACGAGCAAATACGTCCATTATTCCCTGGTGGATCAACGTTAGGATACGATCAGCCTAAAACTTACTCGTGAGCTTGTTCTGAGACAAGGAGGCCACCGTGCATGCGTGACTGCAAATACCATCGTCGATCTGCCCGAGTGGCCCCGCGCCCCAGTGCCCAATTGACAGCCGACGCGCGGCAACAGTTAGAAACCGCCTTTCTCACATTCTTATATGATGAATTCCAAAAAGACAAAGGGTCCGACAACGTGGTAGAAGTCGAAAATCCCGATTGCCCCGCCCAATCTCGATGGCGCTGGATTCTTCATGGGACCCGTGCGCACTGGTGGTTAGAAATTCAGGATGACACGATTCCTGAATTACTCGGGCGGCCTTATTATCTTGATCCCCAAAGCGATCCCTGTTTTTTGGATTGCGCGTGGTCGCCGAATCCACCCGATGACGAAACACGCCCCGAAAACGTTCACTATCTTTGTCACGATTATCACGTGGATGGACGAACATCTCTTCGGTTAGACGGAGGCTCTGCCGACGTACAAAGCCGGAGCCACACCCGATCAGCCTCCGTGGATTCATACAGATAGCTGCGGATGAGAGCGGGATTGCCTGTCCCTAGCATGGCAATGCTGGGGAGTATGTAAGTTTTTGTATGATTATTACTGCTAATCTTGCGTCCCCCGGTCCAAATGAGAGTGCGGACGGAGGCGGCAAATCTCGGCATGGGTGACCCTCAGGGAAGGAAGAGCCGAGACGGGAGTTGAGGGGGCTTCCGACAAGTCGTTTGGGATTGCTAATCTACACTTCGTCCCGCTCACACGCTGAGGCGGTCGTTTTTTGCGTGACTAAGGAGGTGGATCCGTGTTACACAGCGTGGCGGTGGTGGTGATCTTGGCCTGGTGTGGAGTCGCAACATACCAAATCTGGCGGGACTGGCGAGACCAATTGTTGCCGTTTGAAGCCACGGGATTAGCGACTGGAGTGGGCTTGATAGGAACGATTGCCACATCTATGACCTCAGGAGGAAGGGGATTCTGGATCGGGCATCTCGCGGCAGGCGCAATCATCGGCGGTGTGGCGACCGCCCTATGGTGGCGGGACTGGTTGGGCCTCGGAGATGTTGCGAGTATGGCTGCCTTCGGCATTGTCTTTGGGGGCATTCCAGCTGTGGCAATCATCACCATGGGGTATCTGCTGACTGGGCTAGGAATGGCAGTACGACGCATTGTCATGGGCCCGTGGCCCTCGCATATCGATGTGCCCTTGGGACCGGGGCTCTGGAGCGTGGCGGTGGTGACGTGGGGCCTGCTATGGGGAAGTCACATGCGTTAACGCACGCAACACTCACGACGGTTCACCCTCCCTATAACCATAGGGGGGTGATGTTTTTTGCGCCCATGTGACAGGCGTATCAACGTTTGGAGGCGAAAAAATGCGACACGTTGGCGAGAGAGTCGTTGTGCGTCACGAGAATACACCGTTGGCGACTATGGTAGATAAGGCGCGCTGTGTGGCGATTCACGCGATCAAACAGCAGGGCTCCCACGGAGGACGACAAGTATCCAAGGGGGCGTCTTCGTGATTGCTATTTATGCACGGGTCAGTACGGAGGAGCAAGCCCAACATGGCGCGAGTTTGGAAACCCAAGTAGCAGCATGCCGCAAGCACATTGGAATCACGGTTGAGCCGGTGCAGGAATTTATCGACGGGGGCGTAAGCGGCACGCTCTTGGAACGTCCCCAGTTGACCGCGCTTCGGCAAGCGGCGGAGCGCGGCGAGATTAGCCGATTGGTGATTTTTGACCCTGATCGCTTGTCGCGCAAGTTGGTACATCAACTCCTGCTAACGGAAGAATTTGAACGGCGGGGGGTGGTGTTGGAATTTGTCAACTTTGAGTGGCAACATACGCCAGAAGGCCGTTTGTTTTATTCTCTGCGCGGCGCGATTTCGGAGTTTGAACGGGAGAAAATTCGTGAGCGCACCCGTCGAGGATGGTTAGCGAAGGCGTATAGTGGACAGTTGGTGGCGGGCATGCAACGCTATGGATATAAGTACGATACGCAGACCAAAACCCTCGCGATTGATCCCGTCACCGGACCGGTGGTGCAAGAAATTTTTCGACTCGCGGCCGATGAACACTTGAGCACAGGGAAAATTGCCCAACGGTTGGCCCAGCAGCAGATCCCGTCGCCACGCGGCACGGTGTGGTGGCGGGATACCATTAGTAAGATTTTGCGCAATCCAGCCTATACGGGAATCGCCTATGTGCATCGATACGATTCGGGGAATCATAATCGCGAGCGTCATGCCGACGAATGGATAGCGATTGAGGTGCCTGCGTTGGTGACGCCTACGCAATGGGCGCAGGCACGTGAGGTGATTTACCATTACCAAAAAATTTGGAAGGGACGGCAAGAAGTGCCGATGCTTCTGCGTCGTCTCGTGTATTGTGGTGTGTGTGGGCACATGATGAGCACAAATATTCGAACCGTGAAGGGCACTACATATCGGTACTATTTTTGCCCTCGTCGCTATCCCCGTAAGTTCCAAACCGTTACGCCTCAAGGCCGTGACACTCTGTGTACTCTCCCATGGATCCCTGCCGACTCGTTGGAAGAGGCGGTATGGCACGACATCGTCAAAGTGATTGATGATCCCCAAGGGTGGCGGGCGGCTCAAGAAACAACCGAGCATGAACCCACTGGACCAAGCGAAGACGAACAGATCGCACACGAGTTGCAACGGGTGCAACGGAGTCGCCATCGCTTGTTAGAATTAGTGCGGAAGGACTTGATCACCTTAGAAGATGCCGAACGGGATCTGAAAACACTCAAAGGTGAGGAACAACGCCTGCGTGAACGGCAGACGGCTTTGCATACCCTTCAGCCGTCATTGGCAACACTGATTGCGGATGTCAGAACGCGTATGGGACCCCATCTGGATTCCTTGCCCTTTGCCACGCGGCAAGAGATTGCTCGGCGGCTGATCAATAAAATAACCGTGTCAATTGGCGAGGACGGAGTTATCAATGCTATGATACAATTCATCGGAGAACCCGAAAGGCCGCACCAATCGTAGATTTTTCTCTTACGCGATCACACGATAACACTTTGGATCATAATTGTCGTATTGGCTATGATTTTGCCAATAGAAGCATTGCGCAATGCGCTAATCGGCGCATTCAATCAAATCACCAGCAATCTCAATACGATCCCGTAAGGCGTGTTCAGGACCGCCAGGGCAATAGTTTTATCGAAATCCTATTAGTGCTGCCTTTAGTTCTCACCGTTATCTTTGGAACAATCGGCATTTTCCAGTGGGCGCAAGTGAGCGATATCGCTGGCAATGCGGCACAAGCCGCGGCGCAAGAATGGGCGGCCACGGGAAATCCTACGCTCGCTCAAGAATATGTGCGTCTTACCCTTACTAATGAGGGATATAATCCGTCAGGGGCCACGGCAGAATATGTTCAGCAAGGAAGTCTCGATGAGGTGACCGTGTCGTTGCCCGTTCAAGCGACGATGTGGCCGTATTACACCATATCGTCGACGCGTTCAGCCGTCGAGCAAACGGGAGTGAATAACAATGCTCCAGCACCGTGGTGGTAACGTATTTATTTGGACTCTCTTATGGTTGATGCTAGTCATGGGAGTGCTTCCCATGTTTATTGATACCGCTGTATTGATGGAGCGACATCAAGCGTTGGTAGATGCTATGGATAGTGCGCTTTTAGCGGTTCAGAGTCAACATGGTCCCGCGAATGAGGCTGAGAGTCTTTTTATGACCGATTTGGAAAGTGAACTTCCCCAAATGCCGCTGCGTACCATGTCATTTTTAGATGAGAAAGGCACGCTGACCGCTACAGTTCAAATGACTGTAGCGCTTCCCATCATTGCGGGGCCGTGGAACATGGTGACGACGCAAGGGTCGGTATCGATCACGTAACGGGGGGCAGGCATTGGCCTGTCCCTTTTTAATGCGAGAGGGCTATGTTTAGTAAAAGATGGACGAGGGACGAATCGTCGAGTGATGGGACCACATAGGGCGTCACGGTCTGCAGGTCTTGGATACTTTGTTTGCCTGTCGTTACGGCAAGGAGAGGATAGCCACACTGTTTGGCGGCTAGACCATCTTGTACGGTATCTGCAATCACCACACAGGACGTGTAGTGTTTTTGGTAATAGAGCTCGGCGTTATTCCTGGCTGCCGTCATAATGGCATCGCGAGTATATCCATCTTCAGCAAATCCGCCAGTGGGAAAGTAGTGGTCAAGACCAAAGTGCGCCAATTTGATGTAGGCAGCGTCGTGGTAATTTCCTGTGGCTAGACTCAGGTCGAAACGGGGGTCCTTATGTAAGGTCTGTAATAACTGAGAGACCCCGGGCAAAATGTGTCCGGGGTATTCCTTAAGCGTCCGAGAAAGCTGGCGACAATATGCGGTCTTAAAGAGCATGCCATACTGCTGATGATCGAGATGGTGCTGCTGGAACGCCGAGTCGACAATATAGGAATCGGTTCCCCCGGCAAATTCTACATGAGCAAAAGCATTAGGAATTGCAAACAAACGCTGGAACGTTTGAGTCATAGCCGAAGCTCCTGCCCCTGGCACTAACAACAGGGTACCGTCGATATCCCATAGCAATAGGATAGGGGATGTTGGCATGGTCACGACGGCAGAATATTGGGATTTAGGCGTTGTGCACTAGCGCTGTCTAAAAACCAATGCACGTCACCTGGGACCGGGTGAATCATGCTGGCGGGAACCGCTGCTTGGTGCGTGAAAATCTGGTCAATAATCTCTTGTTTTTCCGAACCCGTGACAAGAAAGGCAATATGGCGACTGGCGTTCAACAGCGGAAGTGTAAACGTATAGCGCCATGAATTGTGCGTGGGCACATAGGTGTGACTCACAATGTCTTCGGAATCTAGGACAGGGCGATCAGGAAATAGTGAAGCCGTGTGTCCTTCTGGCCCTAAGCCTAACAGAACCACATCTAAGGTAGGGGGCACGGGTAAGGTATTGTCCAACGTTAAATGGTGTCGATAGTCTGCTAAGGCCATCGCGGGAGAATATTCGGTATGCCAACGGTAAATGGCTTGAGGTACGGGATTTAAATGGGATAACAGGGCATCTGAGGCCATTTTAAAATTGCTATCGGGATGGGTTGGAGGCACATCGCGTTCATCGCTGAAAAACACGAGAGTGTGCGCCCAATCCAAACGCTGTTGCCATGACGGTTCGGCTAACAGGGTATAGAGTTGGCGCGGCGTCGAGCCACCAGACAACGCCAAAAGAAACCGTCCGCGGTCGCGAATGGCTAACTCGGCCTCCTGACATAACCACTGAGCCAAATCATGGATCGTGTCTGGCGTAGTGGGGCCGACATGAAGAATCGGGTCCGACATGGTGCTCTCTCCCTTTTTAGGTATCGTTATTGCTCGGGGCGTTCGCTTAGAAGCAAAGCCGACATCGCTTCGTCGTAAAGTTGGTCATGACCGCGGTTCAACAGTTTTACCACATCAGACACGGGATCAGCTAGATTGCACGGATCGCTGATCTCATACAACACGTCAGATCCTATCTCAAATTGAGTGGTCAATTGATTGTGTGCTTCTTGCGATGACAGACGCCGGTTGCCTTGATAAAACGTAATCCCGGGATCCGCCCCCGTTGTGATATGGACAGGGATGGTATCCCCAGATTCAGTGGCTACGAGGAGCCGATTGGGCGCAATATCGACGATTTGCCACGACAGTCGACTCACAAGCCATCCGAGAAGCATCTGCCATCCCGTGGATTTCTCCACCGGCCATACGACGCTAATACTTTCAGGCGTGCTGACTACCGCTAGGGCCTCGGGTCGGTCCGTTACATTGGCCCAATGGACGCGCCATAGCCCTAGGCGTTGCCAATAGAGATCATCAATCATCAACCCTAAACGAGGACTTTGCAACATCACATGATGCCACGGCTCAATCCCCGTTTGTTCGGTGTCGATGACGAGATGGCTAAACCCTGTACTTAATAAGTCCCAACGAAATCCTGGCAGAGGCGGCATACCTAACCACAGCAAATAGGCGGGAAGGTCGGATTTGATAAGGGATTGAACTAAATCGATCCAGTGGTTGGCCAAGCCGCCTTGGAGATTCATTTGGACGCATTCGGAAAACAAGATAGGCGGCTCATGCGGTCGCCGATATGTAATGGTGGCTGAAAGTTCCGCATCAACGTGGGTTGGAGCGTTGGCGGAATTAACGATGGGGTTGATGATGAGAACCCGAGAGGGATGAACCCGCGAAATCTTTCCGGCCAGCTCTGCCCAATCGGTGGGTAAAATGCCTTTCACATACAATCCTAAAGTCAGTACTGTCGCCGTGACCGGAAGAGTACCGCCGAGGGATTGCGGCACGGAGGTGCGCAGGAGTTCAAGCAGCTCCGGTCCCATGATATTCGGATGATTCCAATGTAATGTTTGGCTTTCCACTCGTGTCTTCCCTCCGCTTTATGACGTTGTTAGGGCCGCCGCCACCGAAATCCGTCACGGGCAATCAATTCATCGGCTTCTGGAGGGCCCCAGGTACCCGCTTCATAAGTTGGAATGGGACCTTTGGCGCGTTCCCAACCGTTCAAAATCGTCGTGACGAGGGACCAAGCGGCTTCCACTTCATCCTTGCGGGTAAAGAGCGTGGAATCTCCAATCATCGCATCCAACAATAGGCGCTCATAGGCTTCTGGGGCTTGGTCAGCAAAGGAGGTGCCGTAGAGAAAGTCCATGTTTACGGTGCGGATGCGTACCACAGGTCCCGGGACCTTGGCGCCAAAGCGCAGCGCGATGCCTTCGTCCGGCTGAATCTTCAGCGTGAGCAGATTCGGTTCCAAGTCGGGGGTGGCAGTTTGGTTGAAAAATCGGTGCGGGGCTTTTTTGAACTGAATGGCAATCTCGGTCGCCCGTTTAGCGAGCCGTTTGCCGGTGCGCAAGTAGAAGGGGACTCCGGCCCATCGCCAATTGTCAATTAAAAGGCGCATGGCCATATAGGATTCGGTGCGGCTATCTGAAGGGATATCCGGCTCATCAAGGTACCCAGGCACCATGGAACCTTCCACGTAGCCTTCGTCATATTGGGCGCGAACGGTGAATTGCGTGACGTCACGCGTAGATAGTGGCCGAATGGCTTTTAGCACTTTGACCTTTTCGTCGCGGACGGCATCGGCCTCAAAGACAACAGGCGGTTCCATGGCAATAAGGGAGACCAGCTGCATCATATGGTTTTGCACGATGTCCCGTAATGCTCCTGCCGTATCATAATAGGTGCCGCGTCCCTCGACTCCCAACGATTCGGCAACGGTAATCTGCACATGGTCAATGTATTGCCGGTTCCACAACGGCTCAAAAATCCCATTCGCAAAACGGAATACCAAGATGTTTTGCACCGTTTCTTTTCCAAGATAATGGTCGATGCGAAAGATTTGCGTTTCATCAAAGACCTTGTGTAATTGGGCATTGAGTTCGATGGCCGATGCTAAATCACGGCCAAAGGGTTTCTCCACGATAATCCGGACCCATCCTTGCTCACTAGGCGAAACGTTTAGCCCTACCGCTCCAAGATGTTCAGCAATAATGGGATAAAAAGATGGAGGGGTTGCGAGATAGAACAAGTAATTGCCCAGCAAATGTTGTTCCTCATTGAGACGGGTTAAGAGATTGCGCAATTCGATATACGCTTGCGGATCGTTGAAGTTGGCCGAGATATAATGCATGCCACTTGCGAATTGGTCAAACACATCGGCATTTAAGGGTTGACGAGAAAATTGTTCGATGGAGTGTTTGATCTCCTTGCGAAAATTGTCATCATCAAAGGGCTGCCGAGAAAATCCTACAACATTGACCTGATGGGGAAGCCAATGGTCCACCATCAGGTTGTAGAGAGCAGGAAATAGCTTGCGGTGCGCGAGGTCCCCCGCGGCACCAAAGATGATCATGGTAAAAGGCTGTGGACGGCGGCTCTCAACGAGCCCCTCCCGCAGAGGATTCGCTGTGCTGTGGATATCGATCATGTCTTCTCTCCGTCCCTTTCGCAAGTCACTTTTTACTCAGTTTTGACGGCGTGCCCGCCAAACTCATTGCGCAATGCGGCAATGACTTTGGCACCATAAGATTCTTCCTGCCGGGAGGCAAAACGGGCAAATAACGAGGCGGTAATGACGGGCGCGGGGACGTTTTCGTTGATGGCTTCTTGCACAGTCCACCGACCTTCTCCGGAATCTTCGACATAACCCCGGATATCCTTGAGACCTGGGTTTTTGGCATAGGCATCTTCAAGCAGTTCTAATAACCATGAACGGACAACACTACCGTGGTTCCACAATTTGGTGATGGCCGGCAAATCTAGCGGGAATTGACTTTCTTTGAGTATTTCAAATCCTTCTGCGTAGGCTTGGAGCAAGCCATATTCGATACCGTTATGTACCATTTTGACAAAGTGGCCGGAGCCGACGGCACCGGTGTGCAAATAACCGTCTTCAGGAGCTAAGGTGGTGAAGATGGGTTCGCAGTAGTGAACAGCATCATCAGAGCCTCCCACCATGAGGCAGTAGCCATTCGCCAACCCCCAAACGCCACCACTGGTGCCCGAATCAATAAATTCAATTTGTTGGGCATGCGCTAATTTTGCGCGGCGCATGGAATCACGGAAATTCGAATTGCCTCCGTCAATAATAATATCGCCTGGAGACAGCAGGCTTAGCAATGTCTCCAGGGTTTGTTCCGTCGGGTCGCCAGAGGGGACCATCATCCACACGACACGGCGACCTTCAAGTTTATTGACGAGATCGGGAATTGATGCCGCTCCTACGGCTCCCGTACTCTTTGCAATCTCTGTGACCGCATCCGGGCTGCGGTCATAGGCTACCACTTCGTGCCCATTTTGCGTTAAACGCTTGACCATATTTCCGCCCATGCGACCTAATCCAATCATGCCAATCTTCATCATGCGTCGCCTCACTTTGTACGGAGGGCCCGTACAGTATTTTCGAGAACCTTCAATCCTTCTACCGTGGATTCTGTCATGACAATGCGAATGACGCGTCGATTATGGCTGCGCAAGGCTTGATAGTCACCAATGGCTTGAGCCTTAATGAGAGTCAGGAAATCAAATGGCTCGCCTGGGATGGGAACGTGGGCGCCCGCATCTGCAACAATTTGGATAAAGAGGCCGTGATCATTTCCCCCTTTATGCAACTGGCCTGTGCTGTGTAAGAAGCGTGGACCGAATCCAAGCGTTGTCGGAACATTCCATTGCCGACCAATTTCTGCACGAATGGCTTGTAGCATTTCCCATGATGTGGAACTGGGATCGACATAGGCCATCATGGCAACGTAGTCATTGGTCTTGAATGTGCGCATAAGAGCCGTCAAACTCTCGGCAAGAGAGGATCCAGGCGCAATAGCAAAATGCGCTGCAGACCAATAGAACCCGGCTTGGGAGCCAACGCGTTCTTCCTCGGGCAAAGCCTTCTTTTCTTTGAATTCTTGAAGGACACGTTTGGTATTGTCCTTGCTTTCTTGGACATTAGGCTGATCAAAAGCGTCGATACGCAGTACCGATCCGGCAATCGCTGTTGCAAATTCCCAGCGGAATAGTTCCCCGCCTAATGCGGTGCGGTCGGCCATGGGTAATACAACCACCGGATGGCCAGCCCGACGTAACTCTTGAATTCGGGCGTCCAGGTCCGAATCGGGTTCACTCTCCAATTGGCAGGCAATAAATAGCCGGTCATGGGAGTATTCGTGGGCGGGCAGCGCTGGTTCGTGGGCGATGGGCAAAAGTCCTGTGCCTTCTTTGCCGGTGGATTCGGCCAATAATTGTTCAATCCAGTCCGAGAACTGGCTGAGGGCTTCGGGCATAAGCAGGGTCATCTTATCACGACCGCTTACGGCAAAGGCGCCCATCAAGGCTCCGAGTAAGGCGCCAGGGTTATCCTTCACCGATGCGACATGGCATAGTTGCTGCATGTCTTGCGCATTGGTGAGCAACGCCTCTAAATCCACGCCGCTGAGTGCAGCAGGAACCATACCAAACCATGACAAGGCCGAGTAGCGCCCCCCAATATCGGCGGGATTCAAAAAAGTTTTGCGGAATCCATGAGATGCCGCTTCCTCAACGAGCAATGTCCCGGGGTCGGTAATGGCAACAAAGTGCTCTCCAGGTTTGCTGCTAATCGCGCTGACTTCTTCCCAGAAGTACCGGAAGTATTCCTGAGGTTCGGTTGTGGTGCCAGACTTGCTAGCGACAATGAAGAGGCTAGTCGCCAAGGGCAAGCGGTTTCTCACGGCTTGCACAGCGTCGGGACTGGTTGAATCCAGCACGTGCAAGCGCAGATAGGGTGCTGGGGCCGGAAAGGTGTGTAGCAATACATCGGAGATAAGGCTACTTCCTCCCATACCTAGCACCACAACGTCGGTGTACCCGTCGTCAATAACACTCTGGGTAAAGGCCTTGAGGTTGGGCAGATCTTGGGCCACCTTTTCCGGCACGCTTAGCCATCCCAACGCGTTGCGGATGATCGCCTGATGGTCTGGATCGGTCTTCCATAGCGACGCATCGTGACTCCATACCCGGGCCACGGCGTCTTGTTTGGTGAGCTCTTCTACCACCGCATCGGCCGTTGCATGAAGAATATCTTGCGACCAGTCGACGGGCTCAAGCTCACTGACAATCGCGGCGCGCTTACGCTTCAGACCCCGGAATAAGGTGACAAAGGACTGGGAGAAGCTCTCGACGCCTTCTTGCAACAATTGGTCCGTCACCGCATGCATCGAAATGCCTGCCGCTTCCAAAGTATCTATCACTTGGTGAGCGCCCGCGAGATCTTCGTCGACGGTCCGCTTAACGGTGACATGGTCTAAAACGGCGGCTACCGTTTGCGGAGGGAGCGTGTTGACGGTGTCCGGACCAATCAGGGTATCGACGTATAAGAGGTCAGGATATGATGGGTTTTTGGTGCTTGTGGAGGCCCACAGGGGACGCTGCACCATGGCGCCTTGGGCTTTTAGGGCTTCAAAACGGGGTGAGTTGAAGAGCTGGGTAAAGAGCTCATAGGCCAACTTGGCATTGGCCACGGCGGCTTTACCCGCCAGCTCTTGGGGCAAGCCTTTTTCTTTGATTAATTGATCCACCAAGGTATCGAGGCGGCTGACGAAAAAGCTGGCGACGGATGCAACGTGGTTAATAGGTTGCCCGCGGCTGACGCGGTCTTCTAGTCCTGAGAGGTAGGCGTCGATTACCGTGCGGTAAGCGTCGAGACTAAAAATTAAGGTGACGTTGACGTTGATCCCATCGGCAATCAGTTGGCGAATGGCTGGGATGCCCTCGGGGGTTGCCGGCACCTTAATCATCACATTGGGACGTCCTAAGGCTTTGAACAGACGTCGGCCTTCTTCAATCGTTTTATCCGTTTGGGCCGCCAAAGTTGGCGGCACCTCCACACTAATGTATCCATCGAGACCATGAGTTCGGTCATACACGGGACGCAGCAGATCAGCGCCATTCGCGATGTCTTCTAAAACAAGCGTGTCATAAATCGTTTCCAAAGATGCGCGCTGGGCGACAAGCTGACGCAGCGCGGCATCATAATCATGCGAACCATTGATAGCTTTTTCGAAAATCGTGGGATTGGACGTGACGCCTGAAACACCTTGGGCAATCAGGTCGGACAATTCACCCGACTCGATAAGTCCGCGGCGGACGTTATCATACCAAATGCTTTGGCCCAGTTCGTTTAAACGGTGGATCGCTGTACTCATCGTCATTTCCCCTTTGCTCACATCAAGAGAGATTGTTCAGGAACGCGCTAGGAGAGCATGTGCCTCTTCCACCACGTGTTCGGGTGTAAATCCGAAATGCGCCATTAAGTCCTCAATTTTTCCGGAGGCGCCGAAGGTTGTCATGCCAATAATCTTGCCATCATTGCCGACAAAGCGTTCCCAACCCATGGTTGAAGCAGCTTCAATGGCAATGCGGCGCGTGACCGATGGGGGCAATACCGCGTCTTTGTAAGACTGGGGCTGCGCTTCAAAGAGTTCCCACGACGGAAGCGATACCACGCGCACGCGGTGGCCTTCAGCTGCTAAGATCTTATAGGCATTTTGGGCCAATCCGACTTCAGAACCTGTGGCTATTAAAATCAAATCCGGTTCGGCTGCATTTTCTTCCAGAATGTATCCACCGCGCGTCAATCCTTCGGCTTTCGCTGCAGGGACTGTGGGGACTTTTTGACGCGTTAAAGCCAATACAATGGGCTTATCGTGCGTGGTTAACGCCACTTTCCATGCTTCGGCCGTCTCGTTGGCATCGGCTGGACGAATCACCAAAATGTTCGGCATGGCCCGAAGTGCAGCTAATTGTTCAATCGGTTGGTGAGTGGGACCGTCTTCGCCCAGTCCAATGGAGTCGTGCGTAAAGATGTAAATCACGGGTTGATGCATCAGACTGGAGAGGCGAATGGCGGGTTTCGCGTAATCCGAAAAAATGAGGAACGTCCCGCCGTAGACACGCAAACCGCCGTGCAGAGACATGCCATTTAACGCCGCCGCCATGGTGAATTCGCGAACGCCAAAATGCAAGTTGCGCCCAGCGGGGTCAAAGGCCGAGAAATCACCGCCCTCTTGAATATGGGTGTTGTTCGAGGGCGCTAAGTCCGCGGAACCCCCAATAAGATTGGGTAGGTGAGGGGCTAGTGCATTAATGACTTTACCAGAGGCGGACCGGGTTTCGACCATGTCGCCTTCTTTAAACGTGGGTAAATGCTCAAATAGCCCCTGAGGGAGTTCTTGCTTTAACGATTGTTCGAATTCCCGGGCAAGGTCAGGATATTTGGCTTGATATTGGCTGAAAAGATGGTTCCACTCGGCTTCCCATTCCTGACCTTGCGGGACCGCTTCGCGGAAATGGGCGAGGGCTTCTTCCGGGATGTAGAAGGTTTTATCCACAGGCCACCCATAAGCTTCTTTCGTTAAACGCACTTCCTCTTCGCCTAAGGGGGAGCCATGCGCGGACGGCTTATCTTGTTTGTTCGGACTACCATAACCGATATGAGTCCGTACGGCAATTAACGAGGGCCGGTCCTGAGCTTGTGCCCTTAAAATCGCCTGTTCAATGGCTTCGGTATCATTACCATCGGCTACGCGATCCGTATACCAGCCATATGCTTGAAAGCGTTCGAGAACATTCTCTGAGAAAGCGATGTCCGTCGTGCCCTCAATGGAGATGTGGTTATCATCGTATAGGTAAATCAATTTGCCGAGTTTCAGATGGCCAGCCAAAGAAGCCGATTCGCCGCTGATACCTTCCATTAAATCGCCATCGGAGACAATGGCATACGTATAATGATCGACGATAGGGAGCCCAGGCTTGTTGTAGCGTGCGGCGAGGTAGCGCTCGGCAATGGCCATACCAATGGCGGTGGCAAATCCCTGCCCTAAAGGTCCTGTCGTTGTTTCTACACCGGGTGTATGTCCGTACTCGGGATGACCCGGAGTCTTGGAGCCAAGTTGACGAAAATTCTTCAGATCATCTAATGAGAGGTCGTACCCCGTCAAGTGAAGTAGGGCGTAGAGTAACATGGAGCCGTGTCCCGCTGACAGAACAAATCGGTCCCTGTTGAACCATGTCGGATTATGAGGATTATGCTTAAGGAATTTCGTCCATAAAACATAAGCCATCGGGGCGGTACCCATGGGCAACCCTGGATGGCCAGAATTAGCCTTTTGTACGCCGTCGATGGCTAGTGTGCGGATCGTGTTGACAGAAAGAAGATCTAAATTTTGAGAATTCATTGCAACGCTCCTTCGTGGTTAATGGGTGAGATGCGCGCCCAAGTGTGCTCTGTGGTGTCAACTACCTCTTTCGTCTGTTCATCTTGAGTAGGCTGTTCATCTGTTGCTAATTTTAGTAGTCCTTGCTGGGATTAGCAACGTGCGCCATTATCAAAAGCGTCTGGCGAATATGGTCGAATCGATATTTTCAGTACAGTCATGCAGCGAGCGCATCAGGGCATGGTGAAGCCTGGTGTTTTGGTATAATCATTCCTAAAAGAAAGGGTCACGGCTATGCACCCACAGAAGAGCTGAGGAACCAGAATTTTCAGGTGCGTCCGCGGTGGGAACAACCATGCATCAAAGAATCATTTTCTCAGCAATAAAAGCCTTGGATAATGACCCTTCCTCTTCAGAGCAATTTTACGATTTTTATTGAGAAATCAGCAAGGGTCGATATCGGCAGGCAATGCGTACGGGTTGATTGCGACATAGGAGGAAACTATATTGGATTACTTTGCAGGGGTCGATATTGGGGGGACCAAAATAGCGGTCGGCATAGGGGATGCCAGCGGTCGCATTCTTTTAGAGAGTCAGTTAGTGACGGCTGATTTACCCGGGGGAGGCGAGGCGCTTGATGCCATCACTGCGGAAATTGATGCCTTGTGCCAGCGGCTAGGCATTGAACGGGCACAATTGCGCGCCATTGGTGTCGGATCCCCCGGACCGTTAAATGGAGGGAAGTTATTTAAGACCGCCAATTTGCCGGCCGAATGGGAGGGGTTGGATATTGAAGGGGGTCTCCGTCTGCGCTCGGGCATATTGACAGTGGTTGAAAACGACGCCACGGCAGCGGCCATGGGAGAGTGGCTATACGGAGCAGGCAAGGGTTTGAAGCACATGGTCTATGTCACCATATCTACGGGCATTGGAGCCGGAATGGTGGTGAATGGCATGCGCGATGCGGGAGTTCAAGGCAACGCGGGAGAGTTCGGCCATATCGTCATGAAGCCGGATGGTCCCTTGTGCCGCTGTGGCAAACACGGCTGTTTAGAAACATTGGCATCAGGAACAGCTATTGCTCGGATGGCGGCGGAACGTTTAGCAGACAGCCCCTTTCTGCAGCAATCCCAGACGATCGATGCGGCTTTGGTCTTCTCAGGTGCGAACGCTCAGGATGCGACATGTCAGTCGATTTTAGATACAGCGTCGTTCTATTTGGGATTGGGCCTATCGTATTTGGTGAATCTCTATAACCCCGAAATGATTGTCTTAGGCGGGGGAGTCATGGCCAATCACCACGAATGGATACAATCGATTCATGATAATACTCAGCGCTTTAGTATGGACGCGATGTTTCCTGCGGTGCGGATCGTTCCCGCACAACTAGGGACAGCGTCCGGTATGCAAGGAGCATTAGCCGCGGCCGTTATGGGCCAAACACGCATTTAGGAGGCGGCGATATCCGCCTCCTTGGATTACGAGGGGGCCTTTACGGGGTCCACGTTTTGGCCCAGCTGAATCGCTCGTTCCCCAGCGGCTTGGAGTGCTTGACTGAGAATGTCTTGCCATCCGGCATTGCGGAGAACTTTGAGCATCGCTTCGGTTGTGCCGCCTGGAGAGACAACTTCGTCGACCAATTGTCCAAGGGTTTTGTCATGGTCGGTGAGGGCCATCTCACAAGCTCCTTGAACCATATAGGCTGCGAACGATCGAGAGTGTTCTGCAGGAATTCCTAATTCGTGTGCCGCTTGCATGATCGCGTCAATGAAAATATAGACATAGGCCGGGCCACTGCCATAGAGGGCTGTCATGGGATTAAGTAAGTGTTCTGGCATTTCTTGGGTGTATCCGAGAAGTGTGAGCAAATCGTTGACCCAGGCTTTGTCGTGATCGGTAATGTGATAATAGGATACGCCGGTGACAGAACGGCCAATTTCCGCGCAAATATTTGGCATGGTTCGGACGATAGCGTGGTCGGGCCAAATCTTTCGAATTTGGTCAATACTGATGCCAGCGGCTACGGAGAGAACTACGGCATGAGGCGCTATTTCATCTTTTAATTGATTTAATGTACCAGGCATGTCTTTAGGTTTGACGGCGAGCAAGACCAAGTCAGCGTCACGCAGTACAGATGTGTCAAATGTCACGAGCGCCTGCTCGTCAAGGCTCCAACCTTTGGATAAATATTTGTTTGAACGCGCTAACACATGAATATCTAACGCACGGGCTTGTTGCCAACGGCTTACCACAGCGCGCGCGAGATGGCCAGAACCTACGATGACGATCTTTCGCATGATATTGCCCCCTTAAGGAAATAAAAAAAGAAAAACCCATTCAACCCTAAGGACGAATGGGATTCGCGGTACCACCTTAGTTACATCAAAGCTGTGCCTTGATGTATCTCCAATGCCTCTATAACGTGAGGAACTCGCCTATACGGTCACTCGTTGAGATGGGACGGGACGATTGTGACGACCTTTCACCATGCGTCGCTCGCTAAAACACAATCCATTCCCTCAGCCTCAGTCATCGTGAATAGCGATGAAATTTTATGCAAATTCTAATGGGTTTCTTTTAGATTGTCAAGGTAAGGTACGGAAAAGCGCGCGGATTTTTAAGGAAAGAAAGAAGGCGGAGCGGGCCCTGGCTTACTCCATGTGGGTCAGAATCTGTCTAACCAAGGTGTCGACTCGTGGGTCGCTGTCGATGACAGAGTTTGATATTATCATGATGTTCAGGCGTGAAGGGAGAACTCATCACGCGACATCACGGGGAATGGTGCATGACTCCCGCACCGTGACGAGGGGAGCAGGAGGGCTTCACATTATGGGGAGATATCCTTATCCAATTTGGCCATGGCAGGTTAGTCAGGGGTTTCCTTGGCCGCGGCTGCAATTTTACCGCGCCAAAGGCCCCTTTGTTTTGGACAGCGGGGAATCCCTGCCAGAATTGCTTCTGGCCTATGAGGAATGGGGAAAAATTGGCTCGGGAATTCCCGTCGTAATATTCCATGCTCTCACAGGGGATAGCCATGTGACCCGGCATACCTACCAAGATGCGGCAGGGTGGTGGGATGCTATGGTCGGTTTTGGGAAGGCCATTGATTTACATCAGTATCATGTGATTTCGGTAAACGTCTTAGGGGGGGCAATGGGGACAACCGGCCCGCATTCGCCAGGCCCAGATGGGCATCCCTATGGCAGCAGGTTTCCCCGCATTACCCTGTATGATATGGCACGGGCTAGTCGGATTTTGTTAGAAGAGGCGGTGCAATTGGCCGATCGTCCGATTCTCATTGGAGGTTCCATGGGGGGGATGGTAGCCTATGCCTATGGCGCCCTCTATGCCAAAGATATCCGCGGCATTTTGGCGATTGGCTCACCGATTAGACATTCTCCGTGGGCTATTGCCTTTCACACGGTTGGACGCATGGCAATCACAAGCGACCCCGCGTTCAACAATGGCGATTATTATCTCAGTGGTTCTTATCCCACGCATGGCTTAGCATTAGCCCGGATGGCGGATATGATTTCTTATCAAAGTCCCGTTTCAATGGACAAGAAATTTGGTCGCCATTATCAAACCGCCGAACGTGAGGAGTTTCAGATTTCTTCATATTTGCGTTATCAGGGTCTCAAACTGGTCCGCCGATTTGATGCCAACACCTATCTAAAAATTACCGAAGCCATGGACCGCTTTGATTTGTTGGAAGATGAGGCGGTGGACGCCATGCGCAGTGTACCCGTATGGATGGTAGGCATTACCAGTGACCAATTATATTTATATGATGAAATTCGTCAGCACGCAGAAATTTTGCGCGAGGCTGGTGTGCGTACTCGCTTTGAGACCTTAAACTCGCCGTGGGGGCACGACAGTTTTTTGGTCGACGCAGTGGCTATGGCCAAAATTGTTCGCCGATTTTTGCAGGCCATGTCAAGAGTTTTGGTCTCATCCGAATAGAAAAGCCCATTATGGTCCATGCTGTGTGCATGCGTACTCTATATGAAGTCACCCTCAAGGGTCAGCACACATTCTATGCCACTCATATTCAGTGGTTTTCTCACTCTTTTCGTGCGTGGGGAAAGTTTCATCCTCATGAACGTCCACGGTGCTTTGAATTTCCCACGACGTGGTTAATTTCTGTAGAGCTGGTTGGCACCTCTCCTAGACGGTCGCGACCGCGTCGGTCGGTAGCAGGAGATTTGTATGGGCATGGAGAATTATTGTCTAGAACAAGACAGGCCATTATCAGGAGGACACATCAGTCCCATGCCCATCAAGTCACTGTACATAGACAAAAGCGGAATGCCTTACGTGGTAAGGTCCGCGTATCCCGATGACGCGGACGATATTGTTTCGCTGATTCGCACCGTGGGTCGAGAAGAGGTGTATATTGCCAACGAAGAGGACTATTATTCTGCCGAACAACAACGGCGCATTCTAACGCAGCTTAATGATGCCGTGCAATTGGTATTGGTGGCGGAAAGCCAAGGACAGGTGTTTGGCACCTTAGAAGCGGTGCGCGGAACGTTTCGTAAAAATCGTCACGTCGTGACCTTTGGAATGGCTTTAAGTGAAGCGTTTCGCGGTCAAGGCCGGGGTGCGGGATTAATCGCTACGATGGAAGAATGGGCGGCACGCGGGGCCGTGCAAAAGATCGCATTATCGGTATTTGAAAGTAACGAGCGAGCCATCCGGTTTTATGAGCATCATGGATATCACAAGGAAGCGGCGCGGCCTGGCCAATTTGTGATCCAAGGCCGCATGGTGGCGGAAGTGTTTATGGCCAAATATTTATAGATAGGCCTAGCTATTAAGCGCTTCGACAAATCCCCAAAAAGCATCATCATCTCCCGGAGGCTCTGTCGCTAAATGCAGAGCCTGTTCGGCGGTATCACGCATTTTGGCTGTGTAAAAATAAAATGTTTGGCGGCTTTCAACGAGCCGGTCGTTTTGGTTGGGATGGCCAGACCAAGCGGCAGCAAATGTCCACGAATTTAAGAGAATACGCATCTCCTCTTCCCTTTCGTCCCAAGCCGACGCGATTAATTCTTCTAAGATAGCTTGGCGATTGCCCGCCCATGGCGCTCCTTGTGGCAACCGGTGGCTAATTGCGTGTAACACATGATCGCGATGTTCCGCGCTTAATTGATCCCAATTAATGGTGGACTGAGGGGCTTCCATAATGGGATTATCGCGGTAGTCGCGCGGGGTCCATCCAACTTTTTTCAGCGCGCGCATCTCTTCCGGGCTTAATTGCTTTTGCGGTAAATGGCCATATAATGCGCCTTCATGAATATATTCTTGCTCGATGCGGTTTTTCAGATCATCGCTCAGCCCATAGGCTAAGGTGGTTTCGTCAGGCATTAGGGCATGTTCCTTCCGTTAATATCTTCTTCTTTTGTGCAGGTTCTCACCTTTATTATACCGTTTTGACCGGCCTAACTTACAAGGTAAGGGATTGTCGTGTTCTGTATAACCGCTTCTCCCCGCGGCCACGCTAGGAGGTAGAAGGGAGGGATGAACAGATGCAACGGCGCGTTTTTTCGATTATGCTGTTTGCCGCGGTTTTGACAACCACTATTAGTGCCTGCGGTCATAATTCCAGCGCTCCATCTAACGTTAAGCAAAGCGCCCGGCATTCTGGCAACGTTCCTAAAAATGTTAAAACCAGTCCCTATAATGCCGCCGACAATACCAAAGTCTCTCCGCCTAACATCACAACAGGCGCAAAACTTTATGCCTCCACATGTCAGTCTTGCCACGGGAAAAATGGTGCCGGAACCAGTCAAGGACCCAAATTGGCGGCTTCCCCCACCGTGGTCTCGCGATTTGGCAGCGAGACGGCATTGGAGGCATTTGTAGCGCACAATATGCCGGCTACAGATCCGGGATCGCTAACGCCTCAACAAGCGACAAATGTGTCCGGTTATGTATGGGGTCTTGCAAAGAAATAAAAGACTTTACCGCAATGTTTACCGAAAAAGCCTCCCCTTGGGACGGCTTTTTCGGTAAAATCTCATGCCGCATTATCTGAATCCCGAAAAGCCTTGCTATAATGAAGACAAATTACGTAAAGAATTGGGGAGATTAGATGTCCCTTTGGCTGGTGCTTGGCGGCAGCGCGTCAGGGAAAAGCGCATTTGCCGAACGGCTGATCGGGTCGACCATGGGGCATATGGGGGTACAATACATCGCGACAATCGATGAAACATTAATGGACCCGACCGATGTGGAGTTTCAGGGAAGACTTGCGGCACACCGCCTGCGGCGCCCGCAAGATTGGACCCTATGGCAAGAACCAAGTGATCCGGTGGCACGTATCTTGTCTTTAGCGACGGACGCTCCGGTATTGTGGGATGGTATTGGTCCTGTGTTAAGCCGTATGCTGCTCGAGAATTCTGAGCATTTCACGGAGTGGCTCAATCGGCTTTCTCTTTTGGCCCAAAGGCAAGGGGACACAGTCGTTGTGAGCGAAGAAGTCGGCTGGGGGCTATTGGCTTCGTCCCCACAAACACGGTCCTTTGTCGATGCCTTAGGCCAAGTCAATCAACGATTGGCCGAGTTAGCTACCAGCGTCGTGCTCGTCGTCGCGGGGTTACCGTTGTGGATAAAGGGTCGACCCGTATGACCGCCAAAGCGCTGAGTGTCCTTGGGACAAGTTCTCATGTAGGGAAAACATGGATGGTGGCCGGACTATGCCGGGTTTTTCGTGACCGGGGAATTCGGGTGGCTCCGTTCAAAGCTCAAAACATGTCTCTTAATGCCTATATCACCCGTGAAGGCGCGGAGATTTCTTATGCTCAGGCATTGCAGGCCTGGAGTGCTGGAATTGCTCCGCATCGCGATATGAATCCGATACTGCTCAAACCGCAAAGTGCCCAGCAATCGCAATTGATTGTGCATGGACAGGTCCAAGGCGCATACGGCACCCATCATTTTCGTTACAATCGTGATGAGTTGTTTCGTGCGGTCACAGAGTCATATGAT
This sequence comes from Sulfobacillus sp. hq2, assembly GCF_002903155.1. NCBI lineage: Bacteria > Bacillati > Bacillota > Clostridia > Eubacteriales > Clostridiales Family XVII. Incertae Sedis > Sulfobacillus > Sulfobacillus sp. hq2. The sequence continues at coordinate 459,684 of NZ_NWUL01000047.1, read as the reverse complement.
CGATTAGCCGCCCAATACGATGTCGTGATTATTGAAGGGGCGGGTAGCCCTGTGGAATTGAATCTGATGCACACTGATTTATCCAACGTGCGCATGGCAGAATATGCGGATGCCGACATGATTTTGGTGGGGGATATCGACCGCGGCGGGATTTTTGCGTCGTTATACGGAACGGTCGCGTTGTTACCCGAAACTGTGCAAACGCGTCTTAAAGGATTGATTATCAACAAGTTTAGGGGGGATGCATCCTTATTTACAGAAGGTGTGCAGATCTTGCAATCCTTGACGCATCAGCCGGTATTGGGTGTCGTGCCCTATGTTCCTTTGCAATTTCCTGAAGAAGATAGCCTAGGCGTACCGCAAGGGGGAAAGGGTTCGGCGCGGGTGACGGTGGTAGTGCCGACCTTGCCTTACATGAGCAATTTTACCGACTTTGATCCCTTGCGGATGGAACCCGATGTTGACGTGATTTTTACTTCTGATTTGCCATCGGAGCCGCCCGATTTGGTGGTTGTGCCGGGCAGTAAGAATACCCTGGCCGATTTGGCATGGTTGAAGCGGTCAGGATGGTCGGATGCTATCAAGAAATGGGCCTATGAGGGCATCATGGTCGCCGGAATCTGTGGAGGCTATCAAATGCTGGGAGAATCCGTGCGCGATCCTTTGGGGGTCGAGAGCCATGCCTTGTCACAAGAAGACGGTTTGGGGTTGCTGCCGATTGAGACCGTATTGACGGAGACTAAGATTACGCGTCAAGTGAGTGGTTTTGTCTGTGCTGGCCCATGGCAAGGTGAGCACGTGCACGGTTATGAATTGCATATGGGCGACACGACACGGGTGGAATCTCAAAACCAAACCAGGTATGCGCCTTTGTTTTCGTTAGATGACCGTTCAGACGGCTTGACTACTGAAGACGGCCACATCTGGGGGACGTACTTGCACGGCGTTTTTCATAATCCAGAATTTCGTCACCGCATCATTCGTCAACTCGGTGCGCGGTCGCTCTTGGCTGGCGACGTGTTTGAATCTGTAATCCGACAATGGAAAGAGGTGATAGAACAATATGTCGATATCGCTGCTCTTATCCGTTTGGTGGGGGGCTAGTCAAGCTGCCTGGATTTTGTTGGGACTCGTGCTGGATATTCTGTTCGGCGATCCACCGTGGCGTTTTCATCCTGTACGCTTAATTGGCATGTTAGTTACACGGCTCGAAAAAGTGGCCCGCTATATCGCTCATAGCCCTCGGCAACTGCGTTGGGCCGGCATGGCGCTTACGATGCTCGTTATGGTCATTGTTCTGGGCTTGGTGACGGCTTTATTGATCGTGGCCCATGTGGTATCCATCTGGCTATTTCGTTTGCTCATTGTGTTGCTCACCTACTGGGGGGTGGCGGTACGGGGTTTAGCGGAGGCGGCATTGGCGGTTTACCGGCCATTGGCTCAAGGAAAATGGAATGAAGCCCGCTATTATCTTTCCATGATTGTTGGTCGTGATACGGAAAAATTGTCACAAAGTGAAATGATTCGCGCGACGATTGAGACCGTGGCGGAAAACACCTGTGACAGTATCGTAGCTCCTCTCTTGTTTACCTTTATCGGGGGCCCTGCATGGCTTTGGCTCTATAAAGCAGTGAATACGATGGATTCGATGATTGGACACCGTTCCGCAGAATACCAAGATTTAGGGTGGTTTGCAGCGCGCACGGACGATTGGTTTAACTGGATTCCGGCCCGCATTTCAGGCCCGGCGATTGCTGTGGCGGCAGGTGTTGATGGGCGTTTACACCAGGCCTTCGCGGTGATGCGTGCGGATGGCAGGCGTCATCCCAGCCCTAATAGTGGCATCTCTGAAGCGGCCATGGCGGGGGCTTTGGGGGTAAGCTTAGGCGGTGTCAATACCTATCAAGGGGTCGTTTCGCTTAGGCCCAAAATTGGCCGCAGCGACCGGGCCCTTTCGGTCCCGATGATTATTCAAGCCGTGTCGATTACGATGCGGGTCACGCTGGTCGTCTCGTTGGTGTTAGGCTTTGTGGCATTCATGGCAACAGGGCGGTGGCTGTCATAGACGGGTTGCGCCAAGCCGTGAGCTTGTTAACCCGCATTCCCATGGGACCTTTTAGCGAGCACGGCGCCAAACGTTCATGGGCATTGGCTTGGTTTCCTGTAGTGGGGGCGGGTGTCGGTGTCTTGTGGCTGGCCTGGTGGAAACTATTTTCAGGGATGCCGGTACCATTGCGAGCGACCGGCGCTATCGTCAGCGAAATTTTATTGACAGGCGGCATGCACTGGGATGGATGGGCTGATGTCTTTGATGGGTGGGGAGCTGGGCCTGGCCGCCGGGAACAAGCCCGTAAGGATTCACGCATCGGAGCTATAGGCGTGCTATGGCTCGTGGCCGGGTTTGTGGCTATGGTGCAGCTGTGGCGGCTGGGGGCTGACACCCTCCGTTGGCCTCTTTTATTTTTGAGTCCCGTCTTTGCGCGCGGAGTCATTAGTGTGGCCACGGCTTTGCCCAAAGCCTCTGCCCAAAGCCAATTGGCACAATGGGTCCAACAGATGACCGACCCTAGGGGCAGCATCATCAGCAGTTTGTTAACGGTGGGGCTCAGTTATTGGTTAATAGGTCCCCGTGCTTTGGTGTTAGACGCGGTGGTTGTGCTGCTGGCGGCGATGTTCGTGAGCTATTGGCAGCGGATCTTTTCAGGATTAAATGGCGATATTTTAGGAGCGACCGTCATCTTTACGGAGCTTGCGGTGCTCGCTGTAGGCTCATGGAGCTGGATTTGGAGATGAGAGAATGCATGGAGGAGACTGGGCTTCACTAGAACCTGGGCCTTATCCTATGCTCGATTTATCAAGCAGTATCTCGCCGTATGGCCCAGGGCCGAAAGCTCGGGCACTATGGCCAACGTTGGTGAATAGGATTGATCGTTATCCGGACTGGAAAGCACGAGAGGCCACCCAGATAACCGCGCAGCACCTGCATATCGCGAAAAGCCACCTCATGTTGACCGCAGGGGGGGTCGAAGCCATTGACTTGGTGTTGCAAGTGTTTCGGCCAACGCAGGTATTTGTTAAAATTCCTGCTTTTAGTGAATACCAAGAACGTGCAGAAATACACGGAATGACGGTAGAGTCCATTTCTCGCATTGAAGACATAACAAATCGCTCGGGTCTGTTGTTTTTGGCCAATCCGGCTAACCCTACGGGAGAGGTTCTTCGCGCAGAGCAACTCCTTCCGTATGTAAAATGGGCACAGCGTCAGGGTTCACTGTTGGTCGTCGATGAAGCTTTTTTAGAATTTATCCCGGACTGGAGAAACATTACCTTAAGTCAGCACGCTGAACGGGATTCCCATTTGATTGTCATCGGATCACTCACCAAGTTTTATGGGTTAGCAGGCTTGCGCGTGGGATATTTGGTCGGGACATCTGACTATATACAGGCTGTGCGCCGATACGCACTTCCATGGCACGTATCCTTGGTGGCGCAAGCCATGGCTCAGGCAGCGCTTCAGGATCAAGAGTATTTTTCACAAACCCGCGAAGATCTTCAGCAAGAGCGTGAGCGAGTGTCACACCTGCTTCGCCAATGGGGGACAGTTCGTGAAGGGGCGGAGGCAAATTTTGTCTTATTTTCTCCACGGATGCCCTTGGACCCGGTGATTGCGGCATTGAGGGCTCGCGCGATTTTGGTGCGCGATGCGCGTGACTTTGAAGGGTTGGATAAGGAGTACGTCCGCATTGCGGTTAAAACCCCTCAAGATTCCAATCGTCTTATAGAGGCGCTTGACGAAATATTTCAGAAAGAAGGGACAGCACCATGGACCTGACCATTGCCCATTTGTATCCACGTCATATGAACTTATATGGGGACCGCGGCAATGTCTTGGCTTTGCGGTATCGCGCCTTGGGTCGGGGTATCGCGGTTCGTGTTATCGATGTGGATTTAGACGATCCGGTGGATTGGGATGCGGTCGATTTAGTGTTTATGGGGGGCGGGGAAGATTCCCATCAAGCCCGGATTTATGAAGATTTTTTGCGCCGCGCGGAACCTCTTATGGCAATTCTTGACAAGGGGGTGCCAATGCTCGCGATTTGTGGCGCCTATCAGTTATTGGGCCATCACTATCAGACGGCGGATGGCCAAAGGCTTCAGGGCCTGGGCTACTTGGACGTTACCACAGAAGCTGGGTCTACCCGGGCCATTGGGGATGTCGTGTGTGAGACGCCGCTCTTTGATTATCCGAAAACGCTTGTAGGTTTTGAAAACCACGGCGGCCGCACATTTTTGGGTCCAAGCAGTCAAGCCTTAGGCACCGTTCGGCTGGGCAAGGGAAATAACGGAGAAGACGGGACGGAAGGAGCATGGAAGAATCACACCATTGGCACTTATTTGCACGGCTCGTTATTGCCCAAAAATCCGCATTTAACGGACCTATTGCTTGAGTGGGCTCTGGATTGCAAATATGATGGTGAGGTGGTCTTAGAGCCCATGGAGAGCACGCGGGAAATGGCAGCGCATGAGGTAATTGTTGCGCGCAGCAAAATAAAGCATGTTTAATGCGTAGTCGTGCTATAATAGCCTATATGGCAGACAAGGTTTCGGGTGACTAGAAAGGGGATTGTCCTATGGATTTGCTATCACCTATGCATATTATTGTATTACTCGTCGTGGCGCTCTTAATCTTTGGACCTAAAAGACTTCCGGAAATCGGTTCGGGACTGGGCAAAAGTATTCGAGAATTCAAGCAGTCCATGAATCAAATGACGGAAGAAACCAAAAATCCGGCAGCACCAGCACCAACCGAATATCCGGCACAAGCTGTTATAAAGGAACAACAACCGCCAACAGAATGATGGCGTGAGACTATTGAAAAGGCCTTCTTTGCGGCAATTGCCTGCAACTGGAGGCTTTTTTGCTTAAGGAGAGATATTATGGCGGATTTGTCATCCCTTATTGGCCACACACCAATGGTTCTTTTAGATTCTTTAGCTCCGCGCGCCCAGGTCTTTGCGAAACTGGAATCTTTCAATCCTGGCGGATCGATTAAGGACCGAACGGCATGGTCGTTGCTTAAAGATGCCATGGACCGAGGCAAAGTCGGTCCCAAGACCGTCATCATTGAAGCGACGTCCGGGAATACCGGGATTGCGTTAGCGATGGTCTGTGCTTTGAACCATCTGCGCTTGGTGGTCTTTATGCCGGAGGGACAAAGCTCGGAGCGCAAGCAGCTGTTTTGGGCTTATGGCGCTACAATCATTGAGACGCCGCGGGAGGAAAAGACCGCGGGAGCGATTCTTCGGGCAAAGGCCTTGGAGGCATCGCTGCCTGATGCGCTAATGTTGCGCCAACATGAAAATCCAGCAAACCCTTCGATTCATGAGATGACAACCGGGCCGGAAATTTGGGAGCAAATGGGACAGCATGTCGATGTGCTTGTTGCTGGAGTGGGAACTGGCGGTACGATAACGGGCACGGGTAAATTCCTCAAACGCGTCAATCCGGATATCGAAATTGTCGCCGTGGAACCAGAAAATTCGGCGGTCATGAACGGCAAGCCAGCCGGCAACCACCGTATTCAAGGCATTGGCGCTGGCTTTATTCCCCAAGTCCTCGATATGTCAGTGGTCACGAAGGTGGTGGATGTCCCGGATGAAGGCGCTATTCAAGCCACCCAATTGTTAGCACGCGAAGAAGGCTTGGTGGTCGGTTTGTCCTCGGGGGCTGCGTATTGGGCTGTCCAGCATCTATTAGACACGGGGGACTATGATGGCAAACACATAGCCGTCATTTTTCCAGATTCCGGCGAGCGTTATTTGTCGACAGGTCTGTATCCGCCCACGTCATCAGAGTGGCTAAAGATGGCCGAGCAAGAATAGTGCTGCGTGATTTTGACAAATTACGTTTTTTTCCGTACAATAAAGCAGCTTTGGGGGTAGTTGAGGGCATGGTGCCTTCCTTGGACTTCAAATCCAGTGGTCGGCGTTAGACGTCGATGGTGGGTTCGATTCCCACATGCTCCCGCCAAAGTCAATTTCCGCAAGGCTTCCGAGGATCGGAGGCCATTTTTATTTGCCTCAAAATGCGCAAACACAGCAAGTTTTATCCGGCCCGAGCGCGGAGCTGAAAGACGTGACAGTAGAGACGCTCGCGATGGTAACGGCCAGCGCCAGATTTGCTACTGAGAATTCTGAGGCGTCAATGAGTCATGGCAAACTTCGCGGGTGTATTTCACACGTTCGAAGTTTGCGGACATACATCACGATGTATAATGAATACATAGACTGATGGGAGAGCTATGAGTCGTTGAGACTATGGCCCACATAGCAAGGAGGAGATGGCATGCAGCGGACCAACATTTATCTGGACGAGGACCAGTTACGACTCCTCAAACATCTGGCTGCCGAAGAGAATAAGCCGGTGGCCGATTTTGTTCGGCAAGCGGTGGACCAGTTCTTGCGCAGTCGATTAGAAAACGATGTGACGTGGCAAAGCGATATGACGGCTCTCATCGAGCGGGTGCGTAGCCGCGTGTCTCCTGCCATCGATCCCGACCAAATTGAGCGCGATATCCGCGAGGCGAGGCACGACGTGAGAACTCGACGACGATGAACGCGGTCATTGATACCAACGTCTGGGTTTCGGGATTGATTTACCGGAACGGAATGCCGGCGCGAGTGCTGGACGCCTATCGAGATCTGCGGTTTACCGTTGTCACCAGTGAGCCCCTGTTGGAAGAGCTAGTGGAGGTTCTGCGACGGCCCAAGATCGTGCGGAAATACGGCGTGACGGATGAAGACGTTCAGGCCCTACAGGCACTCCTGAGGAGACATGCCGTCGTTATCCCGATCCATCACACGGTCCGTGTATGTCGGGACCCGGATGACAATGTGGTGATCGAGACGGCGGAAAGGGGAAAGGCCCAGTTTTTGGTCAGTGGAGATGCGGATTTGTGGGATGCGGAGGAGGTGAAGGCCTACCTCCGCGACCAGCGAATTCACGTGCTCAATCCCAAGGAGTTTTTGGACAAGATTGGCATTCTCGGTTGATAAGACTGTGACTTCTCGGTAGCTCTCGAACTGCGACGTCGCGTATCTTTGGGCGCGGACGGTGACCTGTAAAAATTGCCGTGCCACAGTCCCTCTCCTCAAGACACGATGGCTCGCCAAGAAAGATAAAAAGCGGGTTCTGCTGTCGATGGAACCGAATACGGACCGTTCTGGGGCTGACTGATCCCCAGTTTGTACCACAAAAATAGAGTTTTTGTAACAACCCAGCCGGTTCGGTCGCTGTTTGGAGCGCCGAAAGTGACGCATCCTGGAGGCCCAGCGCGCATTTTCGTAGGCCGCGAAAGGCAGACCACCTGAATGCCAGGCCATGCCCGATTCGCCCGCAGGTGGCGAATCGGGCCGGAAGGATGGTGGGCGCTCCTCGGATTTTATGGCCCCGCGTCTGTCTTCAGACCCCGGATCGGGACAGGCGGGATGCGACGGCAAAAGTTGCGCACGGTGCGGATCAGGGTGCGCCAAACCAGGTCATGGTGTGCCAACCCCCGAAAAGTTCGACGGCGGCAAAGCCTCGATCGGCCAACAGAATGGGATGACAGGTAAGAGGGATGTAGGAGGCCACGCGCTGACACAGGTTCACTTCAATGGCCCGCATGCGATCCTTTAAGGCGTCTTTCCGTACGGTGATCCAGCCTAAGGGAATCGCGCGGCCATGGGCCCGCCAATTTAAAGACAGAAATTGATGCACTCCATCCTTCGGATCGGTCCAGTCGAGGGTGAGTAACGCCTCGTACAGCATTGAGGAGATAAGCAATCACATCGCCTTGCGCTCACCCCATATCCATCCGCGAATTGCCCAAAAAACGATCCACCCGCTTGATCGTATGTTTGGCGCTGGTGGTGATCTCGTCCGCCATCGCCAGATGGCGCCCGATGATGGCGGATCCTAAACGCGGAGACGGGATAACCGCCCAGACCAACGCAGCGAGCGTCGTGCGTTGAGATTTGCGTAAGTGGCCGTGCGTTTGAAAAAACGTCGTGATAGACTGTCGTTGAATCATCGGGATCCCCCTTCGGCGCAGAGTCATGGCAATGCATACTTCGCCAGGGGATCCCGATTTTCCTTTGCGTCGAATATTTTGTCTATACAGAACATGCCGACATGAATACTGGGGATGGGTTAGCGAGTGTTGTGGAAGTTTATCGCATTAACGGGTGTCCGACGCGGCGAGGCTTTGGCCCTGCGGTGGGAGGATATAGATTGGGAGCGCCGTGTTGTCACCATTCAGCGGACATTCTCGGGAAGTGGGCGAAAGCGCCGCACTCTCAACACTCCCAAAACGCAACGCGGTGTACGGACGATTACCATTCCCGAGATTCTTGTCAACGAACTGGAGGCGCAACGCAAGCAACAACAGCTGGAAAGGCAGGTCGCCGGGGACGACTGGGGGAAACCGGATTTGTGTTTACCACCTCAAGGGGTACGCCGCTGGACCCCAGTCAGATCACGCTCGCGTTTAAGAAGCTATTGGCAAAGGCTGGTTTACCGAACACGTGGCGATTGCATGACCTGCGCCATGCGATGGCGACGCACTGGTTGGCGAGCGGGATAAACCCCAAGGTCGTATCGGAGAGACTTGGGCATGCCAGTGTGGCGTTTACTTTGCAGGTCTACGCGCATGCCTTGCCAAATCAACAGGCGGAGGGAGCTGCGAGGATTCTGTTTGGTAAGGAAATAGACGACCAAAAGGGAGTCTACGAATGAGGAACTCAGGAAGTGGCAGATTGTAAGCCATAGAAACAGTGACCGAGATACTACTAGCGAGCTTAACTGTTGTGATTGTTGTATATCTCTGATATTCTGCTATTAAGCGGAAGGTGGTAAATGATGAATGATTTTGGTGCGTACATTGCCGACGCGCGAAAGAAGTTAGGCTTAAGCCAAAAGGATCTTGCCTCGCGAATCTTGAAGGAGGACGGAACTCCCATATCGTTGCAATACCTCAACGACATAGAGCACGGACGTCGCAACCCTCCGCCAGCCTACTATATCCGTCAACTCGCGTCCCAGTTGGGAGTTGCGGAAGCCTACCTCAGCATCTTGGCACGACAGCTTCCACAAGCCCTTCAAGATTTGGAGACTACTCAATTAGAACCAGATGCGGTCGAAAAAGGAATCCGAGCGTTTCGGCGCGCAATAGAAAAGAAGAACGATCCACGTTAACGTTGTTGGGGAGAATCGCACTATATGAGATGGATACCGGACAATACTGGTCGGTTTGATTATCGTCCGTACTACGAAGGCATAGAGATGGAAGACAGATGCGCGGCTATTATTAGAGAGTTCGCGATTACCCGACGCGGCGCGCTTTCCTTTCCGATTAAAACGGACGATTTGACCGTACTGATTGAGCAGCACGCAAACTTGGACTCCATGGCGGACTTGTCTCAAGAAGGCGAGGATGTCGAAGGACTGACCGAATTTGGTACTCAGCCAACAGTACGGATTTCGGAACGGCTTTGGGAACCCAAAAGGGAAAATCGGCTGCGGACCACATTGACACACGAATTAGGACATGTAGTCTTTCATAACCCGCTTTGGCTTAAAAAGAAAAATCAGATCGAATTTGAGTTTGCCAACGGTTTGTTGGAGGCCCGCTGTCATCGGGAGGCTGTGCTGGGCGTCCATCCGGTCGATTGGATGGAATGGCAGGCTGGATATGCATGTGGAGCTTTTTTAATGCCGTACACGGCAATAAGAGAGTTAATTGACTCTATGGGGAATGGAAGTTCATCAACTATTTCGGATGAGTCCAAGTTGGTAAGAGCAATGCAAGAACTTTTTCATGTATCCGAACAGGCAGCCAAAGTTCGACTTGCTAAAGTCGGGTATGCTTCGAACCAAAGTGGGGAACTTGGCTTCTTCCTGTGAGGCTTGACTTTTTTTATAGGACAGAATACGCTATTAAGCGTAACAGCGGATTGGGGAAATGCGAAAGGAGGATACACTCATGGCCAAGAAGGCGAAAGCAGTGGTAGGTGCCACGTTTGGAGGGGCGGCAGGAGGATTCGTGGGGGCTCTCGTTGGAGGGCCCGTAGGTGCCGCAATTGGGGCAATTGTAGCGGCGGTCATTGGACATGAGGTAGGAAATAAAAACTGATGATTTACGGAAGCAATCGCTCTGGATCATTAACGGGAAGGAAGAGGATTGATGGCTAATATTGTCGATATCGAGGAATTCGCAAGAGATGGTAAGGAGGTACCGACGCACGGTGTTGAATACCGATTCAAAGTCGGAAACAAGCTTCTCATTTGGAGTGAGCCGACAATAACGGGTAAGCAAATTCTCGAACTTGCTCAACTGATTCCGGTGACCCAGTACCAGCTGAATCAGAAGTTCAAGCACGGGGTGGTCGAGCCCATCGAATTAACTGAAGTGGTCGAATTGACACGTAAGGGTCTTGAACGGTTCACTTACATGAAATTGGACCAAACGGAAGGGTCAAAGTGAGAAGACAATTCAACCTAGATTCGGATGACGAGCAGTACATGGACGCCAAGGGTTACCACTGGGAGACCATCATAGAAGGGAAGAAGCTTTGGCTGCTGGTGAGTCACTTTCCCATACCCCCAGGCTACAATGTGACGGAGGCTACTCTGGCGGTACAGTTTCCATCCTTAGATTACCTTCGACAAGGGCTGGATATGTGTTATTTCACGCCGGCTTTGTCACGAGCCGATAACAAGTCGATCGCCCAGGTGAATGTGGTCGAACAGATTGATGGCCGGGCGTTTCAGCGTTGGTCTAGGCATCGCACATCTCAAGCTCCATGGGATCCCGGAAATGATTCGCTGGTAACCCATCTGCTCCTCATCGAGCAATGGTTGCGCCGGGAATTTGAGAGGGTCAAATGATTACAAAACAGTACAAATTGAGAATGACAGGTCACCAATACGACGCGCTTAGAAAGCATTTGTTAACCGATGACGGACTTGAGGCAGTGAGTGTGTCCCTGTGTGGCGTCGCGGAGCGTCAAGATACAGGTCGCGTTGAACGAATCGTTGCAGTTCATTGCATCGAGCACATCCCTTACAGTGAGTGTACCGAGAGGACTAGCAGTCGAGTCACTTGGTCGACTAAATTGCTCTCCGAATTAATAGCTGAAAATTCAACTCAGCAGTTCGTCGTTCTTAAAATCCATAGCCACCCAGATGGCAGCCAATCATTTTCAGAACTGGACGATGAATCAGACCGCTGTCTGTATGAAAGTTTGGCGGGATGGTTTCAACGCGACTTCGTCTTGGTTAGTGCGGTAATGCTCCCCGGAGGTCGAATCGTGGCGAGAGCTTGGGATGGTGGAGCCACTCCCGTATACTTCGAATCGGTGGTTGTCGCGGGCGACGACATTTACATCTGGAACCGCATGAATGAGGCAGACCCGGTCGATGAAGATATGGACGAAATCCAACAGCGTACTCACCAAACTTTTGGACAAGGTACGACTGCTATCCTCCGTAAGCTGTCGGTGGGTGTAGTCGGTGTTTCGGGTACAGGCAGTCCCCTTGTTGAAATGTTGTTTCGGCTTGGCGTGGGTTCCTTGGTACTTGTGGATGCTGACACGATAGAGAAGAAGAATTTAGGGCGTATTTACAACAGCTCTAGGCGGGATATCGGAATTTACAAGGTCGATGTCATAGCGAGGGCAATAAAGCAGAGTGGGCTAAATACGAAAGTGTTGCCGATTCACACAGACCTTTATCACACGTCGGCGATCGCCGCCCTTGCACAATGCGACATGGTCTTTGGGTGTATGGATTCTATAGTCGGTCGCGATTTGCTTAATAAGCTTGCAGTGTACTACAGCCTGCCATATTGGGATGTAGGAGTCGGCATAGAGGCTGACGGAAACGGCGGGGTTGAGTTCGTCGGGGTCTCGGTGCACTACCTGACCCCTGATGGCCCAACCCTATTGGAACGGAAGGCATACACCTCGGAGCAACTTAGGGCGAGTCACCTAAAACGCACTGACCCCGAGGAATATGAGGGTTTGTTGGACGAGGGCTACATTCAGGGAATCCGCGAAGAGCGCCCTGCGGTCATTAGCGTTAATACGTTAGCCGCAAGTCTCGCCGTGAATGATTTCTTAGCGCGCATTCATGGGTTTCGCTGGTTCAGAAATGCCGATTGTAGCGCAGGTCGATTCAACTTGAGTGACGCCTATTTTCGGTACGAGCCTGCTCCAAACGTCAAATCGAGCCTGGCTCCCTACGTCGGCCGGGGAGACACCGTCCCCCCGTTGGGTGAGATGAATGTTGTACAGTAAAGTTAGGGATGGTATTCTTCGGATTCTTGGATGGCTGGGACTCCGTCGACGAGTCGGCCAATATACGGTCATAAATTGCGATGCGTTACCGGAGATGCCAAAGCAAAACGTGCTCTATGTTTTGGGAGACCCTCCGTACGAATGGGCGGTCGGGTTTCTGTGCCCCTGCAACTGTGGTGCTCTGATTCAGCTTAATCTCCTTCCTAAAGCACGGCCATGTTGGAAGTTGAAGAGAGGGCCCAACGGTGAACCGTCCCTGTATCCTTCGGTATGGAGAAAGGTGGGCTGCAAAAGTCACTTTTTTCTTCAGGATGGGAAGATCGAGTGGGTGTAGGTGCGGGGGGGCGAATTCGAGTTCTCCTCTGACATTTAGGATGCGAACTGAATTCCTAAGCATAAGCATTCGAACGAACCGCCTGACTGAGCTTCTCAGACTGGATGTCAATATGGGTACCATGCACTTCGAGTTGGACCCCTCCAATTCACCGTGGAAGAGTAGCTCTTCATGATTCATATTGTTGGGGAAGGAGCAGGTCGATGTCCAAAAAGAAAAAAAACCCTAAAAGGGCAGGTTCACGGCATTCGACGGTAGGTCAGCACACGAGACAAGGCAAATCGCTAATTCCACCTATGTCTACAATACCAAATCTACCCCTAACGTCTTGGCTTGATCAGAGGCTTCCAGAATTCCTATGGGCCGGATTGTTGCTCGCACGGATTGGCCGGGCCAGTACTCTTACCGTGTTTCGGGGGGTAGCGTTAGCCGTACACGGTTTAGCTTCGATCCCGAAGACATTGGATGTCACTCAGACAGGGATTTCCGCCTTACCACAATCTGTGCAATCTGTAGTACTTACGGCGCTAACGTCGAGTTGCATACTCAAAAGGACATTACGGCCACTTCTGTTGCTTGAAGACTTGCCAGCTCGCAATGCATGGGAAAACGCTATCGGTCTACAGCCTGAAGAAGATGACTGGATGGACCTAAGAGATGCGGTAATCTGTATTTTGGATCCGCAGTCTGAAGCGGCAACCGATTCAAGGTGGGTGCGCGTTCTCGTTAAGGTCGTTGCCGGCGAGTTAGTCTTGCCTTCGCAAGAATTGGTTGAGGAACTCAAAGACTATCCACTACGGGGAGACTTGCATAAGGTAAGACCCATGATCCGTGCCACAGAAGGTGCCCTTTCGGCGGCAACGGGGTTGGCCTCTTCTGGTTGGGCCGAAGCATTTTGGCAGCAGTGTTGGCGCGATACACAGTGCGAACCATGGGGACACTCGAAGACCGAGACCATGAACGCATCATCAGTGGGTACTACCGTAGAAACAATTCGCGAGGTTCAACGTAGACTGGTCGAACATTCCATGACCACGGCCACTTCCACCGGATTAGATGCGCAGCACGATTCTTCGTTTGGGATGGCGGCGTATAGTTTATCCATCCTCGGCGAGTTAGTTCTCTTTGGAAACAGCTCTTCCATCTTGGGCCGCATGGGCCTCCGTAGCTTATTGGAGGTATATCTTACCATCGCCTATCTTACTGCGCAAAGGGATCCCCATAAGTGGCAGGAGTATAGAACCTACGGTGTAGGTCAAGCAAAACTCACTTTCTTAAAACTCGATGAATCCGTGTCCCCGCCTCCATTTGCTAACCTAGAGACAATAGAGGCATTTGCTAATGAGGATATGTGGCATGAATTTGTCCCGATAAATCTAGGCCATTGGGATAATAGCAACCTTAGGAACATAAGCATCGAGGCAAACCTCAAGGATATTTACGACCGTTATTATCCGTGGACTTCCGGGTTTGTTCATGGCTCGTGGGCTGCGGCGCGAGCAAGTTGCTTTCAGATGTGTGCCAATCCTCTTCACCGCCTTCACCGAATTTTGACGCGCAGTGCCAATACTCTTGAAGACGTCGTCGAAGATGCTTGCTCGTTGACTGACGAAATTTTGGGAGTGATCGACCAGCTATACCCAGGTTTTCCGTTTCGAGTATCCATCACTTCTCAGCCATCTTTATAGCTGTAGCAGGCAAGAATGGCACAAAGATCAAGGATCTGACTAACATGGGAAGGGCGTCACATGGCTGCCCCAAAAAGAGTAATTTGCTACCATGTGTATGGGCCGCGATTTCCATGGTTGCCCGACGACCGTGCGGCGTCGGAAGTGACACCGACGATATCGCCATGGACATACTAGGACGGCAGTTGGAGGAGGCCATAGCGATAATCATGTTAGTTGGGAACAAAACAATGGGCGCTCGCCCAGACCTAGTCAGATGCACTCAGCATCCGAACGGGTTTTTTGACGAATCGTCGGCCCCTCTATGGATTTCCGTTCGTGTGCGAAGGAGAATTTGACGTGCTCGGGTTCGGCCGCATACATCCGGTCCCCCACATAGACACAGCCGTCCTCGACTCCGAGTCGCACGGTCTTGCGGCTCGAATTGTGCTGACCCTTCGGGCGAGCCCATCAACGCGTCGACTTCGGAGGCCATGAGTTGCTGCAACGTCCCTGGACGCCTACCTTCCGCGTCTTTAAGCAGGTCCACCAGGGCCCACCAACGCCGGGGGCAATTCGGAGGAATAGAAGGGTCACTTTTCGTGGGGCTTCTTTATAATGAGATTTACCGTGATTCCCTTCTGTGGTCGGATAATTTGGGCTTCGACACCCTAACTCAATCAGACTCCGGACGGGGGATCGCTAACTGCAAATTCCACGAAATTCGGGGATATGCCTAATGGTCCGGGTCCGTTCGGATGTATAATGGCCCCATTTTTTGACCTGAACTCAGAGTATCGTTAATAATGTCGATATCTGGATACGACGAAAGGAAGTTTTGTTTTCTCTTTAAACGGAAAAATTTTTGAGGTAGGTCAAAACTATATGGAAAACCAGTTCGCTGAACAGCCCATTCTCGGTTCGCCTTATGAACACGCCTCCCGACATCGGGAATGCGACAAGCAGGGGCGCCTGCTGGTATGAAACGGCTCGGCAATGATGCGACCCTAACAAGGTTAGGCGATGTATATCAATATTTGTTCGTTGTAAAGAATTGCCTAGAACTAAAAGAGAATGAGCAAATTTATGTCGAACAGTACGGCGATATTGCAAAAATATCCCCTAAGGATTCTGTGCAAACGG
Organism: Sulfobacillus sp. hq2; assembly: GCF_002903155.1. NCBI lineage: Bacteria > Bacillati > Bacillota > Clostridia > Eubacteriales > Clostridiales Family XVII. Incertae Sedis > Sulfobacillus > Sulfobacillus sp. hq2. Next base: position 444,205 of record NZ_NWUL01000047.1, on the reverse strand, counting down.
AAGTAAAGCACCATTTATCCGAACATAATCTTAGCGACCGCAGCGAAGACTTCTGGAAGTCACTAAGAAACTGGTTAAAAAATTATGACTACGCAGCGAAGTTCAAGTCATTGATTCTTCTCACCACCTCGAGTATTCCTGCGACTTCTGCTTTTTACCAATGGGATCTGAAACACCCCACAGATCGGTTAAGTATTCTTAAAGACATAGGACAGATGCGGGGCGGGAGAAGATATTTCGTAAGCTGTATGAAGAAGTGTTTTCTTTTCCCGACGACAAAATTCTTAACGTACTCGAGAATTTAGTTTTGTGTGTCGGTCAACCCCCTATTACTGAATTACACGCTGAGCTAAAGAGCCATCCCGGACTGTTAAACGTCGAGCCGGCTTGTCGATGCTATCGGCCGCTCAAGCCGCCTGTCCGGAATTCTCAATGGAATAGGCAAAATTTAATGGGTATGCGGTCAATCGTTCCCCAAGTCCTTATCGACATCGCTTGGAATGAGGCTGAAACGGACATCGCCGCTGCCCAAGACAGTCTGGATCATGCGCGACGGTTTCTTGGCGAATCCAGCCCGCCTCCGGTTACCAGCTCTAACCTATGGGCATGAGTCAGACATCGTTGTCAGCGCGTTACGCCTCAAGCACTACGGCATAGCGGCCAGCATAGGTTTTGTTAACCACGTTTGTCATCAATACCTAGCGTGGAAAATGGATTCATGAGGGGGCCAGATGATGGCATTTTCGTTCCGCACTATCGATGTGACAAGGGACCTCAGTACATGCATCGACTTTCGGAAGGATTCGTTTCGGGTGAGTTTTGGCTCCGAAAAGGGCTTTAATCCCGGTGAATACGTTAAACTTCTGACGGAACGGACCGTTCAATTTCCGTGGGGATATGTGATGGTGGAAGAACACGGAGATACAGTTGGGCAAATGGAGATTTTTACGAGAGACCATGAGGAGAGGTTGATAGGGTTTGTCAGTCTATATTACCTCGTTCCGTCGATTCGCGGACAAGGAAAGGGAGCACAGTTGTCTGATTATGCGGAACATTGCTTCCGTAACCAGGGGGTCACTGAATATCATTTACGAGTATCCCCGGCCAATCTTCGTGCTGTTCGATTCTATCAAAAGTGCGGTCTAATCAATCTTCAAGAAGAAGGTTCTGATCATACGGTATGGAGAATGGGTAAGATGTTGATTTAATGAGTAATGGACGTGAAAAAGGTCGTGGATGGCGATCGTATCAGGATGATTGTTCGGTTCGTGTATTGGCTCGAGATGGGCGGAGGCATGTCGAGTTTGATAGGATTGGTTCATGGGGGAACAGAACTCAAGAGCATCAAGAACTTGGAATCGACTTTCTGCGTGATCTTTCTATCCAGGTGTGTGAACCATCTCGAAATCCTTGGGGTCACCGCTTTAAGGACGATGCCACCTGCCGCACGGGCACGCGAAAAGTAGGCTATACTAACATAAAATGTTCGAATTGATTGATGTGGTGAGGAGATGACGTCGCTTGACAAAGCGGTGGGCGCTCGTTACGGCTAGCGGCATTGGGGCGATTAGTGCGGCGGCACTTTATATAATTGCTCTGCGGTATGAGTCGTGGGCCATGACGTGGCATCAAGGGTCTGTCTTTCTCGGATTTGGGCCCTTTCAGATCTTTTATGCGCAAGTCTTCCCGAGGTTTCATGGACCATCGGATGTGACAATGGGTATAGGGTGGGGTGTGGTCTTTGACCCGCTGTTAATCAGCTACGGTGTATATCGCTTGCTAAGTCGCTACCGGAGCGACTAAGAGTAGGTCTCCCACAGATTCGGAAGCAAAAGTTTCTTCATGAAATTCGTAGGCGAGAGATCGTTTTACGCCGGATTTTCGGATTCATGGTTAGAGAGGCGGATGTCATGGCAAGTCACGAAGGCGAGTTGCTGAGCCAAATTGCCCAGGGAAATCAGCAAGCCATGATGGAATTTTATGATCAATATTTTGGCATTGTGGCAGGGTATTGTCGAAAGATGATTGCTGATCGAAACATTGCAGACGAGGTTATTCAAGACACCTTTATGCAGGTGTGGCGAACGGCGGCTGTCTATGATGCCGGAAGGGCGCCGGTGACCGGGTGGCTGTTAACGTTGGCGCGGAGTCGAGCGATAGATCGGCTTCGCAAGGTGGCACGCGAACCGACCCAAGCAGGTCTCGACGAAGCGGTCGGTTTGGAGGGCGGCCCGAGCGACCAGGTCGAGACGGCCGTGGTCAAGCGAGAAGCGGAGACCACGCTTCATCAAGCGATGGAAACCTTGCCGGCTGCCCAGAAAAATATGATTGAAGCGGTGTATATTCGGGGACAAACTGCGGAAGAAGCGGCCAGGCGCCAAAACATCCCGGTAGGGACGGCGAAAACGCGGTTGAGATTAGGCTTGGAAAAATTGCGAAGGGCCTTGGAGGTGTATACGAGTGGACCATGACAGACTAGAGCTCAACTTACCGCTTTTGGCAGCAGGATCGTTGCCTTCAGATGAAGCGGCAGAACTCGAAGTCCATCTCCAGACTTGTGTCAGTTGCCAAAAAGCCTATCATGACTACCAGGCCTTGTTGCAGCAGTTGGACCCGCATGAGGACGATGTGACGGAAGACTGGGACCAACACGACCGTTTACGCCAAGAATTTCTGGAAAAGCTGAACGCCGAACGTATTACACCCCAGACGGCTACCAAACGTCGCCACACAGGATTCCTCCCATCGGCAGTAGGGTGGGCAGCCGTTGTGGTGATCGGGTTAGGAGGCTGGGCTAGTGCATATCACTTGCATCATGTGGCCTCTCAGCAAGAACAGGTCATTAGACTCATGGCCAGTGGTCAACGACTGGATTTGACATCACCGCATGGGCCTTACCGTGCCGCCTTGTATCTGTCCAAGAACCGCGCCGTTGTTTTGGCAAATCATCTGCCCGTTCCCGGCCACGGGCAAACCTATGAAGGTTGGTGGATTCAAGGCGGACATCCAGTTGCGGCGGGAACTTTTGGTTCCACACCTTCGGCGTTGAAAGTGCCCGTACCGCACCCAGAAGCATTCGCCATTACGGTAGAGCCCGTTGGCGGCACGAAAACCCCAACTACCCCGATTTTGGTCATGGCTACCTTGCCGGGTTAGAAGAACCTTTAGCACGTTAAGGCCCCCGTGTTTGAAGCGGGGGCCTTTGAATCTTGGTCTTATGCGGACTGGGACGAGTGTTCACCCGAACCGGTTATGTGAAGAGCCTTTTTGGTGGAGGAACAGCCGTATAAAGCGAGCGCAAATAATGCCCACAACGCTCCACTGTTGAAGTCCGTCGCATAGGGCAGCCAAAATTGTCCTGCTTGTTGCATGGTAATCCAAGCCCAAATGGACAAAACGATAAGGCCTGCAGCACCTAAGCGGCGTAGGCGCGGCCAAATAAGTGCAGCCAAAGCCCCTAGAACGCCAAGCGCAAAGAGATGGCTGGGAACTGTGGAAAATCCGGTTGTGGCAAAGGGATAATACCAGGATTGCCACGCGGTTTCGAGCCATCCCGCTAGACTTAGGGTGAGCAACAGAGGTTTAGCGAAACGGTTCCACTGGATGGGGGCATCGGCACTGGGCCAAAGAGCAACGCCAAGGAGGGCATAAAGTAGTGCGGCCCCGGGTGCTCCGTCTTTGAGACTCCACTGGCCGAACGCAAGATTGCCTAGTGCTTCGCCAAACAGCCATACCAAAAGGGCCCAAACAATGGATAGGGTTAGAGCTGTTTTGACATAGCGATTGCTTAGCAACATCACCCCAATGGATATTTGGGTGAGAGTAATGATTAAATTAAAGGGCCATTCAGCATGCGATCCCCAGAAGATTTCCCACTCCAGGAGATGTTGAAGCCAAAGCGGTTGACCCGGGAGATTTGACGAGATGTTTGCGGTAATAAATCCGCTTGTAAACATTTGTGGCTTTAATTGCAGTAAACCATCGCATAACCAAATGGCGCCCAAAATCCGTTGAATAAGAATGCGCGTCATGAAGCACCTCCTGATGACATTAATCGTTCGAAATGCACTTGGCGAATGAAGAGCGTGTCGCCGGTAAACTTGGTGTCCATAGTAACGGAAAACAGTTGATTATTGATCCGGACAAACGGGTCACGAAGGGTAATGGATAGCGGTTGGCCTGAGGCATTGAGGCGAAAGAGCAAGGATAAGGTTCCGGGAAATGCAATCGCCTTGGCGTTGACATAAGGGTTGCCTACCGCATGAGTCCAAAGAGCTTGCATGGCAGACGAGTTATCTACTTGGCTTGCGTCTTTAAACGCCAACCAAAGATTCACAGCCTCCGTTGCGGCTTGCAGTGGTAAAACAGATTGCTGGTAGGTAAAATCGGCTGCTGTGCCGGCGTCTTGATAGCGCAAGGTACCCATCGGTAGAGAATTGTCTTGCAGAGACAAAGAATAGTGGTCCGTCACAAAAGACGGGATCATGGCGTGATAGGGTGAGGCGGGGGGCATGAGAACCGTTGGGGTCGCATGGTCCGTCAGGACCGACCGGACCAGTCGACTCTCAACGATATATCGATTCGGGGTCAAGTACAGGGCATTTAACGGATCACAGGCTTCAAGATCTAATGTGGATGCGGGACTGACGGGTAATCCTGCCGTATCTGAAACAATTTCATGGCCTGTGACATCAAACCAAAATGTGCCTTGAGATGTTGTCACAATCAAGCGATTGCCCGGTCGTAATTGGTTGAGATGTCGGAAATAGGTCGCGTTATGCGCGGCAATAACGCTAGTGCCTAATTGGCCTGGCATGACTGAACCAGGATAATGACCGGCCGCTAGCAGCAGCTCGCCATAGGCGGTGCCTTGGACGACGGGCACTTTCAAATGGAGCGAGGGGATCCAAAGGGTTGCACAGCGTTGACCGGGTTTAGGGTTGTCTTGTAGAGGGGCTGCTTGCAGTGATTGGGGCTCTGGGGATAAGGATTGAGATGGCTGTATGGTGCGAGACGGCTTAACCGTAGGTAACGGAGCAGCAAATTGGCTGGTCCATTGCACCGCGGGGCCAATCCATAACGGAATGGCCATCATGCCTAGACCCAAGGCGGCCAGACTTATTGCGAATGTTCGACGCATGGTATTCCCTCCTCGTTATCGTGCTTTACTTGGGCCTACGTAAAAATCCTCGGATGCGATCTCTTCCACAAAAAATCCAGGAAATCTTCTCGTAAAAAAACCTTAAATTTTTTCTCCAAAAAGAGATCGGGTTCGTTCTGCGTTCCGTATATGAAGTGAAATCAGTCATCACGAGGAGGAAAAATTCATGCGTTATCTGACAAAAATCTTGAGTACGACAGCCCTGAGTGTGGCGACGATTGGGGCATCTGCATCCATGGCCTTTGCTGCTTCACCGAGCTCGTCGATGACCGCGACTCCTGGGGTCTCATTGCGCCTTACATTGGATCAGTTGCTGGGGGAGCATGCCTTAGTACTCGAAGAGCGCATGCAAGCATTGTATAGTGGGAATACCGCGCAATATAATGCCCTAACATCCATTATGAACCAAGATACGCAACAACTGACTCAGGCAGTGTCGTCCATTTATGGCAGTGCCGCGGGGACAAAGTTTGCGTCTTTGTGGAACCAGCACATGTACTTCTTTAACTACGTGAATGCGGTAAAGGGGGAAAATGCGGCGCAAGCGGCGTTAACGCAGTATAAGAACCAATTTAGCCAATTTTTAGCGGGGGCCAATCCGAACTTGAGTGAGAGCACCTTGTCCACCGTGTTGCAAGAGCACATCAATCAAATTACCACAGCCCTCAATGACTATGCCCAGGGTCAAGATAGCGCTGCGACGCAAGAACTCGTGCAAGATTATAACTTGATGTACACGGCAGGCGGATATCTTGCGGGCGGTATTGCAAAACAATTTCCTGCCAAGTTTGACAACCAGTCCCCATCGACTCCGGCTGTCAATCTACAAGTGGCACTCGATCAACTACTGGGAGAACATGCCATGATTTTAGAGTTGGCGATGCAAGCTCTCTATAGTGGCAACCAAGGTTTGTATCATGCTTATATGATGCAAATGAATGCGAATACGCAAGCATTGACTCAGGCCATAGCCAGTATTTACGGGACGGCTGCGGGTCAGCAGTTCGAGCATTTGTGGGAGCAGCACCAGTACTTCTTTACCTATGTGAACGACGTTAAAGACGGCAATACGCCCGGTGCTAGGGCCGCCCAAGCGGCGTTAACGCAGTATAAGAACCAATTTAGCCAATTTTTAGCGGGGGCCAATCCGAACTTGAGTGAGAGCACCTTGTCCACCGTGTTGCAAGAGCACATCAATCAAATTACCACCGCATTTCAAGATTATGTGGCGGGCAATGATGCGGCCGCAACTCAAGAGTTGATGCAGGACTATAATCTGATGTATACGGCGGGGGGATATTTAGCTCAGGGCATTGTCGCGCAATTTCCAAGCAAATTTGATCACACGGCGACGAATACTGCGGCCGGAAACTTGCGGGTGGATTTGGATCAACTGCTTGGTGAGCACGCGTTGATTCTCGAATTACGGATGCAAGCCTTATATAGCGGCAATACCAATCTCTATAATGCCTATACCGCCGTCATGAATCAAAATACGCAGTCGTTGACAGCGGCCATAACCAGTATTTACGGGCAAAGTGCTGGACAAAAGTTTGAATCGTTATGGAACGAGCATATGTACTTTTTTTCCTACGTTACGGATTTGGTCGACGCGAATAGTGCTCAAGCCACACTCACGCATTATAAGGACGCTTTCGCGGCATTTTTAGCAAGTGCTGATCCACATCTCAGTGACAGCGTCTTATCCTCAGTGCTCCAAGAGCATATTGATCAAATTACGGCAGCGTTTAATGATTTTACGCAGGGCAATCAGGCAGGAGCGGTGCAGGAACTCACCGCGGATTATGGGTTGATGTACCAAGCCGCCGATTATTTGGCATCGGGCATTGAAGCGCAGTTTCCCGAGAAATTTGCCAGTACCTCTCCGAATACTGCGGCGGGCTCATTGGTAAGTTCTTTGGACCAACTGTTAGGGATGCATGCTTTCTTGTTGGAAATGCGAATGCAGGCCCTTTACGCCAATAATACCGCCGCGGAACAAGCCTTCACGGCAGCTATGAATCAAAATACCACCAGTCTCACTCAAGCCATTGGCAGTATTTATGGCCCGAAGGCGGCGAGCGAGTTCGAGACCTTGTGGAACCACCATATGCTCTTCTTCACCTATGCAGAGGATATTAAAGATGGCAACGCGTCTGGAGCTCAAGCCGCACAAATGGCACTGACGCAATACAAGAACCAGTTCAGCCAATTTTTGGCCGCGGCCGATCCGCATCTGAGTGAAAGTACGCTATCGACGGTTTTACAAGAACACATCAACCAAATCACCACCGCCTTTCTCGATGACACTAAGGGAGAAGCTGCGGCATCTGATGCCAGTTTGTGGCAAGACTACAATTTAATGTACACGGCGGGCCAATATCTGGCGTCAGGCATTGTCGCTCAATTTCCGAATAAGTTTGGTTCAACGCCTGCGGTAACGCGGCCTGCAACGACGCCTACAGCCATGATGAAAGGAGCGACATCGCCCGTTACGGGCCTGCCCTTATTGCCGATTATGGGAATCGGAGTCGGTTTGATGGGAGCAGCAGGACTGTTATTAAGGACGCGACGGCAATCCTAGTAGCGAAAACGGGTTATCACCGTTCGGGCTTTCAGCCCGGACGGTTTTTTTATGTTAATAAACAAAAAACATTGCAGGAATTTTATGGCAAAAACCGAATATTTTGATCAGATTCATGGACTTAACATAAAGGGGGACGGTTTCATGAAACGGACATGGGCGGTACTAAGTACCGCGACGGTTTTAGCTCTACCGGCCTTGGCTCTACCGGGATCGGCCGCTGCCAGTCAATATGGACGAGTCTCGGGGAATATTGCCCATGCGTTGCTGGCTCAATCCACAATGACTGGGGCAGCAAACACGTCGGCGAAAGTTACCCTATATGTGGGGTTTAATTTTGTCAAACCGGCCAACATGCCAAGTCTTGCGCAGTACATTCAGGATACCGAAACGCCGGGCAATGCGTTGTTTCACCATTTTCTTACGGAGACCCAGTTTGCGGCGGACTACGCGCCATCCCCGGATCAAGTCGATGCATTGCTTAATTATTTGGCGCAATACCATATTGTTCCGGTCACTGTCCATGGCCACTTTGTCCAATACCCTTTAGGCATTAATGTGACCGGGACAGTAGGCGACGTGGAGCAGGCGTTTTCGGTTTCCATCAACAATTATCTTTCGGCGGGGAGATCTTTTATTGCCAACGATGAAAACCCCTCGCTGCCAATGTCCTATACGTATCAAGGTACGTCATATAATTTAGCGCGTTTAGTTTCCGGCGTCGCAGGGATGACCACCTATAACGGGATTGGACCCCATACCGTGCAACAGTCCAATGTGACGCATCTCAATGACCAATCCGGGCCCGTCGGCTATTCACCGCAGCAAATTGCTGCGGCATATAACGCCACGCCATTGCTGGCGCATCACATTACAGGAAAGGGGGTTACGATTGGGGTGGCCACTTTGGCGCCCTTTGTGCCAAGTGATGCGACGTATTTTTGGCAGTATTATGGCATTAACCGAACCGGGAGCCTCAGTGAAGTTGGAGTCGACGGGCAAAGCACGACCGCTTCTGGGAAAGGAATAGGGGGGAGTGAAACCTCAATAGATGTTGAACGTTCGGGCGCTATGGCGCCAGGGGCCAACATCATTGTGTATGAAGCACCGAATACCACTACGGGCTTTATTGATCTCTATGACACGGTCGCTACAGCTGACCAAGTCCAAGTCATGACGACGAGTTGGGGAGAAGCGGAGTTTTTCGAACCGTTCTCTTATGCCTACATGCTCAACCAAGCGTTTATGCAAGGGGCCGCTGAAGGGATGACCATGATTGCAGCGTCTGGCGATGATGGGGCATATGACGGCTATCCTACCGACAAACAGCTCGCGGTCGACTCGCCCGCGTCAAGCCCCGATATTTTGGCGGCTGGTGGGACGACGTTGCCGATGGTGTCGACCCAGCCGAACGCGAATCCGATATCACCCGGGACTTCAGAAACGGGATATATTCCCATTCCTAACGGATCGATTGCCATGGTGGGAGAGCAAGGCTGGGGATGGCAATATTTATTGCCTTATTACGCTAATTTTGGTGTCAAATCTGAAGCCATATGGGAAAGAGATATTTATCCCTTCGGATCAACGGGAGGATATAGCGCGTTTTGGACGTCATCGACTCCTGACAATGGCGCGAGTCTTTATTGGTGGCAATCGGGTACGGGGAATGCCAATGCTCGGGGTGTGCCCGATGTGGCGTTTGATGCCGATCCGTTTACAGGCTATGCGATTTACGACACGAATTCGCTCTATACGACCGAATCTGACGGTTGGACCAATGGATGGGGCGGTACGTCTTTTGCCGCACCGCAATGGGCAGGGATTATGGCCTTGATCGACCAAGATCTCCGGGGCCCGCAAGGATTGGTGAACGCGGCATTTTATGCGAATGCCAATGGCGGGGGATTTCATCCCATCACGCAAGGCAACAATTGGTATTATAATGCGGGACCTGGATGGAACGCCGTCACGGGCCTTGGCTCTCCTGACGTGGCCCAGTTGGCGAAAAGTCTTACGGCGTGGAATCAAGAGTAGAGGTTGGCAAAGGCGAAGGAGCGAAAAGCTTGCTTCGCCTTTTTGTCACGGGGCTACATGGAAAAAACGGGCATGATAAGGAGGAGATGTGTTTAAGGAGGATCTTTGCATGGGGACGAAGATGTTGTTATTTGCGATTGTTTTAGAAGGGTTTGCAGTACTCATGAATGCTGATTCAAGCGGATTAGGCTTAGTATGGGTGGGCGTTGCGGTGATTGGTCTGGGTATGGGGGGCTTAGGTCTCTTTTTGAAAAATTGAGCATGTCAGGGTGGCGATGGGGCAATAGTCTCGCTCAGTCAGAAAGACGTGGAGTCGCTAGACATACAAAGAAGCCCGCTTCTCATGACGGCTGACCCTGGTTGAGAATTTGTGAATTGCATTATGTGCGCAAAAAAAGTATGGCTCGGGGCCATTGTTGCGATCGCGAAACGGCTCCAATCAGCCCTTTTGTCTTCTTTCCTATGTTTGGGTCTATTCTTACATGGTAGACTGAATGCCTAACTGCTGATTTGTCGACACCACGGAATTTTTCACTAATTTAGCAGCTTTTTAGAATGGACTTTGCTTTCGGATAAGCGTCTTCGCCAAGGACGCCAGAGGGCTTTATATCCTGGCAGGGGACCGAAGGCTCCGAATACGAGGCATGTCATACGCATCCCAAAAGGTTGAGAACACATCCAACGGCCAAGGCTACCGTGCCGCTGCTATGGCAGCGGCAGCGTTATTAATTATGATTTGCACTAGAAGATTGGGACCGACTTGGAGCCTTGGAGAAAACTGACCGCTACCGCCGATGCGTGAAGGATGTGGCGGACATGGGGCACGATTAAGCACGGTAAATGAGTGCCGATAACGAAGCGTGATGGTCCACAAGGTGGGCTGTTGGCGGAGTGTACTGACGGCACCATATTATTGTTACAAGGAATAGTTGTGATATCGCCATTTGGTTCCTCACTTGTTTCCTAATGGTGCATCGGATGACGCCAAAACGACGAAAGAAATAGAACCCAAAAAATTCTATGGAAAAAGAAGGAAAAACAACAGAAAGAACAGAACACACAATATGTACCATGGATATGCTGTTAACGGGATTGACCATCCATTTGCTCTTACCGAGGAGGAATTTATTCATGCGTGTTCGTTCATGGATTATGACAGCTGCGATGGCATCTTTTGTCGTGGGTGCGCCGACTATGGCTATGGGAACGTCGGCCCTTCCTTTAATTACCCATGCGCCAAGACTTAAATTGTCCCGCCCATCTCATGCAATCGGCAATTATGGATGGTCTTCGAGCAATTGGTCCGGCTACGCCGTAACCAATGGGCCCTACACCCAAATTACGGGAAGTTGGATTGTCCCAACGGTGACAGCAGGGCATGGGTCGACCTATTCGTCGGCGTGGATTGGGATTGACGGCTTTAATAATAGCGATCTAATTCAGACAGGCACAGAACAAGACTATACTGGGGGATCGGCACAGTATTCGGCATGGTGGGAAATTCTTCCGGCAGCAGAAACGGTCATTAACGAACCGGTTGCGCCGGGCGACCAGATGGATGCGTCTATTGTGAATGACGGCAATGGGGTATGGACTATCACGCTAAAGGATGTCACGGAAGGCTGGACCTTTACAACCAATCAGGACTACTCAGGACCCGGTGCGTCTGCTGAATGGATCTTGGAGGCTCCGACCATCGGAGGGCATGTCGCCACATTGGCCAACTACGGGGAGACAACGTTTAATCCCGGCACAGTCAATGGGGGAGCCAATCCTGATTTCACGACCGAGGATGGGGGCGTCATGATTCAAAAGAACAAGCAAGTTTCGACACCCTCGGTTCCGGACAGCGATACGGATGGGTTTAACGTGGCCTATGGCCCCACAGCGCCTAGCGCTCCCGCCTCGTAAACAAGGGCCCCTGCGGGGGCCTTGTTTACGAGGTTTCTTCGGCTTGTGACGGATGGCGGTGAGCTTTTAGCAACGATTTATAGAACACGGCACCATTTGAAACGCTGTTGTCTAGTCGCTTGCAAAATCTGGTTAATCATACCAATGCGAGTCGTCATAGCGTGAATACGAAGCCACAAATGCCACAACGAATCCGAGTCCCATAAAAGCTTCCAGAATAACCACGCCGAGTTGTTGATCCGCAAGCGGTGTCAGGGACAACAGGCGCGGGGCGTGCACATAGAACGAGTAGAAAGCGACGTGGGTATCAATAATGTAAAACCACACGAGCATCATCAGAGCGAAGTTGAAAAAAATATACATGAGTTGATAGATCCGGGACACCATGCCTAATTCGATGTGGTCTTGATCCCAGGAATCAGATGGCGTGAACCCTTTGACCGGCAGCGGGGCTAAGATAGGCCACCACATGGTAATGGCCAAGATCAATACGACGTATGATTCGAGAATATAAAGCCATCCCGATAATAGGCTGACATCGAGCAGGGGTGGATAGTTGAATCCAGCGAAAACGATGTTAAATAGTAAAATAGCAACAACAGGATTCGTGACGCCCGCTAAAAGGCGTGACCACGTCCCGTGATGCCAAACGCGTGCCAGCAGCGCTTCGGGAAGGCCTAACAAAAATAGCGGGGGGATTACCATCGTGAGTAGTGCATATTGCAACATATGAGCAGAAAAAAGATAGTGTTCGGCCGCCAGCCGGATGGGAGAGCCCATGGCGAGATAGAACATCAAAAGAGCCAGCGTGAAATAGGTTTGCTGTAAAAAGCTGGCAGAGTATCCCGTGGCGTTGTGATGCCTTCGTCCTGTCAAGCGAAGATAGAAAGAGAAAACTAATATCAGAATCAATGCCATGACCGGGTGCCATAAGAAAAATACATTGTGTCGCCAAAAGTTGGCCATATTCCACCTCGCATGCGTCTGTGTCATTGTGGGTCGTTCTCCTTAACATTGTACTCGGAGTCGCCACACTTAGCAGGCGTCTTAGACGATGGATGCTTGCCAACATCAGACAGGCCTCGCTCGGATGACGTTATGACATCTCTGAGGGGCCAACACCCGGGACGGGGCTAGGGGAAGCGGTCCGGCTATGAAAGAAACGTAGAACAATGCCTTTCATTCCATCGAGGATCAGCATATACAGCAGCGTGAACACAAAGAGGTAGACGATAGCGCGTAAGGTGACGGCATGCATGAGCCAGCCATGAACGGCCAATAGCGACACGACGATGACGTCGCCTAGGGCAGCCAGTGTCAGAAAGCGTCCGGGCCGTGATAGCCAGAACCACGAGCGTTCTCGAACGACAAAGACATTGCCAAGGCCAGAAAACACGAGACCCAAAAAGTCCATGGTTTGCAAGGTGGGGAGCGGCCAATGGAAATCATACCGGCCGACCAGGAAGACGGCAAAAATGTAAATGAGCCAGGCCATGGCAATGATGAGCGATGTGCCTATGAGTGATGGAAGATCCCAGTGGTCAGGGTCTTGGGAGTACCGCACGTTATCATCGGCCAATGACATGGTCACGAAATCATTGGCAAAGAGCAGCAAGAGGACAAGAAGCGGAGTGACGACAAATTGTCCAAATAACAGTAAGCCGAGACTTAAGAACATAGCGACCTGAAAAGTTTTCACGATTTTGTTGAGGGTATAGGTCAGCATGCGTTGATACACAAGTCGCCCTGTTTTGACGGCGGTGACCACATCGGTTAGCCCAGGTCGCGTGAGCACTAAGCTTGCCGCGGCTTTCGCGACATCCATGGCATTGGACACGGCAATACCGACTTCCGCCTGTTTGAGCGCTGGTGCGTCATTGACGCCATCCCCGGTCATGCCGGTGATGCGGTGTTGTTTTTGCAGGCGTTGCACAATATGAAATTTGTCTTCGGGAAACACACCCGCAAATACCCCGCAATCTTGGTTTGACGTTTGAATGGCGTCGTGCTCGCAGACGGGACCTGCAATATGCAATTGGCTCGCAACGGCTTGAGCCGTGGGGACACTGTCTCCTGTGACCATGCGTACGTGAATGCCCAAAGCCGTCAAATCGGCCACAGCTTGGGCGGCATCAGGTCTTGGAGGATCGGAGAGCGCTAAAAATCCTTGAAAAGTCAAGGAATTTTCCGGGCCTGCTGCTACCCCCAAAATCCGTGCACCGGTTTGTGACAGTTTTTCGGCAGCGTCTTGCCAGTCGGTTAGTGCGGTTAAAGCCGCAATGGTCTGAGGGGCTCCTTTAATGGCTTTCCACGGCACACCGTTATGAATAAACGTGGCCTCCGACCGCTTTGTGGCAGGATCGAAGGGAATAAAGTCTTGACGGGGCGGTAAGGTAAGATGCTGCTCTTGAACCGCTTGCAAAATTGCAAGATCTAAAGGATCCTGGGTAGCGGTATCACAAGCGATGGCTGCCATGGTAACAAGGTCCGATTCTAAGACACCTGGGGCAGGTTGCATAGCCGTCAGGGTCAGTTGATTGAGGGTCAAGGTTCCTGTTTTGTCTGTACACAACTCGTCCATCGACGATGCTTCTTCTATCGCCGCTAGACGCGTGACTAAGACCCCATGATGTGCCAGATCTAAGGAGGCTAAGGCCGTAGCTAGGGTAAACGTGGCGGGGAGCGCGACCGGAACGGATGCGACGAGCAAAATGAGGGCAAATGGTAAAATATCGCCAAGAGCAATGCTGTGCACGGTGGCGTAAATTAAAATACCCACCACGAGAATGCCATCAAGCAATACCAGGTAGCGCACAATGCCCATGACGAGATCTTCAAGGTGACTCCTAGACCCTGCGCCCCGCACCAGCTCAGCGGTTTTCCCGAAATAACTCCGGGCCCCTGTCGCTTGAACGGTTCCGCTCGCTTCACCACGGCGTAAGATGGAACCCGAATAGATGATGCTACCCGCGCTTCGTTCTACCGGTGCTGCTTCCCCGGTCAGAGACGATTGGTCAACCAGCACGGATCCGGCATCCAAAAGCGTGTCGGCCGGGGCAAAGTCACCCATGCGCAAATGAATATAGTCTCCAGGAACCAGATCGGCGGCGGGAATTTCGGTCCACGAGCCATCTCTTAACACGCGGGCATTAATTTTTAACTGAGTCCGTAAGAGATCCAAAGCACCTTGGGCCCGGCGTTCTTGAGTAAACCCTAAAATGGCATTGAACACTAAGAGGAATGCGATAATCAGCGCTTCAGGAGTTTTGTGGAGAATGCCCTCGAGAATCAGCGTGACTTCCAGCATCCACGGAACCGGTCCCCAAAATTTCATCAGAAACAACCGGATGGGGTGCGGAGCTTCCTCTTTGACTTGATTCGGTCCGAATTTCTGAAGAAGCGCTTGGGCTTCGCTCGTAGTTAGTCCCTTTGTAGTGTCCATAGAACGCTCCTTTAGTTTAGGCCTGTACCTTAGATGCATGAGCTTGTTCATATCATGGCAATTTGTCCAGGGGAGTGTCTACGACCAAATGGCTCTCTTTAGAGGTCATTTGGTCGTAGACCTTATGACCGCCTAATCGCTTTACGACGCTCTTAATTTTTTGTACCCTAGGCAAAGATGTGCCAAAAGAACGGCTGAGAATGGAGTGGGAATCATGACGGCGTCTGTGAAGCAAATGACTACCCTGGACGATGTGGAAGTCGCTATGCGCGAATGGGTGGAACAAACCTTTTTTAACAGCCCCTTTTTCGAAGCACTTGCTTCGGGGCAGTATACGCCCGTGCAATTACGTCATTTTGCTATTCAATATGGCTATTATAGTCGGCATTTTCCGCGGGTGTTAGGCGCGGCGATCTCGGCGATGGCGCCGTATCCGCAGTGGTGGATGCCTCTGGCCGATAACTTATGGGATGAGGCGGGACGGGGTGTGCCCGGTAAATCCCATGAAGAACTGTACCGGACCTTTTTGTTATCCGTTGATCCCACCATGAGGCTCGATGATCAGGGCTTACCTCCGCACCCAATGTCTACTGTGGTGGCTCAGGCTACGGACTTTTTTATTGATTTCTTTAGACGTTCGACCCCGTTGGAAGCCATGGCGGCGGTGGGCTTGGGTTCGGAATTTTTTGCTGGGGAAGTCATGGGCCGCATTGGACATTCCTTAGAGCATATGCGGTATCAACAACATCACGAGTTTGATCTCACCTTTTGGAGGGTCCATGCGGAAACGGATGAACCCCGCCATTACCAGCTCTGTCGTAGCATTTTGCAGCAGTTTCGGGATCCTGCCGATCTCGGCATGATGTTGGAAACAGGGCAAATGATTGCTGCGTCGGAATTGGCGATGTATACGGGATTGCATCAGGAAATGCAGGCATTAGTAGCGCGCTGACGGATTGTTCGTCACATAAGTGCTGAAGACACTTTCGATGAAAAGGAGGCAACCATGCCTAGGGCTGCGCATGGTTGCCTCCTGTACTGCACAATGTCAAGGGGTCGCGGAAAACCACCAATGATTCGGCAAAAATAGGGCCCCCGCCGGGTCAAAGTACGTCGAGACCCCGTGTAATGTTTTCGAATGCACTAAGATTTCGGCCGGATCGGGAATGAATAAGACCGGCAGTTGCCGAGCGGCATAGGACTCGTAGGCGTAAAGATTGTGCAAGGTCTGGGCTGTCGTACCCGGAGCGTAAGTGGCTTGGATGAGTTGGTTCATGTGCTGATTGTCGTAGCTTCCCATATTTTCTGATCCTGTCGACGCAAATAATCCGCCGCCACTTGGATAACCGGTACCGTAGGTCCAACCACCCACCGATTGATCCCAATCGATCATGGCCCAGCTTGAGGCATTTGCGGCGCCGTGGGTGACGACTTCGTCGAATGGCTCTGCATAGAGACTCACACTAATCCCTTCTTGGGCCCAATCACTCTTAAGAAGTTCGGCCAAGTCGGTTCCGGCAGTGCTTCCAGAGGCGTAAATTAAAGTGAATTTGAGTGGGATGCCGTGTTTCGTCATGATTCCCCCGACTTCATGCCATCCGTTTTTCTCCAATAGGGCTTTACCAGCGGCTGGATTAAAAGCATAGGGCGATTTGGCTAGAGCCGGATTAAAAAATGGTGTACGCGGCAATGGCGCCAAGGTTGTGTCGTCTGCTACCGCATAGCCGTGGTAAAAATCTTGAATGATCGCTTTTTGATCGATCCCCATTTGCAACGCCTGTCTGACGGGAAGCTGTTGAAAGGCTTTGCCAATGCCGTTGGGCGCGGCTGTATTTTGGTTAGGCACAATGTAGTTAAAGCCAATGGCGTATTCGGGGACTTCGGTGTCGCTGGTCAATTGAGCTTTTGACGTCATCAGGGAGGGCGGCAACGACCCTGCATTAATCGCTCCCGTTTTGAGCGCTGCAAACTCGCTAGAGGGTGACGATTCGTATTGGTACATCACCTTGCTCAGCCATGATTTATGCCCACTATAGGCTTTGTTGGGGACAAAGGTCCAGAAATTGTTGGGCGACATTGCACTCAGTTTGTAGGGACCATCGACGACACGATAGGCGGAGTTAAGCGGTGAATTGGCCAATGACGCGATATAGTGCAGTTCTTCGGTCATGTTGGTGGGGTATTTGTCCCAGACGGACGCAGGAGCAGGAATGATTTGGCCTAGTCCATTGCGCACAAACCATGCGGGGTTGCGCGGTGCAGCAATCTTTACCACGACAGTATATGGGCCTTTGGCGGTGACACTTTGCCATAAGCTGGGGAAGCCTCCAAAGCCTTCACCCCAAAAGGTCCAAGGAGCACTGGCATTGCTTGCCGCTTTCATGACGTTCCAGGAAAATACGACGTCGGCTGCGGAAACCGGTGTGCCATTGGACCAATGCCATTTCGGATTCAGCTTGATGGTGTAAACATCCCCGGCCGCATTCCAAGTAATAGACTGCGCGAGGGAACGCTGATAGTCGAGTTGATCATGGCCATTCACGGCAATTAAGGGCTTATACATCATGAGTTCTACTTGCTCGTTGGTTACCGTATCCGTGACCGCTGATCGCAATGGGAAAAACCAATTGGGGGATTGCTGGCTGGTAAGCGCAATCACCGCGGTCCCTCCATGAATGGGGTGGCCCGCACCAGTGGAGGAGTTAGAAGATTGGGCTGCATTCGTCCCGCAACCGGCCAAAAGTGCTCCGAGTAAAACGGATGACGATGTCAGGGCTAAGACTTTTCGCATCTGTTGCACTCCTTCACTATTAACGTGTGTGGATTTCATGTCTGTGTGATAGCGAGGACACATTATTTGGAAATGTTGCCATTATATCATCGATGATGGGAGTAACCAATTGGAAAATAGCCTCGGGGACACATTTTAAGGCTCGGATCCTAATTTTTGGCGTAGCAACCGTTCGGCCTCAATGGAGAACTCTAGAGGCAACTGGTCCACAAACGGCTGGGTCAAGGGTTTGGCAGCGGTCCAAGATAGGGAGGGTGTAGAAGTTGTCCATAAGGGACCTGTAATCACGTCAGGCAAAGTGAGCCAGACATTCTCCTCAGTGGCCGTGGCCTGTGGGCCCGTCGACAACACATCGCGCTCAAGGCGGGCATGGGTAGCCGTTGGTGCAAGAAAGATACCGCCCTGTATGCGCATAGGCCCATCTTTGCTGAAGCCATGGACCGATAAGGACGATGCGGTATGTGACCCCAAATGATAAATTGTGGGTCGGTAGATGATGTGTTGGTCGCTTTCGGCTACTGCACAGGTGATGACCCGAGTACTGGCCTGTGTGCCCTGAAGAATAATTTGCGTGGATTCATAAGTCTTCGCCCCGCCAAAATGCCCTTCGACCCATGTGAGCTGACTTTCCGCTTCACAAACCACCCGCTTTGTTACCCAAGTGGATACGGTATGGGCCCAATTTTTCACCGCAATGTATTGGAAGGTGGCCTTCGCTCCTAAGAGCACTTCGGTGTGCACGAGATGGGACGGCGCAAAGTCCAATGAGGGGCGTCCTTCAATGAATTGCGCGTGGGCACCACGGTCTAGCCAAATGAGATGGCGCTCGATTTGACCCGGGTGTCCCTGGGGTCGAAAATAGCTGACCGGCACTGGGCAAGTCACTCCCGGTGGGACATATAACACCATACCGCCGGTGAAGAGCACGGCATTAAGCGCACTGCTCGCGCTTTCTTGGGGGGGAAGAATGTGGCCCAAAAGTTTGTGCAGTAACTGCGGGTGCGTGCGCATGACGTCATAAAAGTTCCCATAAATGATTTGGTCCTGCGCTAAGCGTTTTGTTAATTGCTGGTAAACGACTTCCGCTTCATCAGCGTGTGTTTGACCAGACTCTGCCATATTGGTGTTTGGTTTTTGAAACCCTTGGATAGGCCAATAAGGGGTGACGAGATCTGCGTTGAGCGTGGCGAGAGCTGAAAGGCGAAACTCTGTAAGCCACGAGGGTTCACCCCGCTTTTGGCTGTGGGCTACGATGGACTGCGGGGTGATGTCAGTAAATGTTTTCCAGATCTCTTGGGCCACGGGTTTTCCTCCTGCCGGATGATATAGCTTTTGGGGCTAATTGTTAAGGTTATTGTAGCGTATTCGCATGAAGATATCAGAAATGGTCTTAGGGGGAAATTACAACGAGGGTTGTTGCAAGGGAAATGGCATCGTTGTGACCATGATATTGTGACCGAATACCAGTTGTTGATGGAGAGATCTCTCGAATTGGTTATAGAGAAAGCCTTCCCATGGATTTTTGCTGGTCAATATTGGGAGAATAACCCATAAGACTTGGCCGGGATTTTGTTGTTGCCAGTCCTCGATATAGGCCATCAAAGATTCCATCACCGAGGCGTTTTGAACGGACGTTGTCCGCAAATGCAGTGAACCGTGGGTATCGGACTGGGCCCAGACCGCCGCAAATTCCTGTTCGGCGGCTTCGTTAGGTGCGATGTGTAACGCGA
This sequence comes from Sulfobacillus sp. hq2, assembly GCF_002903155.1. Classification (NCBI taxonomy): domain Bacteria; kingdom Bacillati; phylum Bacillota; class Clostridia; order Eubacteriales; family Clostridiales Family XVII. Incertae Sedis; genus Sulfobacillus; species Sulfobacillus sp. hq2. Next base: position 424,549 of record NZ_NWUL01000047.1, on the reverse strand, counting down.
TGACTTGAGGTGCGAGGTACTGGGCGGTGTGCAATGCTTGTACGGTGAGTTGATTTAATGTGTCGACGGGTACGAGAACCGCTGAGGGTCGGCTTGGAGGAATGTGTACAGGCTGGGCGAGGGAGAGGATTTGATCCACGGTTCGATATCGTCGCCGAATGGAGACCATGCCCCACATCATCAGAGGGATAGCAATGACAATTATCCAGGCACCTCCTTGAAACTTGGAGATAATCGACGAAATCACCACGGCCATCGTCAGTAGTGATCCGATAGCAACGAAGGGCAACACGCGCAGTTGGACTGTGGGCTTTCCTGCTCTTCGGTCGGTGAGGGCTTTCTTGATTAAACTCACTTGAGCGATGGTGAAGCTGAGATAGACACCAATGGCGTACATGGGAATGAGACGATTAATATTGCCATTAAACAGGAGGACAAGAAATGCCGCGACTCCTCCCAAGACAAAAATGCCATTGCGATACACGTCTTGATCATTGCGAAAGAGAAACATGCGCGGCATCCATTGATCCCATGACATTAAACTGGCTAACTGAGGTAAGCCGGTAAAACTTGTATTAGCGCCAATAGCCAAAATAGCCATGGTGACGAAAGATAGCAGATAGAAGAATACGCCATGGCCAAAAGTTTCTTGGGCGATTTGTTGAAGTAGTGTCATATGTGCGGTTGGCATCGCATGTTCTCTTAAGGCTGCTAGAATAACACCGACATACATGCTGCCAAGGAAAATTCCTAATAATGTTTCGGTCCTTTTGGCAAATTTGGCCGAAGGCGCTTTAAATATCGGGACGGCATTCGACACGGATTCGATGCCCGTCAACGCTGACGAGCCTGACGTGTAGGATCGCAACAGCATTAGCACGCCAACCGAAGGCAAAGCCGACGGCAAGGGAAAAATTTTGGGGTGGGGGGCTATCGGCTGAAATGGATGTACCAGTCCGACTGTCGCCATCATCAAGATCATGGCGATGAACAGGTACGTGACGGGACTTAAGACCTGTGCCGTTTTTCGCACGCCTTGAAGGTTCAACACCATAATCGCTACGATAATCAAGACATCGGCGGTCACCATGTCGTGCTGAAGGGATGGGAAGGCGGACACTAGAGCGTCTACGCCTGCCGTAACACTGACGGCCACTGTCATGATATAGTCGATAATTAATGAGGATCCTGCCAATATGCCAATAGTACTGCCAAATGTGGCTTGTCCAATCACATAGCTGCCACCACCATTGGGATAGGACTGGATAATTTGTCGGTAACTGAAGACAAGAAATCCGAGCAAGAAAATGAGTACGAAGCCCAGGGGCAAAATGTACCATTCGGCTCGAAGGCCTGCGGGTTCCAATTGGATAATCATCTCTTGCGGTCCGTAGGCGATCGAAGACAAAGCGTCTGGCGCTAACGCTGCGAGTCCTGCCCAGACGCCAACGAGGAGACGCTGAGTTTGCCTGGTGTTCGAGGAACCTTGGGTGGTCATCAAATGGTCTCCTGCCCTTTTAATGGTGCGATATACTACTTGCAAAACAGTATAAGGGATTTGTCTTATAGTGCCTATACAGAGGCGCTTGGGACGCTTGATGGCCTGATATTTTGCTGAAATGGTTGATGATAGATGAAATCATGCTGTAATTGAGGGAGTTGAGATTGTGACTTGGATTGACGAGTTGATAGAGATTGTCGGACCCGATGGCTTGTCCACGGGCGAGTCAGTGAAAGCGCAACATGCGCGTGACTTTTCCTATCACCATGGTCATCAACCCGATGTCGTGGTATTTCCTACGAACGCGCGGCAAGTCAGTCGCATCATGCAGGTGGCATATCGGTACCAAATTCCCGTGATTGCCTACGGTCAGGGGACGGGAGTGGAAGGACATACGATCCCTTTACAAAGCGGTATTACTATTGATTTTGCCAACATGAATCGCGTGGTGGCTGTCCGGCCCGAAGACTTTGTGGTGCAGGTGGAACCAGGTATTACTCGACAAGCGTTAAATAAAATCTTGGGACCTTACGGATTGTTTTTCCCCGTGGATCCCGGAGCTGACGCGTCACTCGGGGGAATGGCTTCCACGAATGCAGCGGGCACTGAGGCTTTACGATATGGGGCGATGCGGCAACATGTATTGGGGCTTGAAGTAGTGTTAGCCGATGGACGCGTTATGCGTCTAGGAGGTCCGACGATGAAATCGTCGGCGGGTTATCAACTGACGAGCCTGTTTGTCGGTGCAGAAGGAACATTAGGGATCCTTACGGAGTTGACCTTAAAGGTCTATGCGATTCCTCAGCTGACGGTTGCGGCACGCGCTGTATTTAACACGATTGAAGACGCAGGGGAAGCCGCGACCGAGATGATTATGCACGGGGTGGCCGCTAATCGCCTGGAATTGATGGATGAACAAACGATTCATGCTGTGAATGTGGTCGAAGGCACCGAATTTCCTGAACAGCCTACGTTATTCTTGGAACTAGCAGGCAATCACCACAATGCGCTCTTAGAAGACTTGGAGACGTGCCGAAGTGTGGCTTCTGATCATGGCACGAGCGACTGGACTGTGGAATGGGATGCCGATCGTCGCCAAGCCTTATGGCATGCCCGGCACAAAGCCGCTTTGGATATTTTGGCCGCTTCTGGAGGAAGCCATCCTTTTACAACCGATACTGCTGTTCCCCTATCGGCTTTGCCACGAGCCTTGCGACATGCTCGGGAGACATTAAATCGTATGGGGATTCAAGGGGCGGTCTTAGGGCATGTCGGCGATGGCAATTATCATATTGTGATGGGGATTAACCCAGAGGATCCACACCAGCTGGATCAAGCGCGAGCGGTCAATGAGGCGGTCATTCGGTATGCATGGGAGCAAGGGGGAACGTGTACAGGGGAACACGGCATTGGAATGGGGAAAACACGCTTTTTACGCGAAGAACGGGGGGAATCTAGTGCACTGTATTGGCTTATTAAAGATGCGCTGGACCCGCACAATCTCTTGAATCCAGGGAAAACCATACCAAGGCGGGACTAAGTATGGCGGATGTAAAATTGGCGTCTGCGCGTTCCCTCCTAGAACATGGAGGGAACGCCTCTCCAATTACTGTGTGGAAGTTGGGGACTTTTGTGCAAGGTTGGTGGAACCTCTCAACAACGAAAACACGGCAGCCACGGCCATGAGAAGAATGGCTAAGTAAAAGGCCATATGGATCCCGTGATTAAATGCGACCATCAAATGCCCTTTCAAAGCGGTGGTGCCCACAAAGATGGCAAATGCCAAGTTGCGGGGAATTTGGGTCGAGGCGATAAGGAGGGCGGAAGCAAAAGAGAGCACCATACCGATATTGGCAAAGGTTCTCAACATTCCGGAGGCAATCCCGTAGGATCCGCTCGGAGAGCCTTTCATGACCGCGGCATTATTGGCCGGGAAGAATCCTGCATTACCGATGCCATTCACTGTACTAAAGATGATAATCCACCATAACGGCGTATGTAATCCAAGGTGGGCATATAGAAATAGAGCAATGGCTTCAATACTGAGACCTACGGTCGCGGGAAGAGCGGACCCAAAACGGTCGGAAAGATGTCCTGATACCGGCCCTAATATCCCTCCGACGAGGTAGCCCGGTACGAGTAAAAGGGAGGCATTGAGAGGTGTCAGCTGGCGCAATCCTTGAAGATACATAATGACTAAAAACAAAACCGCAAAATTCCCAATGGCCTGAAAGAACGCAGCGAGCAAGGACGCGCTGACAATGCGGTTTTTAAACAGATCGAGTTTCATCATGGGCTGAGTCTGGTGAGTTTCCACGACGACAAACAGTGCTAACGCTAAAATTCCAAAAAACAATATGATGCCGAGATGCCATGTAAAGGCCTGGGACGTGGCATGAATCATAGTTAGAAGAACCAAGAGAAGTCCTATTCCCAACAAAATCATGCCCCACCAGTCTAAGTTTCGTGGCTGCTTGTTGCCGTGTTCTTTTAAGACAAACCACGCGACAATTACGGCGGCCAGTCCAATCGGAACATTGATCAGAAAGATATACCGCCACGAAAGATAGGTGGTGATGAGACCGCCTAATAAAATGCCTAGGATCGCGCCTAAATTCCATCCGATGCTTGTAAATCCATAGGCTTGCCCGCGCTTTTCTGGCGGAAAGGTATCGGCGATTACTGCCCCGCTGTTGGCACTGATGAGAGCCCCGCCAATGCCCTGTAGCACGCGAAAACCAATGATTGCGGTCTCTGTCGTCGCGATTCCGCATAAAAAGGAGCCTAGCACAAAGACCAAAAATCCCAACTCGTACATCCGAACACGGCCAAACATGTCGCCAAGGCGGCCAACTTGCGTGGCGAGTAATGTGATAACTAGAAGATAGGCCATAATCACCCAAATAATGTCGGCCAGATTGGCATGCAAAGCTCGCATCATGGTAGGAAGCGCTAAAATTACAATGGTTGTATCAACAGCGGCTACGAGCACGCCGGTGACAATAACCGCCAGCGCCCATCCACTTTTGGCCTCTTTTCCTTCGGATATCTGTCTGGATTGCAAAGCTCTGCCCCCTTATCTCTCGTATTTGTGGTTTAGGCGCGGTGATCCGTTTGGAGCTAGCCATTTGTTGACAGCGGCTTGCAAGGTTTCCGTTGTTGACGCTTCTGGCAACGCAGCGGCGACAACGGGCAGTCCTAAGGCCAAGGCTAAGAAAACCGTGGAATCAGCCGTTGAGTGGTTATCCGCGAGAAGGCTCGCCAGATGTGCGCGCCATTTGAGAAGATGATCATGGATCATATGTTTGACGTGGGAATCGGTGCGGCTTAAATTCCAAAAATCATACCATACGGCTAACATTCCGGGCTCCGTTGATACCCAAGATACGGCCGAGCGAAGTTCGTCTGATAAGGTGGTTGGTGATGGAGTTTTCTCCGCAAATCGTGCGAGAACCCATTCTAGCAGTGCGAGCAACAAATCGTGTTTGGTAGGGAAGTAATAATGCAAAGTTGACACGTTGATATTGGCACGGATTGCTACGGACCGTGTGTGAATAGCGTGAAGGCCTTTTTCCTCACAAATTTGATAGGCTGCGGTAATAATCTGAGTTCGTGTGGCCATGCCGCGGGGCGTAAGATGGGTCGTGCTGTGAATCATTTTACTCACCTCCTTGCAGCCATCGTATAGTGGAGTCCACCACCATTTTAGAGTGTTGTGCCACTACACTCAATCGATTGATTGAAAATCTTGGCATAATCATTGCCAGTCCTTACCGACCGCGTGATGAAGAGAGATGGCGGATTAAGGGGTAAATGAATTAATGACAAGCTATGGCTTCGCGAAGCCGTAGCTTGCCATCAATCTGTTTGTTGATAACGTGTTAGAGTAAATAGGCGGTTAAGGTTTTGTCAAGCGCCATTAAAAACTCAGCGGCTTCGGCTCCGTCCACGGCTCGGTGGTCGAAGGTTAAGGAGACGGGAACGGAGCTGTCGACCGCGCCTATTCCAAGAATGGCGATGGTGGGGCTCATAAGTCGGGGTGTAAAGTATTCGATCTGGCGTGCCCCTAAATTGCTGATAACAAAAGACGGCGGGGAGAAATCAAGGCTGTTAAGCGTTTGATTGCGTATAGCTGTGCGTAAGGTGCTAAACGCCTTGTTCCATGCATCGAGGCTGTTTTGTTGACGGAGTACAGGCACCAACAGCCCTTGGCTTGTTTGGGAAGCAATGCCCAGCAAGAGTTCTTGAGCGCTGGTGTATCCCTGGGCATCAGCCCACCCGTGAAGGCGTGGGAATTGGGGGAGGGTTTGCGTGAGCGCCCATGCTATCTGAGGGAGAACTTCAGCGGCTGGCATGCCCCGAGCTATGCGTCGATGCAGGGTTGTCGGCAAAGCGCCGGGGTCTGTCAAGTGTTCAATTAAGGCTTGGCGAAAGGGGGAATAGGATAGGGTTGGTGGGCGTTGGTGTTCGAGAAGCCATTGGTCGACATCGGCCAAGCTTAGACGCTTGCCCGGTGTACGGGGGCGAACCTCGGCTAAGGGAACGCCCTTTTCCTCGGCGTAGCGGCGAACCGCGGGAGGCGCTGGGATGAAGGGGTCACGGGCTAATTCTTTTTGTTTCTCTCCAGGACTGCTAGCTCGCATAGCAGAGGAAATATCGCTTTTAGAAGCGGCGAGGTGTCCGATCGTTTGGCCCGATCGAAATACCTCATTCGCGGCGAGAAGAGGAACCAAGAAGCCATCGGTAGGTGCCTCAATTTCCAAGGTGACTTTGTCTACCATAGCTTCCGCCACCATATCGCCCGCGTGCACAAAGGCTCCCTCATCATACACCCAGTGAACCAGAACCGCTTCCGCGTCGTGTTGATCGCTAAAGTTGACTGTGATATCCGTGCTGTCCACACTCATCATCTACCTTTCGGCGGCCAAGCCTGAATTGAGATATTTAGTCCATCATGGCACGCACCGTCTCTGCAATGCGTGTTGTGGAGGGAATAGTAAATTGCTCGAGGGGACGGCTATACGGGATGGGAACGTCTGGGATGGCGAGCCGCCGGACAGGGCATTCCAAGTAGTCAAGCGCGTCTTCGGCCAAAATCGCGGCTACTTCTCCGCTCATGCCAAATGACCGGTAATCCTCATCTACAATAAGAACGCGGTGAGTTTTCTTCGCCGTTTGGATAATGGCTTGTTTGTCTAAGGGGACGAGTGTTCGTAGGTCGAGAACTTCAACGGAAATCCCTTCTTGCCTGAGCTGTTCTCGTACTTTAGAGGCTTTGGGGACCATAGCTCCGATAGTAATGATACTAATGTCCGTACCCTCCCCGATATTAGCGGCTTGTCCAAAGGGGATGGTATAAGCCTCTTCAGGCACGTGGACTTCCGCCCAATCATCAGAGGGCATCCAACCCAATCCGAGTAGACCTTTGTGAAAAAAATACATAACGGGGTTATTGTCTCGAATGGCTGTGGTCATGAGCCCCTTCGCATCGTAGGCATTGGAGGGGACTACGATTTTCAAGCCGGGGACATGGGCAAAAAGGCTATAGAGTGTCTGGCTGTGTTGGGCGGCGTCGCTGTAGCCGCCCCCAATAGCGGTCATGAGCACAACCGGCAGAGTCACGCTGCCTCCTGACATATAGTGATTTTTCGCCAAATGATTATAGATTTGGTCCATCGCCACGCCGAAGAAATCAACGAACATTAGCTCCACAATGGGCCGTAATCCTTCAGCGCTTGCCCCGATGGCGGCGCCAATAAACGCGCTTTCGGAGATAGGGGTGTCAATCACTCGGTCTTGTCCAAATTTCTGATACAATCCCTGCGTTGCGCCAAAGATGCCTCCGTATACGCCTACGTCTTCGCCCCAAACGAGGACATTGGGGTCTCGTGCCATCTCTTGGGCGATGGCCTCACTAATAGCGCGTGCCATGGTTAATTTTCGTATGGTTGTCGTCATTGTCACATTTCCCCCTTGTCACTTAAGCGAAAACATCCGTTAAAGCGTCGGCTGGCTGGGGCTCGGGTGACTCACGGGCGAAGGCTATAGCGTCCTCGACAAGCTCTGCTACCTCTTGTTGAATGGCCACATCTTGATCGGCTGTTAACAAGCGTTGGGCGAATAGGCTGTCGCGAAATCGCGGAATAGGATCAAGCGCACGCCATGTATCTTTTTCGCCAGGATGCAAATAGGCTTCGGCGTCACCTTGAAAATGCCCAAAAAATCGTGTGGTTTCAATCTCTAAGAGGCTAGGGCCTTTGCCGGCGCGGGCCCGGGCGATGGCTTCACTGGCTGCTTCGGAAATCGCCAACACATCATTGCCACGGATAAAAACGCCGGGAATGCCGTACGCCCCAGCCCGGTCACTGTTTTTGGCGATGGCGGTAGAGGTGTCTTTAGCAACGGAAATCGCGTAGTGGTTGTCCTCAATAACGAAAATCACAGGAGCTTTCCACGTCGCGGCAAGGTTTAAACTTTCGTGAAAGGTTCCTTGATTTGCAGCACCTTCACCAGCAAAAGCGACTGCAACGTGGTCTTGCCCCCGGTGGCGAAAAGCAAGGGCAGCGCCTACGGCTGGCGGAAAACTAGCACCGACAATGCCGGAACAACTAAAGTGTACCCGCGGGTCAAACAGATGCATGTGCCCGCCTTTTCCATGGGATAATCCGTCCGTGCGGCCAAAAATTTCCGCGGTCATGCGCCTGAGATCGACATGTTTGGCGATCGCGAAATGATGTGGCCTGTGTGGGGCCGTGACGACATCCTCGTCACGGAGATGGTGGATCACGCCTACGGCTACTGGTTCTTGTCCGGCGGCCAGATGCATTTCACCGGGAACAGGGCCCGCGGCGATACTAAATAGCGGGCTTTTGCCCTCGGCATACACTTCCGCCATTCGGTTTTCATATTGACGAATCAGGCACATCATGCGGTACATCTCAACCGGTGCGTCCAATATTAATCCCCCCTTGGTATTTGCAATCACGGATCTCTTGGGTTTCTATGCAACTATGGACCAGATAAGAACGGCACTGACGAACGGCTCGATTGTGGTTGGCCTAAATATTTAGACATGGCTTGCGCGTATTTTTTGAGGTAGTGTACGGTATCTTCCGACCGGGGATCGTAGCGGCTTTCTGGCATCGAGATGGCGACTGCGCCCCAAATCGTGCCGTCGTACTGGAAAATGGGAGCGCCAATGCAACACACGCCGTCTTCCCACTCTCCAACGTCGAGGCTATACCCTCTTTCGGCGGTAATTTGCAATTCGCGCACAATCTGTTCGTCGGTGGCATGGGAGCGAGCGGTGCGGGCCACTGGGAAGTGAGTCTGTCGATAGCGAGCCAAAACGCGTGGCGGTAACGCTGACAGAATGGCTTTACCCAGTGCGTGTACAAAGGCGTGGTCGCGGTATCCGACATATAAGGCGCGCACTTTTACCGCCTGATTGCCTTCGGCAATATGTTCTATAATGACCTCTTCATGTTCCCACTTCGCAACGTACGTGGTCTCTTGCAAGTCCGCAACGATTTCGTGGGAGAGAGACCGTATAGCGTCGGGGACCGTTAACGCAGGACGCATTTGATTATACAAATAGGCTATTTTGTAGGACAATTTGTAGAGTAGGGTTATTTTGTCTTTTTCGACGTAGCCTTCCTCAACCATGGTTTTGATGAGGTGATAGCACGTTCCCAAAGGAATACCCGTTGCCGCGCTGAGCCACTTTACGGTCAGGCCTTCCGGATATTGGGCGATGTAATCCAGTAAGCGCAACCCACGGGATAGGCTGTGAATCGTCGAGTTACTCACGACAAGCCCCTCTTTCCCAATGATTAAAACTGAATGAAAAAACCAATGGTTCTGACTTCATTATACGAAGAATGTTTGCTGGTTCAACCGACAAAATTTCAGATGATGAGAATTAGGGGACAAGGTTTCGCTAGGTGAAGCCCCCGTAAGAAAAGGCGCTTCGCCTAGCGAAATACCGGTTGATGGTTTAGGTGCGCGGTTTTCCCAATGGCCCACCCACCGCTTAACTCAGGCGAAGTGGGAGGGTACATCGCGGCACGTGCGGTTACAGATCTTTGTCCAACACGTGATGAATGATTGGAAGAGCTTGTGGGCTTTCAGCACTGCTGCTATTCCACCAAATTCCTTTATTTCCGACGGTGATGGGGGTATTTTGCGGCAGAGCCACTGGTACCGGCTGCCACTGTTGAGCATGAGGAGGGAGCACAAACCAGGCGTTGGGTCCTTGACTTTCAATCACATCGGCGAGCAAAGAACCGCTGGGCAACAGTTGCAAAGTCTGGTAAGGACTTTGTTGGGTTGTGGCGCCAGGAGGTGTTGGCAATTGAATGTTCTGCCATGTTTTTCCGCCATTGCGGCTAAATTGCACGGGATAGGAAGTGCTACTAGAGACGAGCAGAGCTTGATGATGAGGCAAACGGACAAGATCTGAGGGCCCTTCTAATAAGCCAACATGGGCGGTAGGTGTCCAGTCGCCTTGGTTATTTTTATAAAGGACCAACTGGGGTGAAAAGCCTCCCATTTGCCCGTTGTTTTGGTTGGGCACCGCTCCCCAAATGAGTGTGGCATGATTCACTGCAGCGCTCAACGATTGTTGAGACCAGCTTTGACCGCCATTAGATGTTTCTTCGGTCTCTGTTAAGGAGCCGTTGGAAAAAAGCGCATAGACCGCTTGCGATGTGTGATAGAATCCGCCAAAGTCGCCTAAAACCATGCCAGAGGGAACGGGGACGAGTTGCCAACTACCTCCTGCGTTGGTCGAGAAAGCGGGAAGATTGTAGACGGGCGGCGCCTGATCATACTTTTTTAAGACCCCGCTAAAGGCGACAAAAAGACTGTGAGGATAGGCCGGATCCAAGGTAATGGAGGTGGCTTGAACGCTCGTGGAGTTACCCGGCCAAACCGCTGGGAAACCGGCGGCATTACTTAGGGGAATCAGAGATTGGAGTGACAATGGTTGCCAACTTTGTCCGCCATTGTATGATTGCCACAAAGGGCCATGATAAGCGCTTTGGATCACGAGATGTTGACCGTTGACGGCTAAGGGCGTTGGCGCAGCAAAAGAGAGACCGTTTTGGTTCGAAGCGATGTGGCGAGGAATTATGGCGAGATTCGACCACTCAGGAGACGATGTGTCCACAAACTGGGTCGGTGCTATTGTGATAAATCCCGCCCCTCTTGACGAATGCAATGGGGCTAAGGCCGACTGAGGATTGCTCACAAAGACATAGGCGAGATCAAGAGTTGCGGGACCTGCGGACAGCTCGCCCATGGACGGCAAAAACGCTGGCACCTGAAAGGTTCCCGTGAGGTCGCCATTCCACTGCTGTTGTACTTGACCGAGTTGGCCAGCAACGGCGCGCTTGCCAGGTTCTTGCCAGTCCAGTTCATAGCCAAAGGGTTCGCCAATAACGGTGGTCAGAGGTGCCCACCCAGATACATGGATCACGGTGCCGGCGGCGCCGTGGTCGGGATGAAGGTGCAACACGGCATGAGAAGGCGCCTTGGGGATAGGCCCTGTGAGGTCAAACGGGGCCTGCATGGTGGGGGCCTTGAGACCGCAGCCTTGCACGGGTTCACCAAGACACTGAATCCCGATGCTTACGGGCCCATCTTTTAGGGGATGCGCCCCATGCGGGGTGATCCAAGGGACAGCAGGCATGCGGAAGCGGACGAAGAAATAACCCGGATGGGCTTTCGACCACGTGACGGGTAACCCTTGCTCTTGGAATCCTTCCGTCCAAGAACCGATAACAACATTTGCCGTTTCGTTCGGTAAGCGCGTATCGTGTGCCAAATGAGGAAGGTTGCCGTATGCGGTAACCATCGCGCCGGGGGCTCCATGGCTCGGAGAGAGGACGAGGTGATCGGGTGAGATAGGAAACGTCTTAGCAGGTTGTGAGGTTGAAACAGGAGGAGACGCGGCGGGTTGATTGCCACACCCGGTTAAAAGGGCGGCGAGACCTGCTACGGTCATCCATAGGACGCGGGTTTTCATGAAGTTTACTCCTTTCGGGCGAATCGTTCTGCTGATTATAAAACGCCGTGCGTGGTGGGGGGTTACGTTTTGTCGTAACCGGGGATGAGGTCATGTATTTTCGGTCCATGAGGGCCCGTATGTATAGGTCATCAGGCCGTGCAGATGAGAGAGAGGCCTGTGTACAATGAATATCATTGCAAGGCGATTACGCGCTGGGGGATATGCAAATGGGAGAGACGCCAGAGCTTTTTAATGAAATTGCCAGCCATTATGACCGGTGGAGCAATCTGTTATCGGGAGAAGGGATTCGTGCGTGGCATCATTTTGCCGTGGACCAGATGCGTCTGGGTCCTGGTCTTAACATATTAGACGTGGGCTGTGGAACAGGCACCGCCACGCGTCTAATGGCGAAAGCTGCGGGGCCGACTTCGCGTGTCGTGGGTTTGGATCCAGCTGAGGCAATGCTGGGCGTGGCTCGTAAGATAGTCCCCGATCCTGAGAGCGCCCCGGTCGAGTGGGTGCTAGGCGCGGCAGAACACCTGCCGTTTGCCGACCAAACGTTCGATCGGGTGACGGCCCAATTTTCATTGCGTAATATGAGTGATTGGCTTGAGGGTCTGAAAGAAATGGTCCGTGTTCTGAAAGTGGGAGGCAGATTGACCATTTTAGAAATGGTGCAGCCGGTGACGTCGTTGGGAGCGTTGGCACGCAAAGGTCTTGATGCCATCACGGCCAATTTGTCGAACGATGCGCTCGTGCCTTATCAATGGCTTGGTGTCTCGTTACAACACGCGCCTACGGCCGATGAGCTGAGCTCGGAGGCTGCACACTTAGGCATTGCGACAATAGCTCGCCATTATTGGTTAGGGGATTTAGTCGCGGTGGTGTCGGGCGTTCGGGCGTCTGACAAGGTGTCTTCACATCAGGCGACACAGAAGGGACCTGTGGTGTGGGCTATTGATGGCTCGGTAACGGCGCTCAAAGGTGCTGCATGGATTAACCGCTTTGTGGCTTCAGGAACACGCGTTCATCTCATTACCATTATTCCCCCAAAGGTTAGGGCCGAAGAGGTGGCGGAAACAGACCGTCTCTTTTGGTCACGGCAACACCGCCGTGCGCAGGCATTATTGGATGAGCATCGATTTCGGTGCGAGTCCTCGGTTTTGGAAGGGGAGCCAGGGCCAACGATGGTGCGCTTCTTGGAAGATGTTCACGCTAGCATGGTAGTGATGGGAAAGAAAACGCGTACCCCTTCAGCCGATTTGTGGATGGGGAGCGTCGCGCGTTATGTCTTCATGCATGCGCCAGTGCCAACCCTGTTTGTTCCGACGGCGGTATCCATGGAATAAGCCATTAGGATAATACTATTAGATGGCAACAAAAACTTTTGAATTATCTTGCAAAAGCATTGCAAAGCCATAACGTTATGGTCTATAGTAAGAGCGATGACAAAGTTTGTAAGATTTCGGAATAGGATGTGGGCCAATGCCTGTGACCATTCGTGACGTAGCTCGAGCGGCGGGTGTCTCGGTAACCACCGTTTCGCATGCATTTAATGGATATGAAGATGTGGGGGAAGAAACTAAGCGGCGTGTCTTGCAAGTCGCCAAAGATTTGAAATACCGACCGAGTCGAGTGGCGCGGAGTTTGGTGCTGCAACAAACGCAGAGTGTCGGGCTACTTATTTCTGACTTCAATGCAAATCCTGGTAGCAATCACTTTTTGTTCGATGTCTTGGCAGGAATTCATAACCGTCTGGCCGATTTAGGATACGACGTCACGCTGTTGAGTACGACAACAGCTCGTCAACAACTTATAAGTTATATTGACTTTTGCACCGAGCGGCGACTTGAAGGCGTCATTGTCATGGGAATGCGTATGGACGATCCCTATATGCGCGAAGTAGCCGATGCGAGTCTTGTGTCCGTTGGAATTGATTTGCCAATTTTAAGCGAGCATTGTGGCTACGTAATGACCGACAATGTGGCAGGGGCTAAGCTTGCGGTTAACCATCTGTTATCTAAAAACCACCAACGAATAGGGCTTGTGAACGGCCGATTGGACGCGGTGGTCAGCATTGATCGTCTTAAAGGCTACGAAGCAGCATTGGTTGAAGCGGGGATAGGGTTTGACCCGGAGTTAGTCGTGCATGCGGATTTTTTGGTTGAAGGAGGCGAGAAAGCTACGGCTGAATTAGTGCAAAGGGTGCCCGATCTTACCGCTATTTTTTACGCTAGTGATTTGATGGCTTTGGGGGGAATCCGGTACTTACAGAAAATCGGCCGAATGGTTCCTGAAGATGTGGCTGTTGTAGGATTTGACAATATTGATGTGGGTCAATGGGTATTGCCGGCCCTGACGACAGTCGCGCAGCAGCGATATCGTATGGGTGCGGAAGCTGCAGAAATGTTGGTTAGCATGTTGCAAAGACAAAGAGAGCCCAGCGCGTGTATTCTGTCTCCGGAGTTGATTGTCCGCCAAAGTTCATAGTCTTTTTCCGTTGAAAATTTTTTGCTTGCCCAAAATCCATAACGTTATGGGGGAATCAGGAAGGAGATCTTTGGAGTGGATTATCGTGTGATTAAAGAAAATGATGTGTTTTATTTGTCGGATTATCAGGGCATGGCGTTGGGGCGTCATGGGCTCTTTTCGCGGGACACCCGTTTTTTGTCCCGCATGCAATGGTCTTGTGAGCCGGATGTCTTGGTGTTGTTGGAATCGGAAGCAGTCAGCGCGTTTGATAGCGTATATCGTTATACGAATGAGCCGCCATCGGAAAAATCGTCAATAGCACGGGAGTCTTTGTTGATAACCCGGCATCAGTGGATTGGGGAAGGCTCATTTCATGAAGGGTTGACCATTGAAAACTTTGCGATGGATCCAGTATGCCTTCGTGTCAGTTATTTAGTTGACAGCGATTTTGCGGATATGTTTGAGTTGCGCGGATTTGATTCCCATCGGTTAAACCGTAATATTGCTGTAGAACATAGTAAAACTGCCTGCACCTATCGTTATGTTGCTCAAGATGGTCGGATAAATGAGACGCGCGCTGAGGTTGGCGTGTCGTGCACCTTCGCGCAGCTAGACGATCTGGCAGGGTGGAGCGGGACGAAAGAGGACGCTACACAGCGTCGATGGCAGGGTCGAATGCGTCTCGAACCCCGTGGCCAGATCGAAGTGTCGTTCTCTGTCTTCATAAATCCGGTGGACTGTCAGTGCGGTGAGGATACAGGCCCTACCAAGGGCTTTGAGAGAATTGCGGCGTCCCATGAACAGTGGCTATCGAAGATGCCCAAGGTGTCGGGGTGTTTGCGGTATGCGGCTTGGTATAACCAAGGATTGAGAGATGTCCGCATGCTGCAAAGTAATCTTGGGTATGGCAATATGATTGTTGCGGGTGTCCCCTGGTATGCTGTGCCCTTTGGTCGTGATAGCTTGATCGCGGCTCGCCAGTTGTTACTGGCGGCGCCTGAGGTAGCGCGCGGTACGCTTTGGACGATGGCACAGTTTCAAGGGCAAGAGGATCAGCCTGATCGGGATGAACAACCTGGCAAAGTGGTCCACGAAGTCCGAGATGGCGAACTCAGTCGCATAGGGTTGTTGCCTTTCGCTCCCTATTATGGCAGCGTGGACGCGACCCCCTTATTTTTAATGTTGCTGGCCGATTATTATCGTTGGACGGGCGATGAGGTGTTTCTGCGCAGCTTATTGCCCAATGTCGAGCGGGCTTTTCGCTGGATGCAGGAGTATGGCGACCGCGATGGCGACGGTTTCCTTGAATACTGGCAAGAGGCACGGGAAGGGATTGCCAATCAGGGCTGGAAAGATTCTGGGGATTCCATCATGTATGCGGATGGACGATTGGTTGAAGGGCCTGTGGCGTTGTGTGAAGTACAGGCTTATGCCCACCGGGCCTACGCGGACTGGGCAGAAATCTATTCGGCGTTAGGAATGACCGGACATGCGCAGCGCATGCGTATGCAGGCTATTCGCCTTCAAGACGGCTTCAACCAACAATTTGTTCAAGCGGACAAGCGCATAGCGCTTGCCTTAGATGGGCATAAGCAACCCTGCCTTGTGACATCTTCCAACATGGGCCAAGTGCTGGTGAGTGACTTAATAGGAAAAGAAATTGCGGATGTTGTGGCTCAGCTTATGGTGTCTCCGCATATGTTAACGGGATTTGGCATTCGTACGTTGTCGAGTGCGGAGGTTCGTTACAATCCTCTTAGCTATCACAATGGATCCGTATGGCCGCATGATACCAGTTTGATAGTTTATGGGCTGCGGCGCTATGGCTATTTGTCTGAAGCCATAGCGGTGATAGACAGTCTGTTGCGAGCGCAAGATGAATTTGACCAGCACAGGCTACCTGAATTGTTTGCAGGATTTTCCCGCGAAGAATCGCTCCGTCCGGTGCCTTATCCGGTATCTTGCTCCCCGCAAGCGTGGGCAGCAGCTATTCCTGTATTTATTTTAGAACAATTGATAGGTCTTCGGCCTGATGCTCTTCGTCAAAGCATTGGGATTGACCCGGTTCTCCCCCCATCTATGACGCAATTGGAAATTACAGGAATTCGTCTTGGCGTGGGGATTCTGTCACTGCGGATGTGGCGGAGCGCTTCGGCTGTCGACATTGACATCATCGAAAACTCAACGGGTTGGGTTGTGTGTCGGAGCCCGTATGTGAAAGGGGGGGTGCCGCGGTAATACGTGCGAAAGAACTTAACAGACTGGAATCAGAAAAGACAGAACCAACAAAAAAGAAAAAATACTGCGAGGAGGAGTTATGTATGGTACGCATTAAAACCATGGCCGTCGCCTCTATGATGGGGCTGGTGGCGACGGGGCTTGCAGGATGCGGCACTAGTGCGGCCGCTGGTTCCACTGGGGGGAGTCCTGGAAAACCCGTCACAATTGTTGTGGCCAGTTGGGCGGGAACCAACGTGACCAACGGTATTATTGATCAACAGTTAGCCGCTTTTAATAAAGCCCATCCGACGATTCATGCCGTTTACCGCCCTATTTCCGGAGATTATGAAACATTGCTGAAAACGGAATTCGTAGCAGGAGATGCCCCCGATATTATTACATTGAATAACGGCGGTGAAGCCCCCACGTTTGAGTCGGAAGGCATGGTCATTCCCCTTAACTCGTACATTGCACAATCCCACTATTCGCTGTCGGACTTCTTTTCGGGAGCCATGAACATGTTTAAAGCAGGTCAAACAGTATACGGTCTCCCTCGCGATCAGTCTCCCCTGGTGTTGTATTATAATCCCGCTTTGTTCAAGAAAGCCGGAATTTCCGGCCCCCCTACGACATGGGCGCAAATGCAAGCTGATGCTCAAAAGCTTACCAATCCTGGTCAAAAAATCTATGGACTTGTGCAAACGCCCCAGGAACCGCGTTGGGCCCAATTTATTTATCAAGCGGGTGGAAGCGTTATGAATGCTTCGATGACCAAAATGACCTTAAATACCCCACAAGCGTTGCAAGGTTTTTCTTATTTCGTACATCTTTATCGGATGGGTGTTGCTGCCCAGCCTTCTCAGGTTGGAGCAACATGGGGCGGGCAGGCTTTGGGAATGGGGCGTGCGGCAATGACTCTCGAGGGCGCTTGGGCTATTCCGTACCTGCAAGACACCTATCCCAATACACCGTTTGCCATTGCAACACTGCCTCGGGGACCTGTCAGCAATGTCAGCTTAGATTTCCCGACCGCTTGGGCTATTACTAAAGACTCGGCACATCCCCAGCAAGCGTGGGAAGTTATTCGATATTTAACAGGAACGGGTGAAGCCCGGTGGGTGGAGCAAGGGGGGCTTGTGACAGTGAGAAAATCGTTGGTGGATATGCCATATTACCAGACGCACCCTATCTACAAAAATATTTTGGCACAACTGCCAGGAGCCATTCCGTGGAACTTCCCCAACGGCTTTGACCAATATGTCAACAGTACCTTATCCAATGTGTCGCTTTTAGCTGTAGAAGGAAAAATTACGCCTCAAGCAGCTCTTGCGCAGTTGCAAAGCCAGGGTGAGAGTATTTTGAAACAAGGGGGGAACTGACGGTGGCTGCGCTCAGCCTCAAAAGATCTCCAAAACTCACGAACGGAGGACTAAAGAAATGGCGGCGGCAGGAAACCACCACCGCCTACGCATTTACTTTCCCGACTATTGTGTTGCTGCTGGGCTTTTCTCTCGGCCCAGCAGCCTACGCATTCTTCTTGAGCGGGGTGTCGTGGAACTTGCTCAATCATATGCGGTGGGTGGGGTTTCACAACTACGACATGATTTTTCATATGCCGCTCTTTTGGACCTCTGTCCGAAACTCAGTGGTCTTTGCGGCAGTTGTGATGCCAGTCCAAACGATTATTGCTATGGTTTTTGCGGTGATATTGAACCAGCACTTACCAGCTCGACCGTTATACCGGTTGGCCTTTTTCTTTCCTTCGATTAGTTCCTCGGCAGTGGCTTCCATTATGTTTATGTGGATATTTAACAAGTTGGGTCTCCTGAACAGCTTTCTTGGGGTATTCCATATTTCCGGACCTAATTGGATCGGGAACCCGCATTTTGCCCTGGTTGCCATTATGATCTTGAATATATGGAGTACTGCGGGATATTTCATGGTCGTCTTCTTGGCGGGACTCCAAGCTATTCCACAAAATCTCTACGAAGCGGCAGCCATTGACGGAGCATCAGGATTTCAACGCTTTCTGAAGATCACCGTGCCGTTGTTAAGGCCATCGACATTTTTCATCGTCATTATGGGAATGATTGGCACGCTGCAAATGTTTGATCAATCATTCATTATATCCGGGGGAACAGGCGGGCCATTGAACTCCACGTTAACCATAGCGTTGTTAATCTATCAAGAGATTTTCTCTTATGGCCATGTCGGATATGGAGCGGCTGCCACCGTCTTCTTATTCGTGCTTGTATTGGGACTAACGTTGCTCATTAATCGGTGGCTTGGCAAACCTATTGAATATTAATCACGCCGATATGGTGTTGTAAGAGGAGGCTGGTATGATGGTCGGTTCCCAAACCGAAAAACTTTTAAATCGTATTTCTTACGGAATCTATCTGCTGATTCTTACAGTGGGGGCAATCATCATGTTGATTCCGTTCCTGTGGACGTTGTCGACATCCTTAAAATCTCTCGGCCAAGCCTTGGTCTATCCGCCTCAATGGATTCCTCATCCTCCATTGTGGGATAACTTTGTCAAAACATGGAGTATTGTTCCCATGGGGCATTGGTTTTGGAATAGCATGGTAGTGTCGGTCAGTGTTGTCGTGGGCAATGTTGTTTTGGATTCGATGGGGGGATATGCGCTAGCGCGTATTAATTTTCGAGGGCGATCTGTTGTTTTTTTTGCGATTATTTCTATGCTGATGATTCCATTCCAATCTATTATGTTGCCCGTGTATATTATTCTGCGGGATTTGGGTTTAATTAACAGTTATGCGGGGCTCATTTTGCCGCAGTTGGTTTCCGCCATGGGAGTGTTCCTCATGCGACAAGCCTTTCTTAACGTACCAGGGGAAATTGAAGAATCGGCTATTATTGACGGAGCAAGTCGATTTAGGATTTTTTGGCGCATTGCTTTACCCATGGTCGTTCCTACGCTGTTGACCTTGGCGCTTATGATGTTTATGGGATCGTGGAATAATTTTTTGTTGCCCTTGTTAGTGGCCAACAACGAGACTTTTTGGACGCTGCCTCTAGGTGTCGTCATGTTTCAGCAACAATATTATACGAATTGGCCTTATTTGATGGCGGCGGCTGTCATTGCTACGGTCCCCATTACGATTTTGTTCTTGCTGTTGCAAAAATGGTTTATCCAAGGGATTTCGACCACAGGCTTGAATGATCCAAAAATTATATAAAAAGCGCCAAGGGTGTTGCCCATGGCGCTCGTTCATTGCCCAAGAAGGGGGTCTACTGGCCGGACACTACCGCATTGGTTTGTTGCGCGGCCGTCTTCATGGCCTGGGCCACGGAGGTATTGGTAAAGTACGCCGACTGCATGGCATCTTGGACATATTGGAGCAAGGCCAAGTAGTGAGGGGACTGCGGGGGCTGCTTTTGATACGCTAATTCGGCTAATGCCACCTTATTCTGAGGATGGGTGGCCAAAAACTGCTGATATTTGGCGTTGGATAAGACGGCTTGCTGTACTGGGAGGTATCCTGTGGCCTCAGACCAGGCCATGGTTTGGGCAGGCGCTGTCCACCACTGAATGAAGGTCCATGCTGCACTAGCGACTTGTTTTGAAGAGTTTTTGAAAATCACCGCATCGGCTCCCCCTGGGGGCACGGCTTCGACGGGATCTTTCGGCATCATGGCAGCACCCCATGCAAACTTATTGCCAATTTGTTGGGCGTCATACCCGAGGTCTCCCGACGAATCTTCCATCATCGCCACTTTACCTTGATAGAATGCGGTCATGGTATTGTCCCATCCTTCCGATCCGGGAAAGGCTTCAGCATCGCCTGCATGGATTAGCGCAGCTAGTGCCTTGGTGACCTTTTCGCCAGAAGGGCTGTCGAAAGTGGCCTGGGTTAGGGATTTATTCATAATGTGACCGCCCGCGGACCAAACTTGGGATTCCCATGGCCACCAATTTGCCAGTGGGGCAAATCCGTAAACGCTTTGGCTGCCGTCATGTTGGGTCAACAGTTGGGCATCATGGATGAGCTCAGGCCACGTGGCTGGGGGTTGGGTAATGCCCGCTTTTTTGAACAACGTCTCGTTATAAATGATCAGGGGAACGCTACGGTTGAATGGCACGCCATAAATCGTACCATGAATCGTTGTGGTGACCGCCATCCCGGGCAAGTAGTGAGAGGGCCCGTCAATGGATGAGCGGCTAATGTCCTGATTTAAGGGGGCTAGTGCCCCGGTAGCGGCAAATACCGGCATGGAATGGACTTCAATCTGCGCCACGTCGGGTGGTCGATGGGCGACGATGGCGGCGAGCAATTTCTGTTGTAACGGACCACTGTCGCTATAACTCCCTTCATAGTCGGCTTCGACGTGAATCAAAGGATGGCTGCGATTAAACTCGGCAACCATGGTTTGCACCTGTTGACCCAGTGAGCCCCCAAGACCATACCAGAAGACAACGGTCGTCGGATGCGCGGTGGTGGCTTGTATTGGCTGGGGAGCACTAGCCGTACTAGTGCCACATCCGGCAAGTAGAGCGCTGGAGAGAATAGCAAGGGAAGTGGCTTTTATAAAGGTTGTCATCAGTGTTCTCCTTTTTAAGTAAGGTTGGCGACTATCCGCGGATTCCGTAGTGCATCACGCCGGCTCGCAAATAGCGCTGGGCTAAAGCAAACAAAACCATCATGGGTAAGACCGTCATTAAGACCGCCGCCATCATCAGATTCCATTGCATGAATCCGCTTTGCTGCGCAACAAAATAGGATAGACCTAAAGGCAACACGCGGTAAGCGGCCGTGTTGGTGACAAGTAGCGGCCAGAATAGATATCCGTAATGAAAGACGGTGTTAAGAACCGCTAGGGTGATAACGGCAGGGCGCGTATTAGGCAAAATCAATTGCCACAGAATCGTAAGAGGCGACGCGCCATCCATCATCATGGCTTCTACGAGGGCCCGTGGTACATTTCGAAATGCTTGGTGTAGCCAAAAGATACCAAAGGCGGATGCTGCAAAGGGGAGAATTAAGGCTTGGTAGGTATTGATCCAATTCAATTGACTCAAGATCAAGTAGTCTGGAATGAAGATGGCCTGCACGGGAATCATCATGGCCAGCAAAGTCATTCCCCAGATGATGCGTTTTCCGCGGAATGTCAGAAAAACCAAGGCATACGCCGCTAATGACGAGGTAAGAATTTGCAAAGTCACAATGCCAATAGTCGTGGCGATGGAATTTACGTAATACCTCCCAAAGGGCTGGCTGCGCCACGCGGCGACAAAGTTTTTCAAATTCCATGTAACGGGCCATAGCGTGAGATGCCCCCCAATTAAGGCGTGCATCGGATCAAAAGCCGCAACAACCATCCACCACAAAGGCAGCAACATGATGGCGCTTAATAGAATAAGGGGGACATGCCACAGCCACAGTTTGCGAGGTGCGTTCATGAGCCGTCGCCTCCCCACCGATGCATTCCGCGCCACTGTATTACCGTAATAGCGCCGACCAGCATGACGAACAAGACAGAGGCTGTAGAGGCTTGGCCGACATTAAAAAACTGAAAGCCTTGCTCATAGATGTAATACACTAAGGTGGTTGTTGCCGTGACAGGCCCTCCAGCAGTCATGACATAGATTTGGTCAAAGGCCTGAAAGGTCTGAATAACCACCATGACCCCCGCAAAAACGATCGTGGGCACCAATTGGGGTAAGATGACGTGCCAGAACCGAGGCCAGCTGCCAGCGCCATCCATGGCGGCGGCTTCCGATAGCGCAGGGTTCAACTGCTGTAGCCCGCTTAAGAAGAGCAGCATATAAAACCCGACATATTCCCAGATTGTGACGGCGATGACAGCTATTAACGCCCAATGCACGGAACCTAACCAATTGGGGCCGGTAATGTGCAGATGGCCCAGTAGAATATTGATCAATCCGCTTGATGGCGAAAGCAACCCGCTGAACACAATGCCACTGGCGGCCAAGGGCATAACATAGGGGAGAAAGAAAATCATGCGGTACACATTGCGCCCTCGAAGAGGATAATTGAGGAGCCATGCCAGTCCGAAACTCGCTGGAAGAATGACAATTGCCACGGCTGCTGCATAGATCGCGGTATGTTGCATGGCGTTCCAGAAGTCGAAAGAGGTGAGCACCGATCGATAGTTGGCAACGCCGGCCCAGTGTGGATGAGGTGTCATCAGGTTCCAGTTTGTAAAGCTCAATCCGACAATGGCCACAGTAGGAAGCAAGACGAAGACGCTCAGCCCAAGAAGGGCAGGTGCAAGCATAAGCCAAGGCGTTACTAGCCTTGTGCGATGGGCGTAGCGCACAAGAGCCGATGCGTTGATCCATGGCGTTCTTTCGCGCACGGAGTGTTCTTTCAACATGGGGCCAACCTCGGCACGTAGGGCCAGTGCGGGTCATCCACGAAGAGCGCGGCGGGCCACTGATTTTTTAGTGTGAGAGAGATTTGATCGCTTGAGGTAAATCCCCACAATGCTGCATGGACACGGCTGTCGCCAAGCGCTTGCCATGACTCCCAATCCTGATAGTGCAGATGCACCCACTGGGGAGAGCATGCGGACATGGACTGTTGCCACGTATCGACATCGAAGGGACTAATAGCCAATGCTCGGGGAATATCGGGCATATGGGTGGCTAGCAGTTGCAAAGAGGCGACGTCAAAGGATGAGATCATAATCTGTGAGGTCATCCCCATTTGCTGAAGGGTCTCGATCGTACGCTCCACCAACGTCCTTCTAGTCTCTTTTACGGGCTTAAGTTCCAAACAATACTGGGTGGTCTTGGCGAACAAACGAAACAAATCTTCCAAGCGCAAGAGACTTTCTGTAGATAAGTCGCCGTTGGGCCGCCGAACCCGCGCCAATTGAAGTTCGGACCAACGTTTCGACCGGACCAAGCCGTTTAGGTTCGTGACGCGTTCTAAGTGAGTGTCGTGAAAAAGGACTACCTCGCCATCGGCCGTCAATTGCAGATCGGTTTCAATGCCATTGACTCCTGCGGCAATAGCGGCGGCAAAACCCGCAGCTGTGTTTTCTGGATAACACGAGGGATATCCGCGGTGTCCCCATACCCAGCAATGCTGCGCCACAATGGTATTCTCCTTTCTCATCAGCTTATGTGACGAAGCCAATGTATCAACTGGGCATTAAGACTAGGCGATTAGAGGGTGAAGATTGTGGGAAGATTAGGTTGAGCCCAACCGCACTGCATATGCCCACACACCACCACCTTGTTCTGATGACAACGCATTGCATCGCGTTCCTTAAAGGCCTCTTGAAGGTGTCTCACTATGGGTCATAAACCACATGCCCGGGGGGATTCAGCGGCTCACGGGGTTCCCGTGGCTGCTGAAACGTACACGAGTGGCTTAGTGGGCATGTGCTTGGAGTTTCGGGAAAATGGTCGAGCACAGGCATGATATGATTAATGACAAGATGGGGAAATCATCAACAACAGATCGTCGTGGAGGATGGGCATTGACAACGGGACGCAATGATCCCTGCCCTTGTGGCAGTGGAAAGAAGTATAAGAAGTGTTGTATTGATAAGGATCCTGAACACGTGAAGGGCCAAAGACGTGGGCTTGCCGAATTATTAGATCAAGCTTTGGCCATGGCTGAAAGGGGTCAAATAACCCAATCAATAGACACCGGAGAAGAGATCTGGCAAGTCATCCAGCAACAAAATGTCACCCAGGTGACAGCCGTTCCTGCGCTTCGTAGCAAGCTTCGCGTGTGGCTTTCAGATTATCATGATCTCTTGCATAATGCGATGTATACCGACCGCAAGATGGCGGGGCGTTGCCTAAATTTTATTGACGGCGTTCTTGTCCGGTTTAAAGATTGGGTCTCCGAAGAGGAAGCGTCTTTACGAGCCGCTCGAGGCGATGCGTTATTCCTCATGGGCAATTTCGTTGAGGGGGATGAGGTTTTTGCGGCATTGCACCACCGTTATCCCAATGACCCATGGCCTCTCATTTGGTGGGGCGATCAATATAACCCGGTTTTTCGGTGGGCGCTACCGCAGCCAGATAAAGCTGTTAGTCTCTATCAAAAAGCGCGGGCCATGGATGAAGCGGACGACGGGATACGGCGCCGGTGGGATGACCTCATGGCATGGCGCAGCCAGAATGGAATCGCACCATGATGCATAGGACGGAATCGAGGACTCACCGCGTGGGCATTAGTCGGTGGGTTGGTATGGGATTGGGGCTGGGACTTGCGGGACTGCTTACAGGATGCGGTCAACAGGCCGCGTTGACATCAGCGCCTGCACTTCATGAAGCGCATCCGAGCAATGATAACAAATACTCGGGGGGCGTAAGTGCGAAGATTGTTTTGTCACCGACGCACCTGTTAAAGCCGGCCATTCCTGTAGCCGTTCGCCGTGACGTGCCGAACTTTGTGGCTCAAGGACTCTCGACGGGGCTTCCTCATTTGACAAGTTCTTCTACAGGTGCCGCGCGTCAGATTTTTGGACCTCGGCAGTCTGTGCCCTGGTATTATCAAGGCACCACGACGCGCAATAATCCAGTGCTCCTTATGGTCGATACGATTCGCCACCTGGCTTATCCGTCGCGCTTTAGGGGGATTCGTGAAGATATTCTGCGTGGGGCGGGCACAACATTCAATAGTTCTAATCCTGTCACCATAAACCAAGAGTTGCATGGAAATATTGCCGAGCAAGATCCGGGCTTTCAATCGCTTTATATTCCGACGTTATTCACGGAAACTATGGGTCTTAAGTCTTTCCAACAGAGTGATCCCCATGAAATTGACGTGGTGGCAGTCGGAACGCAATATACCGTGCCGGTCTATTCGGTAAAATCACACGGCCCCGTCCTGTATACGGCATTTCACGCCTATTCCCCTCAACAATCGTTAGCGCCTAAGGTGATGCTGCCTGCAGGCTACCAGTTGCAAGAGGGACCTGGAACGATTTTAGTCGGACAACCAATTTCAGACGTGGTGTTTCGCGATGGGAACTTATGGGCATTAGGAAAGATTCAATGGACAATTATTGAGGCGTTTACGAATCGCGGATGGTTTGTGGTGACCTTTGATGTTAACCCTGTTCCAAAGAACCTTGGGGCTACGGCTGTCCCTTCGTCTCAGGATGTTGAGGCCCATATTCTTCCGTAATGACATGGAAGTGGCAGGAGGGAACTCGCGTTTTGGTCCCTCCTGCGCGTCTTTTATGATGCGGAGTAGATGCTGCTTTCGGTGGCATGGGCTTGGTCAATGATTTTTTTGGCACGAGCCACATCGTCATCCGAGCCATGGACAATCAAAACGAATTTATCCGCTTTGATCGCGCTCTCATAGCGAACGATGCGATCTTTGGGTACGCCGATATTGAATAAAGCGGCGCCCAGCGCGCTGAGCCCTCCGACTACCACACCACCCTCCAATGCTCCCACGACGAGACCGACCAATGGGCCAGCGGCTAAAACGGGCCCAACCCCTGGAATCATGAAAAAACCAGCACCCATTAATAGACCCCAAAACCCTCCCCATAAGGCACCCCAGCTGGCGCCAATGCCTCCCCAGACTTCCATTTTCTTGCCCGTGGTGTAATAGCCAATGGGCTGCTCTTCGCTGTGATAACCTTTGCCAATAATCGAGAGCTTCTTCATATCAAATCCCGCATGTTGCAATTCTTTGACTGCCTGGTCAGCCAATTCGTGGGTATCATAAATACCGATAACTGCAGATTCTGCCTTAGAAGTTTGATCGGCCATTTTCAATTCTCCCTTCGTTTTGCGGGGCGTCTACACATTAAGGATCCGCCCAGTAGTGTCAGCGTATCAATTTCGCGGTGTAACACACAGGGACTCTTGGGCCATTCTTGTCCACCGAATGGTCACATTTTATGGGGATTATGGGCCATGGAGAAGGGGGGGGCGCTTACGCGGCTCATCTCCGGCCTAAAGGCCGACGTATCCGCTGCGCTATATTTTGATGAAAGAGTTGATTATGGATGCACGATGAATGGAAGAAAGACCGATTTGGAGCGATAGAACGCGGGGAGAATCCAATGATTATGGCCCGAATGAAAAGCGGCTATGTGGTCATCGGTGATACGCAGTTCCTGCCGGGTTATTGTGTGTTGTTGGCCTATCCCAAGGTGCATGCGCTCGAAGACCTATTAGTGGCGGACCGCAACCAATACTTAGCGGACATGGCTCTCTTAGGCCAAGCGGTGGCCGATGTGTGCCAGCCTTGGCGCATGAATTACGCGATTTACGGGAACTCCGATGAATTTCTTCATGCTCACGTGATTCCTCGGTACGCATGGGAACCTGAAGAGCGGAGATGGCGTCCGGTGTGGCGATACCCCGCCGAAATGTGGCAAATGCCGATCACACAATATACGGATGCACTCCATGGGGCTATGCGAACGGATATTACGCAGCGATTGGAGGAACTTATGGTGGAAAGTGACCGCTGAGCTATTCTTGTCGGCGTTAGCGTTCTGCGCAAGACATCCGCACCACAATCACTTTAACGGGTTGTGTCGCCTTACACATCACTCCGGTCAGGTCACCCGAAGCCCTCTTAGTTAAACCAAGAGACGGCAACAGCCGATCAATCGCAAAATACGGATACCCTCATTAGTGAAATAGTCTATAATATCCGTAACATTAAGCATTTAGGGCGTGCTTCATATTCCACACCGAAAAACGCCGGCGCCGAGGTGTTCACTCCAAAAGGAAGAGAAGGGGGGGAATTGGCGGGAAGGTCCTGGTTTGAACGTTAGGGTCTTACGCCGTGAAACTGATGAAAGCCGCTCGTATCCATGGATATAACGAACCGATTACGATTGATGATGTCGCAGACCCCCAAATTACAGATTCAACCGATGTCATTATTAAAGTCGGTGGAGCTGGAGTGTGCCGAACGGACCTCCATATTCTTGAAGGGGTATGGAAAGATGCGTTGGCCAATCCTGTCTTGCCCTATACAATTGGACATGAGAATGCAGGATGGGTAGAGCAAGTGGGATCTGGGGTGAAGCATTTGAAACCGGGTGATCCGGTTATTTTGCATCCGTTGATGTCTTGTGGTCTTTGTCCCGCTTGCCGGGCTGGACAGGATATGCATTGCATAGCGGGACGCTTTCCGGGACTTGATGGGACCGATGGCGGTTATGCTGAGTATATGAAAACGTCGGTGCGCGCCGTGGTTCCTTTGTCGCCAGATATTGATCCAGTCGCGTTAGCGCCATTTGCAGATGCCGGTATTACCGCTTACCATGCGGTGAAGAAACTTGTGCCATTGCTCTATCCTGGGAGCTTTGTGGTCGTTATCGGTGTTGGAGGGTTGGGCCATTTTGCTATCCAAATTCTTCGGGCCTTGACGCCGGCTAAGATTATTGCGGTCGACACGCACAAAGCGCGCCTGGCCTTTGCCGAGAGATTGGGCGCGCATTATGGGGTGTTGGCGGGTTCGGATGGGGGGCTAAAAGATGTCGTAGGAATTGCTCCCCGTGGTGCGGATGTTGTCTTCGATTTTGTGGGAGAACATTGCACCCCTGCCGTGGCGCCTTCTATGCTGGCGAAAGGAGGCACCTATTCGGTCATTGGATATGGTGGCCAGGTGTCGACACCAACGCTAGATTTTGTAAATCGGGAAATTAATATCGTAGGTAATTTGGTAGGGACCTACAATGAGTTAGTTGAGCTGATGGAACTGCATCGGCAAGGCCGTGTATCGATTTCTGCACAACAATACCCGTTGGTGGATGCTCCAGATGTTCTCAAGATGTTGGACCGGGGAGAAATTATGGGCAGAGCCGTGTTGGTGCCGTAAAGGTGACAAGCCTGTAGAGGGGTCATGACCGTAGCGCACTTACGGGTACGCTGTGGTCATGACCTTAGTTTTACAGACGTATCTGAGGCACGATTTTTTTCAAGGGAATGGCCATAATCCAATCATAGCTATTGTCAATATACATGGTTCCTCCGGCGATGACGGGATTAACAATGCCGAAACGCCCTCCGACATGGTAGCTGCTTAAAAGATCTCCCGTGCGTGCATTAAAAGCGTTGATGTTCTGCGCCGTCGCAATCCAAATGATACCGTCCGCGTAAGTGGGGGCGCCTCTTCCCGCTCCCGCTGAGAGGACGTTGGGGATTGCGCTGTGCCAAAGAACAGCTCCTGTCTTCGCGTTAATGGCAAATAAGGTGCTTGTGGCGGTATCGGATACATAAATGACGCCGTTGTGGGACGTCGATACGGCTCCCCGATATGCGGCCGGAACCGGGCCTCGGCCCAAGGAGTCTTGCCATACGACGGTGCCAGTTTGGGGATTGATACCGTATACGCCGAAATTGCTGGTTTGTCCGTTGCTGCCTGACTCCATGCGAACCGATTCCGATTCAATTAACATATTGGCTGTTCGGGAATAGGTCGGAGTCGAGTCACCCATGCCGGTCAGGGTAATGCCCGGCACCGTTAATGTCCAAGCCAGTCGGTGTGTGCTTAAATTAATGGCGTTGAGCACGTTGGGTTCGGTCGTTCCTAAAATGGCATAACTTTGGTGGGTTAGGGGATTAGTCCAGATGGTGGTCGAAGACATGCTGTCAAACCCGCCGAGTAAAAGTTTCCACTGGGTTTTGCCCGTTGCAGCGGACAGAGCATAGAAATAGCCATTACCATTGGCAAAATAAAGTGTCCCTCGGTAAAGCGCGGGCGTTGGCATTTGCTCACCGGATAGTGGGTGGAACCAACGCAGTTGGCCGGTCTGGGCATTTAGGGCATAGACGCCACCGTATCCTCCGCCGCGTACGGTGGGTTGTCCAGCAGCAAATGTCATAAGGGCAGGAAAATTAAAAGCCACGTTGCCGGTCCCGGCATAGACCGTATCATGGGCCACCAAAGGATTGGACATGTCGACGTTCAAAGTCCGAAATTTCCATTGCATGTGACCGGTTAAGGCGTTAACAGCATAAATGTAACCCGCACTAGAGGCCGCATAGATATCCCTCCCCCAAGCTGATACCCCGACGCCGTTGCCTAAATTTTGGGTCATGGTAACGGCGGCATTGACCATGCCACCAAAGGCTTGGGTACCAAGGGGTTGGCGGCTAAGCGGTACGGCATCGAATTCCGGTGTTTGCCATTGTACCCCGGTCCTTAAAGGTGTGGGAGCTGTTTTAGAAAGGGCGACGACGGCGTTGTGACCGGGAAACTCGCTATATGAACGCCAAGCCGTGTCGGTGAAATACCCGCTAGGGCCGGGGGAAGCATCGACCGGATGCGAAGATATGAGGCTTGTCGCCATGAGACCGCAACACGCGATGGAAACCATAGCTCCGACCACCAAAGGCTTGTTATTTTTTATTCTGGGCAATATTGCCCCTCCTTTGCAAAGTATAATCTACAGCATGTAAATCTAGACCATTATATGGAAGGAAGGACGAACAAGTCAACGGATTATTTAGAATATTTAGGTAAAATAATGCTTAAATCAAGTTAAGGGTTATAGGATTTAAAGCTTAGATGGTTTTAAATGCCTGTCGCTAGATTAAACGGAGATAGAAATGGGCCAAGACCTATAGGGTGATGCAGTCATTCCGAGATTCTGGGTCGGACTCTTTGGTGATTTAGATAAGCCGGAGCAAAGGACATCGTGTGAGCTATTGTTTAGACAAATCGAGATTAAAGCGGTTTCCTTTTTTACACAATGCGAAATGATTCTTTTGCAAAAGGTACCACCTAGAAAAACGTAGGCAGTAATACGTGGAGTTGGCGGCATGTATGAGATGGGCGCGTTCACAGAGCCGGTCGGGTGCAAACTTAATCGTTTCCATTACAAAAGAAGAGGCCATATGAAGGGAGCTGTCCCTGCTTGGGACAGCTCCCTTCATAGTCACCAAGATTTAAGGCTGTAGCACGACACTTGGATCAATTGTTTTTAAAGGAATGGCTTGAACCCAGTCGTAGGAATTATCGACATACATGGTGCCGCCCACAATCACGGGATTTACAATGCCAAATCGACCTCCAGGGGTATAGTGGCCGAGTTCTTGCCCCGTGTAAGGGTTTAGGGCATAGATCTGCGGGCCTGCTGCTACCCAGAGAACCCCATCGGCGATGACGGCGTTGCCGCGTCCAGCGCCTGCTGGTCCTGCGCCTACAAAGGGAAAGGTCCATAAAATAGATCCGGTTGATTCATTTAAGGCGTAAAAGGTAGAAGTGACGGGGGAGCCCACATAGACAATGCCATCGTGTACCATGCTGACCCCAGCTTTATAAGCTGGTGGAGCGCTGCCTACACCCAGGTTGGTCGACCATAAGACGGATCCGTTTGTAGCATTCATGGCATAAACGGCCAAATTAGTAGTTCCGAGAGTTTTGTCGAAGTTGACCACGGAATCTTGTATAACAAGATTGTGCGTTTCATCGACGGTGGGCGAATTGTCGCCCATGCCGGTATTAAAGATGTTGAGAGCTGTTTTTTGAGTCCAAAGGATTTGCCCGGTGGTAGCATTGACCGCCACGACATGATTGCTATCAGACGTTCCCACGATAATTTCGGTTTGGTGGGTGGTGGGATTGACATAGACGTTGGGGCTCGACATGCTGTCGAATCCGCCTAGAGCCGTCTTCCACTCCAATTGTCCCGTGTTGGCGTTCAGTGCCCACAAATTGCCGCCGCCCGTTGGTTCGTAGATCGTTTGGCCTACAATAACGGGGGAGGGCATGGCGTTTCCGTGGAAATCTTGCCGCCACACGAGTCGGCCGGTGTAGCGATTAAAGGCATAAAGCGCAGAATACATGAGCCCGCGAACTAATGAGGCTTGTCCACCCGATAATTCGTATTTTAGGACTTGGGAGAATGGAAATCCGGTATCGCCGGCTGTGACATAGACCATATTGCCTTGGACGATCGGATTACCCATCAGATTGTTGACCAAGGGACCCGTTTGCCATAATAAAGCTCCTGTGCGGGCGTTTAAGGCGTATAAGTGATAATCGTCAGACTCCGCATAAATAATGCCGCCAACCGCCGTAACCCCTACGGCGTTGCCGAGGTTTTGGGTCATTTTGACTGGGGCACCACGTGCGCCTAAATTGGCGAGGTCAGGAAAGGAAGCGTTCAGGGGTACAGCAGAATCTTCGGCAAAATTCCATTGAACTCCCGTCTGTTCCCATTTCGGGCTTGTGGCGGGTACGGGGAAGTCTGCGTTATGAGATGGAGAGCCTGCGTATACGTCCCATGATTGGGCAAACCCCGGTAATTGAGCGGCGTTTGGAATGGGAGGAGCGACGATGTGGATAAGCTTTTGAATCAGGAACGAACCGTGCCCTGAGATTCTCACCACGGGATAGCCTTGAGCTCTAAGTGTTTGCTCAAGGCTCGCGCTGATGGCGGACGTATTGCCAACGATAGTGACGGTGGGTTTTCCGGCTGGTGGTTGATACGGCTGGACGGTTCCGGTTGGCGATACTTGAGGAACCGTCATTAAACTCAAGGCATGAGCGGTGGCTTGTCCTAGGTCAACCGCATTCTCCGTTAACAATAACGCAGCTCCTATTTTTGTGGCGAGGCCTTGCGCGGCAACCACGGTTTGTGCCTGGGATGGCAACGACGAGCACAAAATCACATTGTTAGTCCCGCTAGGGAAAAGACGGAGGGCCATTGTCGCTGCTGTGGCAGAAGGTGAAGCCGATGATGTCGGATGAAGAGTCGTGTGATGCGTCATAGCTAAGACGGACGCGGGCAAAAAGCCTAGGGCGCCAATACTCAGAGTGCTGAGTGTGGCGCGAATGATTTTTTTCATAAGAAGGCTCCTTTCTTTGCGAAATGCAATGTCAGTATGGAGCCATAGGATTCTTATAATCTATTGGATTAGTTCTTATTTTTAGACTAATAAGGGCAGTGGCAATATTGAATTCACGAGGCAGATTTTGGATAATGAGAGCGATGTTGGAGGCTCTAGGTGTAGAGAGAATTTAAGGAGGTGAAAATGTGCCGATGACTTTATGGGCTCCAAGACAATTTGTTGCAGTGGCTCGTTATATTCTCCCCATCTTGTGTTTGGCGGAAATTCTGACGGGAGTGCGCAACGTTCAGCCAGCCTTTGTTATTGGCGGCGCAGCAGCCTTGGATGTTACCTTATGTTGCACGTCTTATGCATCTAAGCAATGGCAATGTACGGCGAGTTGGCGTGATTGCCTCTACGCCATAGGATTCTACGTGGTCTATTTAACAAATTCCCATGTGCCGGCGATGTTGCTTGCCGCTATCCCCGTCATGGAACTGAGTTATATGGGGACGAAAACTCTCGTGCATAAAGTGTTTGGTGTCAGTGTGGGATTGGTTGGTGTGCGCATCTGGACGTTGCATCGCATGGTGGGGTGGTTTCCCCATCCAGCCTGGCCCCTGTTTATTGTTTTAGTGGTGGCGATGTCTGCGGTTCTAGGACGGATGTTGCGGTATGTTGCGCTGCCTGAAGACATTATGCGTTCGCGGCAACGAGATGTTCGAGCCGCTGTTGCTACGTTAATTCACGAAACGGTGGTCCATGGGGTTGGGGAGCCCTGGAGGAATAGCTCGTTGGAAGAGCTCTTAGGTCAAATGCCCGAACGCTTTGAACCGGGCCAATGCGCAGGACTTGCCCAAGCGCTGGCCAATGTGCTTCGCACTTCAGGCACGGCGCTGCCGTCTGTGCTATTGACGCCCAGGGAGCACGAAGTCATACGGTTGATGGCAGACGGCCACCCCTACCGTGTGATAGCGCACATGCTAAAAATTAGCGAAGGGACTGCTCGGGCTCATGCGGCAAGTATTTTGCGCAAAGCTGGAGCCCATAGTCGTGAAGAAGCTCTCCAGTGGGCCCATCAACACCATCTCTTGCCTTAGTACTGTGGGTGGGGCCTGATGAGGAAAGCCTTTTAGCGCTCCTGCTCATGGTATACTACATTGTGATTTGATTTTGCCGCGATGAAGAAGGAATAATGATGAGATCTTCTAGAATGGGTAAGGCTTTGGCGGTATTTACAATAGGTTTTTTAGTCCAAGGGTGTGGAATTCAAGGGGGGACGTCGGTATCTTCGGGGCAAACCGGAACGTTGCCCCCTGTCCCTCATAGTCCTAATCCTCATACATTTTTGCAAGACAACCTTAACCATAAAACGGCAACATTGGCTATGGATGCCGATTATAACAACGAAAATGGTGGATTCGATTTTGATGGGTATTCGTTTGGGGAATTGACCATTCGCATGCCGGAGAATTACACGGTGACCGTGAACTTTACCAATGATGGGAACATGCCGCATTCGGTTGGTTTGGTTAAAGCGGGCGCAGAAAATCCTACAGGGCCCATAATCAAGGGTGCTGCTATTCCGCAGGCGGTAGCAGGTCTGCCGCCAGGGAGCACGGCCACATTCTCATTCCGGACTCCTTCTCATCCTGCACATTATGAGTTGGCTTGCTTGGTACCCGGTCATATTGCCGTGGGCATGTACGTGAATTTTGATGTGATATCAGGACCAAAGCCATCCATGGTGGTGGGAAAACCATAAAAATAGAAGCACGCCCCGGGCTCCAAACGCCGGGCGTGCTTCTATTGACGAACTAATCTGTGACGATATTACTGTGATCCACGGGCCGGGTCATCAACGTGAAAATCAAGGACAATACGCTGGTGAGTCCTAGCGTTACGAGACCTGCAGTTTCGAAACCTGCGGGCAGCAGCGCTGCAAAGAGCGGGCCTCCTAATAACGCACCGATGTTAAAAACAAGAAACAGCCAGCCCGTAACACTGCCGGCAATGGAGTCATCCACGGAGTCTTGCCCCATTGTCGCTACTAAATCAACAAAGATTCCCCAACCTGCCCCAAAAATAAAGGTGAGAATAAGAAGAAGAGGAATACTGTTGCCGACGCTAAACATGCCTAAGCATCCGATGGCGATGAGTAGGGCCGCGAATGACACAATGCGTTTTCGCCCCAGCTTGTCGGCCAAATAGCCAATGGGAAAGGCGCAGATGAACCCACCAAGTCCGCTCATGGAAACAATTTCAGCGCTGTGTGCAGAGGACAAGGCAATGGCTTTAAGCAAATACTCGGCATAGTAACCAAGAAATCCAAATAGGGCGATCCCAAAGAGAAAGATAGCGAAAGACAACACAACCACATTGCGGTGGAATAGGCCAGAAAATCCTACCTGGCGTTTTTCGAGTTTCTTATAAGTCTTGGGAATGATGAGGTAAAACAACAGAAGCGAGATAACGGCAGCAATGCCGGATAAAATAAAGGGAGTACGGTAATGCGGTAAGAAAGGATTCATGAGATAGGGACCGACAAAAAGTCCCAGCCCAAAGACCACCGCAAATGCGGAGACGGCACGTCCTCGGGTTTCAAAGAAGATATCGCCCAACAATGCCACGATAGCGGGTTGAAAAATGCCGACGCCAATGCCTACCCCTAGGCGGGCGATAAATAAGCCCGTGGGACTGGTAACATATCCGGTCCACACGGTAAAGAAGGCAAAGATGACGACCGATGTCATAATGGTGTATTTGACAGAATAACGGTCAAATAAGTAGCCGCCAACTAAGCTAAACACTGCCACGCCAAACGCATAACCGGTAGACACTTCACCTAATAACGCTACAGTGCCATGCACGTTGTGAACGACAAAGGGCGAGCCAAACGTATATAGATTGGTATCAAACCCTTCAAGAAACGCGGGAATAGCAGAAATGATGACGATGAGTACGAACATCGCTGTACTACGTCTGGCCACGGACCTGACAGTAACTTCGCTCGCCGGTTGAGGGCGGGGATTGGTGGACATAAAGTGCCTCCTTATTCGAATATATAGGGCACCCGATTGGGGCCAAGAGAATGAGTTTGATGGCAACGATGTTGTATTTCACGAGTGCGTGTTTGAGATGGGGTTAAATATCAATAGGTGCGAGAAAAGAGTCTTGCACTTACATGATAATCTACCACATATTGGTCTAAAATATCACCATTTTTTGGATTGGTCCGAAATGTTTTGTCAAAAATGCCAGTAATCAACGCAAATAGGTTATGTGTATTCCCAAGATACGTATGAGGTCGTGGGATGTTTGTCTCGACGTTGTCAGGGGACTGGTAAAGACCCTGCAATGGTATTTGTCACGAATGGCCCCAAAAGCTTTGTAGGATATAACAATGCTTGGCGCCTACGACACGATCACAATATTAACGGGTGGTCTTGTCGTGGGCGCATGGCGTCAGGCGCTGATTGTGGGAAAGAAAGGGGCAAGTTGCGTGCGAGTTCTTGTTATTAATCCAAATACGCAGGTGGAATTATCTTACGCATTGGCCGAGACGGTCCGCAACAAGCTGCCAGAGGCGGAAATCGTGGCTTTTTGTCCGACAAGGGGCCCGCTTTCTATTGAATCTGAACGGGATGCGTGGGAGAGTGCTTGGTATTGTATGGAGGAATTAGGCGAACTGCCTGCGGAAATGGATGCCGTTATTGTCGCGTGTTATAGTGACCATCCATTAATTCCGGTCTTGCGGGACCGATTGGTCCATAAACCTGTTATTGGCATTTTGCAAGCATCATTATGGGCTTCAGCAAATGCTGGAATTCCCCCCTTAATTGTAACAAGTGGTGATTCATGGATTCCTGTGTTGTCTAATTATTTATCCCAGCGGCAGCAGGAGGGCATTGTCCGGGCTGTCCATGCATCGGCGGCCGACCTCTTTGCGAATTCCTCTGCGACTATTGATGCGATTCGGACAGAATTGGTGGATGCGGATCCCTCTACGCCGTATGCTCTGTGTTTAGGATGTGCGGCGATGACGGGGCTGACATCTCATATCACGCCGCATTGGTCCTATCCGGTTATAGATGGGGTAGAGGCGGCGGCGGACTGGATAAAAAATTGGTGTGAGGAGCGAGTGTGCGATGGGGATAAGCGGCTTCGCTGAGATGCAAAGGCTTCAAGATCACGTTATGAGAGAATTTATTGAAGATTTTCGCGGTCTATTGCAGGTGCGTTGTGAAAACCCTGGGGCGGATATGACGTTGGCCGCTGAATATGTAGCGGCAGTCGCCGAGCGATTAGGGTATACCGTTAGAATCGATCATGTGCCAGACAGTTT
The DNA here is from genome assembly GCF_002903155.1 of Sulfobacillus sp. hq2. Classification (NCBI taxonomy): domain Bacteria; kingdom Bacillati; phylum Bacillota; class Clostridia; order Eubacteriales; family Clostridiales Family XVII. Incertae Sedis; genus Sulfobacillus; species Sulfobacillus sp. hq2. The sequence continues at coordinate 388,233 of NZ_NWUL01000047.1, read as the reverse complement.
AGCGCACCAGCACCATGTGAGGAAAGCGGTGAATGTTTTAGCCCGAATCGGTCCAGACGCCGATCAGGCCGTGATTCTTAATGCGCATTTTGATACAACGCCTCCCGGGGAGGGCTGGAGTGTCGACCCCTACAGCGGCCACCTGAAAGATGAGGTGATCTATGGCCGGGGTGCTGCTGTGTCAAAATCCGACGTCATGGGATATTTGTATGCGGTATATATGGCATATCAGATGGTAAGGCCTTCATTTCCTGTGTTTGTCATGCTCACTGGCGATGAGGAAACAGGGGGATACCTTGGTCCCCAGCGCCTGTTGGCACTTGGCTCATGGCCTGCCCACACGGTGGCCATTTGCCCCGGTAGTGCTGATGTGGTAGTGGATCGACACGGAGGGGCTCTTTTGTGGACCATTGTGCTTAGGGGGCGGTCGCGGCATGCCGCTGTCAGTGAACGCGGCGGCGACAGTGTGAAAGCCGGGGCGGAACTGATTACCGAGTTCTATCAATATCGCGATGCGGATGCTGTGCGCCGTGGTGGATGGCTAACCTGTGGCATAGCTAGGGGAGGCGTAGCAGCCAATATGGTAGCGGGGTCTTTTGAAATTCACATTGACCGCCGAGTTAATCCGCGTGAGCAATTAAGTGCCGTGCGTCAGGAGTTGCAGGCGGTCTTAGACGGCTGGGCAAAGCGGCATCGCGATATTCAGTGGCATGTCGAGGAGGTTGTTGCGGCTGAGCCTATGAATGGAGAAAACAATCACACATGGGCAAAGTGGTTTGCAGACCATGCCGCAGGTGTACTGAAGCAGCCTATTCCCCTTGGGGCATCGCCGTTATTTACCGATGCACGCCATTTTGATCAAGCACAGATTCCGACTATTTGTTATGGGGCGGGGCAAGCCAATCTTTTCGAAATGGGGGCGCATGGCCCTGATGAACACATTGCCATGGCCGATTCATCTCGGGCCATGTTGGTACTTTCAACCGTCGTGGCGACGTTGTGGCGTAAAGGTCCTACGAGTCTTGTTGATCTAGCTTTGACCGCGAAAGGTGATGAGCATGATTGATCTCAATCCATACAGAAGAATAGAAGACGATTTACAACAGTTAGCCCAATACACGGAAGAACCGACGCGAAAAGGGGTTACAAGGCGCCTGTATTCCCCTCAATGGGCAGCGGCACAGAGACACCTTGTGCAGTTAATGCGCGGGGAAGGATTAAATCCCTGGGTTGACGCGGTAGGCAATGTACATGGGCGGATTGAGGGCCGTTCTCGCCATACGATTCTTACGGGATCGCATTTCGATACCGTTCGGGGTGGTGGCGCTTATGACGGAGTGTACGGCGTCGTGGCGGGAATTTTCGCCTTATCACAAATTAAGAAGCGGTGTAGAGTGCCTGAAAAATCTTTAGAAGTGGTAGCGTTTTGTGAAGAAGAAGGAAGCCGCTTTCCCATGACATGTTTGGGCAGTCGAGCCATCTTGGGCGCTTGGCAGCCGGAAGAAGTGGCGCGTCTTGTGGATGATCAAGGGACGAGCTTGTTCGAAGCCATGCAGATGAATGGCCTCGATTGGCGATCTATGGGAGAAGCAAATCGTTCGGATTATGAAGCCTATATTGAGCTTCATGTGGAGCAGGGTCCAGAATTAGAAGATGCCCAGTGTGCCATCGGCGTGGTTTCTGAAATTTTTGGCCAAGAACGATGGCTTGTCAGCGTAAGGGGTGACAGTGCTCATGCGGGGACGACGCCGTTGGCACGTCGTCAAGATGCTTTGGTCGCGGCCAGTGCAATGGTTTTGGCCATCAATACCTTGGGGTATCGCTATGAACCGATTGGTATAGCCACTGTGGGGATATTGGAAGTCATTCACGGGTCGATCAACTGTGTTCCTGGTCATGTGCAATTTTCGGTCGATTTTCGAGCTGCCCAAGATTCCGTGCGTCAAAGACTGGCGGATGAAATCCGCCATGCCATAGAAGATGAGGCAAAAAGGTATGGTGTGCGCGTGAATATTTCCCCGAAAACCGTGGCCCAAGCCGTACCAATGCACGAGTCCTTGCGGAACACGATTAGTGAACGTGCCCGCGCCATCGGGCTTTCTCAAATGCCAATAGCTAGCCGGGCAGGTCATGATGCGCAAATTATTGCGCAAGCCTTGCCAACTGCGATGATCTTTGTGCCGAGTGCCCAAGGTCTTAGCCATCATCCTGACGAATATACGCATCGTCAGCATTTAATGAATGGCAGTGTTGTTCTCGAATCCACGTTGGAGAAACTGGCAAATGGCTAGGTAAGGGACGAGGGAGGAATGCCTGTGCCGCTGACGATCGCTCGCCTGATGAAAACGCCGATTCTAAAAGAAGCGCGCTTAGTGGCCGGATATGATGGGATTAACCGCATGGCCGACTCTGTCAACATGATGGATGCACCGGATATTGTGGAATGGATTCGTCCCCAGCAAATTCTGATTACGACCCTTTACAGTGTTAAAGACGATAGGTCGGTCCTTAATACGCTCATTCCTCAACTAGCGGAAAGAGGATGTGCGGCATTAGGTATTAAACCTCAACGGTATTTGGAGCGCGTTCCTGCTGAACTCTACGATCAAGCGAATCAATGGGGTTTGCCTATTATTGAGCTGCCTCAGCAATTGCCATTGGGAATAATCTCTCACGAGATTACTCGTGCGTTACTGAGGCGCGACGACGTGGACTGGAATGATGACACGCAAGAGAAAGTCTTTTTAGAAATGACGGATATCGCGTTAAGAGGGCATCAGGGATGGGAGATGGTGGCTCAACATCTTAGCCAGCTGTGGCATGCTTCGGTTGGATTATTAGATAATACCCGTGCTATTCGCGCCGTGGCCGCAAGAGGCATAAATAATGCTCTTTTTGAAATGGTTGCACAGCAATTGCGCGACAGAGCTTCTTATGTGCGTGATGGAAGTCCTCAAGGACTTGTAGCTAGTGGGGAAACTGCAGAAGGCTATCCCGTTATTCGGGAAGGTGTATGGTACGGAGAGATTATTCTTGTAAGGCGGCGAAAACCGCTAGGAATGGCGCTGTCGGCGGCGATCCATGCCATTGCCTTATTGAGAGCCAAGCAGTATTGGTCCATGCAGCAATTGTACGTCCAACAACGTCAATGGATTGAGGGTATGACCCGTGAAGGCTCGTTGACACCTGTATCGACATTGACTTCGCCATTTCGGTTCGATCACGTATTGTTCAAGGGTCCTTATGGTGCCATGGTGGTGCATGTGCAAACGGGACCGGGCTTTCAGAGAATGGGTAACCATTGGAATCAACGCGTTTCGCTCTTGGATGAAACGGCTCAATGGCTCCAGATGTTTTTGACCCAGAAGGGTTGGGGACTGATTCTGGCTTCTGACGATGATGAGTTGGTGGGAATCGCTTCGCCTGGTTCTAAGTCGATGGAAGGAGACGATTTCTCGTGGAATTATCGTCAATTAGAAGAGGCCAGCCAGGCTTTGTGGGCTCACTTTCATGTTAAGGTGTCGTTTCATTTAGGACGATTATATCCTTCAGCAAGTCATTTGCCATTGTCTTTGCAAGAAGCCCGCGAGGTCGCAAAGACGCTTACGAATCATGTGATCAACGTCTACCAGGCTCGAAGTCTTCAAGCATTGCTTCGCCAGATTGCCCCCGAAGACCGTGCGCGTTTTGTGACAGAAGTATTTGGGCCCTTGTTAACACTCTCAGAACCGGAACGTGCTGTTTTGCTGGAAACCATGGATATCTTTTTTGAAAACCAAAATCAGGCATCGGAAGCGGCTAAAGCTCTGTATGTCCACCGCAACACGGTGTTGTACCGAATACGTAAGTTGGAAGATTTGCTGCATCGGTCGCTTAGTGATGCCGAAGATCTTTTGACAGTGCGGGTTGCGCTCCTTTTTCTTAAAGAACTGGATTTAAGGGAAGGAGCGCCGCGTCATGACATGTACTAAGATGCGTACGATTTACAATGCCCACATTGTGCTGGAGGACAATGAGATGTGGGGACACGTAACTATTGATCAGGGACGCATCCAAAGGATTGGCCCAGGAAACTTAGCTAAGGGATTAGTTTCCGCAAGTTATGATGCGCGGGGCGCGGTCGTTATGCCGGCCATGATCGATGCGCATGTGCACTTCAATGAACCAGGACGTACTCACTGGGAAGGATTTCATCAGGGGTCTCGTGCGGCTTTGGCTGGCGGGGTTGGTGTTATCTTTGACATGCCATTGAATAGTCTGCCTCCTACCACAACTAGGGAAGCTTTACAGCAAAAATTGGCGGCTGCCCAAGCGCATTGTCGCACCCACTTTGGATTATGGGGTGGGGTAGCGAATAATGGAATAAAGCAATGGCGCGCATTGTGGAACGCGGGCGTCATGGGATTTAAACTTTTTATGGCAGACTCTGGCGTTCCGGAATTTCCTGCGGCTGATGAAGAGACGCTCATAGCGGCTTTGCGTTTTTCGGCGGAGTCGGGTGCCTTGATCGCTGTGCATGCTGAGGACCAATCCGTAATGGATGGTCAACGGCGTTTTCTTGAAAATGGCTGGCGGCGCGAAGATTATTTGCAGGTTCACAACCCAGATAGTGAAATAGCGGCGGTCGACCGACTTTTATACTGGGCAGAGCGTTTGAGGGCTAAAATTCATATTGTTCATGCTTCTTTGGCAGATACAGTGGTGAAAACTTTCAAGGCGAAACAGCGTGGTGTCGATGTTTCAGTAGAGACGTGTCCGCATTACCTGACTTTGACCGATCAGGACTATTTGACAAGGGGAGCACGTTATCAATGCGCCCCGCCGCTGCGCTCTGCCCAAAATGTCGAGGATTTGTGGGACTGTGTGGCGAAGGGCTATGTGGATTGGATCGCGAGTGATCATTCCCCGAGTCCGCCAGGGCTGAAAACGGGGAGCGATGTGTCAAAAATTTGGGGAGGGATATCCGGGATACAATCGAGTGTGGAAGTCCTGTTATCGGAAGGGTGGTTGAAGCGGCAAATCCCATTGCCACGGCTGTCCGCGTTGCTTAGTACCAATGTGGCCAAAAGATTTGGTTTGCAAGACCGGGGGGCTATTCAACGAGGGTATTGGGCGGATTTAGCCATAGTTGATTCTCATTCTGATCACTCTTTGGAGTCTTCAACTATCTACGATGCCCACCGACACAATCCTTATTGTGGGAAAGTATTGCCCGCGAAAATTCAAGCGACTTGGCTTAATGGCCAAATAGCATATGCGCAGGGCGAATGGTATGATTTCACGCCGCAATGGATCCCTGGCCCAGGCGTATTGCTGTGACGCAGGGGCAGTGGATCCTTTGACGCTATCAGGGTATAGATGCTATAGAGATCGCCTGGGATCCGGCGTGTTGCCAAAAATGAAGCGAAAGCCTCGGCGTACGTTTGCAAGACATAGGCTCTTTTGGTTCGTGAAAGCCAAAAGAGCCTTAATAGTATGAGGCAGCATTGCTTGCGTATAAGCGCATGGTGGATTATAAGTTCAATTCTAATTTTGTGTGTTCTGTAAACGCCACTTGGTTTCTGCTCCAAGTGCCTGCGTGCGTTGTGGGTGATCCACGTTGCGAGTGTTAAGGAACTTTTCGCATCAACCTCAGTGCCCCCCCAAGGCAGTTAAAGCACAACATTCTGCAGTCGCTGAGTATCCAGAAAGAATACGATTTGCGAGCGGCTTCTTTTGACGTGCCTGACAAGAGATTTCCGACATATATGAGTGCGTTGCACAGGAATTTGGTTGATTAGTTGTCCGTGTAAACGTGTATTGATGGGTCTTTCGTCTTACAGGATTCATTCACTAGGCCACGCTAACCGTTACTGCCGATCAGTTTTGAGTGAAAGAAATACATTACACAAGTAAATAGCTTTTTGTAATAAATAACATACGAAATAAAAATTTTTGTCATATCCTATATCGGTAATGATAGATAAAAATGATAGTTTAACCATGAAGTTAACATGAAAAAGGAGAGAGCGGCAATGGCCAACGATTTGATGGTAAAAGACCCTGAATTGTACAATGTCGACCTTGCTCCCATTTCGAAAGAAAAGAGGCGCTGGACATGGGTGAATTACAGCACCATTTGGATGGGAATGGTCCACAATATTGTCGCCTACGAAACCGCCGCGGCTCTTCTAAGCCAAGGTTTTAGTGTGGCGCAAGCCTTGCTTGCTGTCATAATTGCCAATGTGATTCTGGTCTTGGCCATGTGGTTGAATGGGGTGGCGGGAGCTAAATATGGATTACCTTTTCCGGTATTGATTCGTTCGGCTTTTGGCTACAAAGGGGCACAAATCCCCGTGTTATTGCGTGCCTTTGTCGCGATATTTTGGTTTGCCGTGCAGAGCTACGCGGGTAGCTTAGCCATCAATGCCTTGTTTGGTTTATTGATTCCGGGTTGGAACAGTCTCTCACAATATGCTTTCTTGGGCTTGCAGGCTAATGTCGCGATTGCGTTTGGATTGTTCTGGATTTTGCATGCGTTGGTCATATCCCATGGTATGGAGAGAATTCGACATTTCGAATTATGGGCGGGCCCCATGGTGATTATTATGGGATTGATTGCAGTGGTATGGGCGGTTAACGCTGCTCATGGATTAGGGCCCCTGTTTACCGAGCCAAGTCACCTATCACCGGCCGCATTTGACGCGGCGTTTCCCTTGGCGGTTACCGGACTGATTGGAGTATGGGCAACATTAGTCCTGAACATTCCCGATTTCACAAGATTTGCTAAAAGCCAGCGCGATCAGGTAGTAGGGCAGGCTATTGGATTGCCGATTACCGCCATCCTCTTTGCCCTTATTAGCATTATCACGACGTCTGGGGCTTTAGCAGCTTTTGGAAGCGCCATTTCAAATCCCGTCGATTTATTGCAACGGTTCCATAATCCTCTCATCTTGGTATTTGGTGCTTTGACTCTTATCGTCGCTACGCTATCCGTGAATGTTGGTGCCAATGTCGTATCGCCTGCTTACGATTTAGTCAATTTGTTCCCGAGAAAACTGCATTTTGTGAGCGCGGGGATCTTAGCTATTGCCTTAGGAGTCTTGTTTGTCCCGTGGATGTGGTTTAACAATGCCACCACGATTTACGATGTGTTAGGTGCCATTGGTGGGGCTTTAGGGCCTGTTGCGGGGTTGATGTTGGCGGACTTCTATGTCGTACGCAACCAACATTATGATGTTGAGCAATTCTTCGAACGGTCGGGAGATTTTCGTTACCAAAACGGCTGGAATCTCAGGGGTCTAATGGCCTTTGGGGTGGGGCTATTGGGAGCTTTTATCGGACTTTTTATTCCAAGCCTGCACGTTTTGTATACGTATTCGTGGTTTGTCGGAATCGTTGCTAGTTTTGTAAGTTATGCGTTGCTGATGAGACCCTATGTGGTTGCTACGGTTATTCCAGAGCCCAAAGAAGCAGAACTTTAACGCATCACAAAGTGGCGATGCGCTTAAGACGTTCTATACCCGCATCGCTACTTTGTTTTAGAGGGTTCGCGTGAGCATAACAACGTCAACATCGACAGTAGGAGGGGCTACTCGTGCGCACGATAATTCGAAACGGCTACATTGGTCTGACGCCTGATACACTCATTCAGGCAGACTTGGGCATTGTCCAGGGAAGCGTTTACTACATTGGCCGTGATGTGAATCGTCAAGATTATGATGTGGAATTGGATGCGAGTGGATGCTGGGTTCTCCCTGGTGGGATTGACCCACATGTGCACCTCGATTGGGATTTTGGCGACACGGTGACGACTGATGATATGGGTTCAGGGACAAAGGCCGCCGTGTTTGGTGGTACGACAACCGTCATGAATTTTATCCAGCCACAACCGGGGGAATCGTTGCCCGCGTTAGTGGAACGATGGAAAGAAAAAAGTGGGGCGTCGTGGGCCCACTACGGCTTTCACATCATCATTCCCGAAATGAATGACCAGTGGCTTAAAGAACTGGCATTATTGCCTTCCCTAGGAGTGCACACGATTAAGGTATTTACTGCTTATCCTGGCAAACTTATGCTCTCCGATGCGGATATTTATAAAGTTTTGCGAACGGCAGGTCACAGTGGTGTTATGACCATGGTTCATGCGGAAAATGGTCCGGTAATCGATGTGATTGCCGAAGACGCCATCATGGCTGGTCATTATCAAGCGGGTTATCATGGGATAACGAGGCCGGCAGAACTGGAAGGGGAAGCGGTGTTTCGTGTGGGCCAACTCGCCAGACTAGCCAAAGCGGCAGCATATATTGTGCACATGAGTTCTCATGAGGCGGTCCAAGCTCTCGCGTTCGCGCGCCAATTAGGTGCGAACTTGGCAGCGGAGACGTGCCCGCAATATTTATTCTTAGATGACCAAGTCTATGAACCGGACAGTTTTTCTGTCGCGCGTTTTGTGTACACGCCCCCATCACGCTCCCTTAAAGACCAGGAAGTTTTATGGACGGCATTGAAAAGAAGAGACATTGGCATTGTCTCGAGCGATCATTGTCCTTTTGACATGGAGGGGGCAAAGCAACTCGGCATTCATGATTTTCGACAGATTCCTAATGGAGGGCCAGGAATTGAGACGCGGGTGCCATTATTGTTAAATGCGGTTCAGCGTAAAGAGATTGACTTGGGTTCCACGGTCGGTTGGATGTCGACGCATGCTGCTAAAACGTTTGGACTTTTTCCGTATAAGGGTGCACTGTTGCCCGGTAGCGATGCTGACATTATTATTGTTGATCCTCAAAGGGTTCCACCGCCCATCCATGTGGAACAATTGCATCAGCGTGTCGATTATACACCATATGAAGGGTGGGCCGTTCGAGGTTTTCCGCGGGACGTGATGGTAGGTGGCCAATGGGCTATTCGGGACTATCAATCTACAGGCCAGCCCCCTAATGGGCAGTTTATTGGTTTTCAGCATGCGGCAGTGAGGGCGTAGCCCATGAACCGACGAAGGTTTTGGGATTACTTTCACAGACTACAAGGCATTGGGCGCCAGGACAATGGAGTATTTCGGGTAGCATGGACGGATGAGGATATGTTGGCGCGGCGAGAGTTGGCAGAGATCCTCACGTATGAGGGGTTTACTGCGTTTCGCGACGGGGCGGGTAATGTTTGGGGACTGTGGACACCTAAGCCAGGGCAAGAATATCTGGTGCTCGGTAGCCATCTAGATAGCGTGGCGGGCGGAGGTGATTTCGATGGAGTCTACGGGGTAGCCGCGGCACTAGAAACGCTCTTGTCCTTGCGTGAATGCCAATTTGGCGGTTATGGCAATGTGGCCATCGTGGCATTCGCTGATTAAGAAGGGGTGCGGTTTAATTCCGGTTTATTAGGAAGCCGAGCTATCACAGGCGCTTTGACGCGCCAAGAATTTATGACAATGGCAGATGCAAGTGGAAACCACAGTTTAGAGGATGCGGCGGCTGCGTATGGGGTGACATGGGAATCCTTGTCTGCCATAAGACCGGTGCCGATCTGTGCGTATCTAGAAATCCACGTGGAACAAGGTCCGATCCTTGAAGAGCGCCAAATTCCTTTAGGGATTGTGAACGTGATTGCGGGAAGGTCGCAAGGGTATGTGCAGTTTACGGGGCATCAAAACCACGCAGGGACTACGCCCATGGACAAAAGACAAGATGCCTTGCTTGCGGCAGCGCAGGCTGTTGTGGGCTTGCATGAGGCCGTTATGGACCATGAATGTGTGGGGACGGTTGGCGATATTATCGCGGATCCTGGTAGTCCTAATGTTATTGCCGGTCATTCTGCAATTTCTTTTGATGTTCGCGCACCTAATGACGATATACGGGAAGCGGTTTTGCGCCGGTGGCAAGCCTCATGGGCGGCAGGGGCTATCGTGCAAAGGGTTGATAAGGCGGCAGTAGCGTTAGACCTTACGATTCGCAATATCTTAAGCGACGCTGCTGCTCGCCTTCAGATTCCAACAATGTTTCTCAATAGTTGGGCTGTACATGATGCTATGATCTTGGCTCAATCCGTGCCCTCAGGACTACTGTTTATTCCAAGTGCTGCGGGCGTTAGTCATGCTCGCGATGAATGGTCTTCGCCCCAAGATTGCGAAATCGGGGTGATGGTGTTCGAAGAAGCAGCTCGGACAATATTGACAGGGACTTGAACATTGAAGGCTTAGTAGAAACCTGTTAGACCATGCTTGCTAACCTTGAGCCATGGGCACAAAAAGAGCCAAACATGGGGGCAAGGAAGTCAAGGCTCTAACCGGTTACTGTATAAGCCTGAAGGCATGGGATGGGACAGGATTTGACAAGAGGAGAGTGTGGGTGGTCCCAGACAAGTGGCAGCCTCATGTCTGAGACCGCCATTGTGTCATGTATTTTGAGTTAAATGACATATTTTACCCAATCATTTCCAATAATATTTATAATGAAGCTATCCTCCATGGACATTCTCAGTCCCTTTGGGGATATGAAGGAAAATGGTATACGCAAGGGGTTGTCGAAGCGATATGTAATAAGGAGGTTTTAATCGGAGGTGGGCTATGAGATCTAATACCACACCATCTTTGAGATGGCTAAAAGCGATGGGCATCATCAGTGTCATCGGTGTCTTTGCTGTGAACGCTGCAGGCTTTATCGATCATGATACGCATTCAGGCCAGGGATGCGGCGCGGATTGGCCATTGTGCCACGGCGCGGTGGTCCCTCGTTTTGATAACACAGCTGTGGTGATTGAATATGTACATCGTTTGCTGACTTTAGGGTTTGTAGTGGCTCTCGTGGTATTTTTAGTCGGTGCGTGGCGCTACAGCCGTTATGCGCAGCAGTGGAAGCGCTTTATGGTGATATTGCTGAGCTTATTAGCTATTGAGACTGTGATTTGCACTCTAGGAGTCTTGTGGAATGTTCCGGCTGCGATTATGGCTATTTTAGCCCCGTTAGGGTTAGCGGCTCAGAGCGTTCTAGTTGTGATGGTTTTGGCGTTATGGCGGTATCCTGTGGTCACTTCCCGAACAGCTCTGTCGTCTCGTGTTGAGGTCTGGATGGCAACGGCCTTGGCCGTCAATTTATATATGGGCGCGTGGATCACTTATGCTCACCCTACCCTTCTTGTACAGGAGCTGTTTCACTTAAGCGGAATGGGGGTAGCAGTTGGTGCCGTGTGGTGGGTGTGGCAACAACGCCATAGTGCTCACCATCTGGTAAATAGCTTGGTTGGGATACCTTTGCTAGGGGTTGCATTGATTACACATTTTGTTACGGGAACGGTCGTGGGGGACACGCTGATTGTCGCTTGGCTGTCATGGGCTACCTCGGCGGTGGCCTTTTTAACGATAGGAAGACAAAAACCGCGTCCAAATCTTATGCGCCTTAATATATTAAGACAAATACGCTAAAGACCAAAGCCGCCCCGGTGAGAGGAATCCGGAGCGGTTTTTAGTGGAAGGCCAATGCGTCCTATTCCAAAGGAAGGTCCTCAGCAATGGCATGAATATGAATGCCTTTCTTTTTGGCGTGTGCTACAGACCAATGGTAGATGGCTGTTCCTACGAGAATGGCAACGACGGCTTGAAAGGCAGGCTGGAAGACTACGGGGGTTTTCGGTACGATGAGGACGCTGCTAATTAACAGGGCTGCAATAATAATTCCTAAGACAGCGGCGATAACGACTGCCCAACCATGGGCAATCGGTTCTCGCCAATGGCTGTGGCGAAAATGCGATCCCCACCTTAGGTTTAGCACGCCAATGCCGAGCAGGGCTAGGACCAATAAGATCGCAATGGACCGAAATGTCACGCCGATCGACCATCCGACGAGCGCCGACTGTATTAAAGATAAGGTGCCGATCACGGCGCTGAGAAATAGAGCAGCCGCCGGAGTGTGCCATTTCGATGTTTTGGCAAACCGGGCCGGAAACAAATGGTCTTGGGCCCATGCAAAGACGAGACGAGATGTGCCCATCATTTGTGGAGCGAGGGTTTTGCCAACAATGAGGGCGACTAATAGATTAAGAGCGGCGGCAAGGCTTGGAGATCCTAAGAGTCCTACCAGTCCTGGGGTGGTTGCGTACGCTGTATCGCCGTGATGAATTAATGTGACGACGCCCCACCAGGGAGCCGCGTGGAAAATGGCCAGGGATACCAGAGAAAACAACACGATTGCCGAAAGCCATCCCCAAAAAATTCCGAGGGGAATGGAATGCGTGCTGTCTTTGGCTTCTCCGCCTAAAAACGGCGCCGCAGAGATTCCTCCGTAAGCAAAAATGAAGAGGGTGCAGACCGAGAGAAATGCCGATAAGCTTGGGGCAGGAAAGGTGGTGGGAGCCACCAACGACACGTGTAATTTGGTGTGTACCGCTTGTGCAAATGTAGCGGGCGTGTTGCTGAATCCCACAGCGATGACGATAGCGGCCGTCAGAATGACGACACCCATTAAGATGGTTACCAGTTTGGCATAATGCCCTATACCGCGGTAATGCATCCAAAAAATGAGCCAAATGGCTACGGCTCCGGCCAAAATATGACCCCATGGCGTGACAAAGAAGGTCGCGCCTGGCAATCCTGCGCTGACAAGTCCTGCGGATAGGAAGGTACCAAAGGCAAAGGCTAGCACACCTATGGCGAAAGCTAAACTGGCCCACCATAAAAAGTGGACGATAAAGCCGATTTGCATGCCTAGGCTTCGGGTAATCCAAACATAGCTCCCGCCGGCTCTTGGCATGACTTTGCCAAAGCGCATAAAGAGAAAGACTTTAGGAAGATAGAATAAGCCGGTAACAAACATGGCTAAAGGGACGAGGTATTCGATCCGAGGGTAGACGCTAAGGCTTTGTGTCGCGACAAAGTTGATACCGGAACCGTATTCTTGGGAAAGTGCCGAGGCCATAATGGCAATGACCCCCACCACTTTGTCCAATTGATAGGGCCTCGTGTTAGAACCGGGTTCAATCATTTTCCGTTCACCTCTCCCACGTGACATATGAAAGTATATTAAAGGCTGTGGTAACATGGCGGAAAAAGGTCATGATGGCTTAGTGGTGGTCCGTGAGAAACAAGCGTTGGTCGTCGTCCAAAACATTGATATCTATTACTACCAGTACTACCATATTAAAGCACAAAAAGTTTATGTCTCGTAACGTTTGTTAATAAACACAAAGGGCAGGCTGTTCAGGGCCTGCCCTTTGTGTTTATTATTCGTCTTTTGCAGTGGAAGCAAGGGATTGGGCTAACCAGTTATGGTATTCATGCAGCAAGTGTGTACTGAGAATCATAGCGGCGTCAAGAATCACGGGACTCAAGGTTTCCGGCGATTCTTGACTACTGGCTAGGCGGTCGGTCAGCATTTTTAAGGCGTTGTCATAAACCTTGCCTAATCGCTCTGGATTCAATTGCGAGTAAAACACGGTGAATTCCGGCAGTGTCATTAGCAACCCTCTTCTCTTAATATTTGGTAGTAGCAGATGGGCCGGAGCGCGGTCCATATGGTCCTTCATCAAGCCAGCGCCCGAGTGCAGGCCACGCAGGAGACAAAGCAGCAGCGACATAACGTTTGGCTTGCATGCCGCTCGATGCGCCTTGGATGTGTTCGAGGGCGATGCCGGCTGCGTTCCGGTTGTAAATCGCGGCGTGGTGGCGTTGCTCGGCAAAATGAGCAATAGCCTCTTGCGCTGCGGAGGACGACTTGGCGTTCAGCGCTTGGTGAATGGCTTGCGCAGCGGTTACGGCATCGGGGACGCCGGAATTAAATCCGCGGGCACCGAAGGGCGCGAACAGGTGGGCGGCTTCGCCAACGAGCAGGACACGGTACAAAGAATCAGTGAAGGAATTCGCGACAACTTGAAGGAATTGATAGGTCGATACCCACGTAATGCGGTCCGCATATTTCTTATCCATAACAAGTGGAAGCCAACGTCGTACCGCGTCGAGACCAGCATAGTCCTCGACGACGTCACTGTCCTTTAATTGCAGATCGATGCGCCAACCGCCCGCAAAAGGCACGAACAAGACATTGCGTCCATCCATTTGCGGGTGGTTGTAATGGAACACGCGTTCTAGCGGTAGGGGATCATCGGGGTCTTCAGAAACATCGACGACAATAAAGGTATTGGCAGAGCGTGTGCCTTCCATATCGATATGAGCAGCATGACGCACAGTGGAATGGGCTCCGTCAGCGCCGATGACATAGGACGTGGTATAAGTGTGGCCATTGCGGGTTTTCACCACAACGCCGGTGGGCTCGATCTGTAATGTCTCAACAGGACTAGACCACACAAATTCAACTCCTTGCTCCAAGCACGCTTGATATAAAAATTGCTCGATTTGTACTTGGGGCAAGCTGGTAAACGGGGGAAGAGTATCGGGGGAAGGGGATGGATACGTTTTGGTGTATACTTCTTGCCCTTCAAACCACGTGCGCTTAACCGGCCAAACCACTCCATGTTGTGCCATGGTCTTCCCTAACGAGGGGGCGATGTCTTCGAGTAATTGCAGTGTAGCCTTATGCAGAAAAATGGCACGGCTACCGGGACGTAGGCGGTCTTGAGATTCCGCTTCTAAGACCATGACCGGAATATTTTCATGACGCAAAGCTAAGGCGGCCGTCATGCCTACAGGACCAGCGCCGACGACAATGGCGGGAAATGCGATATCTTGTAAACTCACCGGTTGACCTCCTAGGATGATGAATTGTAACGGACAAAATCAATGCTCTAGCATGCTGCATGGGCCCAATCCATTATGCAGGGCACATGTTGTTTCGCCATGGAGCGCAAGTTCGTGGTTATCATGACAATTTAGATTGTCTTCAAGAAAAAGTATAATATATAATATAGAAGATGTCGCGCCTTGCATATTAATCTGACGAATAAAGAATCCTGGATGTATTTCTGAGCAAGGAGAGGTAGCCATGATAGAAGACCGTATGGAGCAGGACGATGAACCAACACCAGGGCAGGATATCTGGCGCACTAAGGTAGCATGGGGGGATACCGACGCGGCGGGTTTCGTATTTTATCCGAATTATTTTGCCTGGTTTGATGAAGCAACTCATCACTTTATCGGGTCTTTAGCACAGAGTAGTCCCCAGTGGTTTACGGTGGAGCGTATTGGTTTTCCTTTGCTCGAGGCCTCTATTCAATTTTTTGCTCCGTTGCATTTTGGCGATCCTATTGAAGTGTCGACGACGGTGGAGCACGTCGGGAATAAGTCTATGACATTGTTACACGATATTGTCTGTCGTGGTCAACGTATTGCGCATGGCCGTGAAAAACGGGCGTGGGTAACATTTAAAGATGTAGAAACTCCCGTGGCGATTCCTATTCCGGAGACGGTTCGCCCCGAATTGTTGCGCCGATTAGTATCTCAGCAGTCATCGTAGTCAGGAGGAAACCGAATGAAGTTAGCCGTATTTGATGAAGCGCGAGTTGGCCTTATTGTCGATCACAGCGTGGTTGATATTACCGATTGGGTTCCGGATTGGTCACCTCGTTGGCCGTATGCTTGGATGCTCCCCTTTATTGCTCAGTTTGACGCGAAACGTGCGCAGTGGGAAGATTTAGCAGCCAATGGCCCCCGGCAGCCGCTCGACAAGGTGCATTTACGCGCGCCTGTGCCCATGCCCTCGAAAATTATTGCTGCCCCCGTAAACTACGTATTGCATCAGCAAGAGATGGGGGGGGCCAAAGGCGTCTACGCCGGCACACAAGTCAAAACCATTGAAGATTACGGCTTATTTCTGAAGCCTTCCTCATCTATTGCAGGGCCGGATGAGACCATCACGCTTCCCTTTGCCGAACGGCGAACGGATCATGAGGCGGAAGTCGGTGTTATCATCGGTCGTCAAGTGCGAAACATTACAGAAGACGAGGCAGAACAAGCGATTTTTGGATTTACGGGATTGCTCGATCTGTCCGTGCGCGGGCCTGAAGATCGCCCGTATCGTAAAGGGTTTGACGGGTTTTGTCCGATTGGGCCGTGGATTGTTACCAAAGATGAAATACCGGATATCAACCACATGACCTTTCGATTATGGGTTAATGGGGCGTTGTGGCAAGAAGGCTGCACCCAAGACATGATTTATTCCATCCGGCGATTAATCTCGTTGGCCTCATATCAAACGACCTTATTCCCTGGCGACATTATTGCCTCGGGAACGCCGCAAGGCGTGGGGGAAGTCAAGCCTGGCGACGAGATGCATTTGCAAGTGGATGGGATTGGGGATTTAATCGTGCGGGTGTCAAAGATGACAGCCACTCCACCAAACAATATGGGGGACTGGTTCAACAAATTTACCGTGGCCCGCACTGTGACCGCATAAATTGTTTTTGCTAATAATAAGCCGAGTGAGAATATAATCTCACTCGGCTTATCGGTGCGTCCGGCATGGGTGTGTGCTTTAGGGTGAAAGTCCCAAAGGGGGGGATGACCGTTCCAACCATAGCTTAAGGCAAGGTGCTCGTCGCGAGGCGGGATCTGAAGGAAGCCGGTCGCAAACCTCCGGCCGGACGAACAGGATGTGCATCCGAGGCGGGGCGCGTGGGGCGAATTCGCTCAACAGAATGAAGCCCAATACGGTCAAGCGCGCGTCACGTAAATGCACCCGGTAGATGGAGGGACCGTACACGTTCTTAGCCGGGTAGGTCTCTCGCGGTACCGCTAAAGCGGACAGGCGCACCGCAAGGTGCGCGTGACGGGAGAGAAGTCTAGACCCGCGCGGGCTGCAGAGCCGAACATGACCAGAAAGTGGTGCCGCTCATGAATTCGTGGGACTCACGACGGCAGCCGACTACCTAAGGTCTTACTGGGCATGCCCAATTCGCGTGCCACTTTTTTGTTGTGTCACCGCCAGTTGAACCGCTTGTTCTTTAAACGTTCGATCATATGGATTGGCCGTCGGATACCTGCTCAACCTGACCGTCGGGGATGTGCGCGAAACGCCCACGAAATGGCGGGAGCGCATTCAGATTACCGAACAGAAGACCGGGAAGACGAAAGACTTTCCGATGAGTGCGTCCGCGAAGAAAGCGTTGGGACCACCGTGATCCACACAAAACCAGATACTGTGTTTAAGTATTTTAGAAAATCCTGACAGAGAGGGAACCCTATGTCTCACAACCACTCAGCGCTGAAGAGCTCAGTGCGGGAAACCCGCACGCTGGGTTCCGTGGGGGTTGGGCTACTCCAAGTGAGTAGCCCTNGGGGCGGGTTAGTCACCCGCCGCTACTCGAATTTTGACCCCAATCAAGGTAGGGTTTACGGACAGAAAAGTTACGGGGAGATTTCCTCCAACTGGCGCCCGCGGGTTTTGACCCCGAATTGTGCAATGATGGCGCCTACGGCTAAAAATGCTCCCGTCATCAAAAATGCGGACATCACACTCATGTGTAAGGCTAGTGGTGCAATCACCATCAAGCCGACACCGCCGCCTAAATGGCCAATGCCATCCACCAAAGCAAATCCCGTGGTGCGCGCGCGAGTGGGGTAATTTTCTGTCGACCAACTATAAGTCATGGGGACCCAGAGGTTAAAGCCAAAAAAGATCATCGAGGAACCCAGCACAGACAACACAAAATCTGATCCCGCTTCGGCAACGAAAATGCCGCCTAATATGCAAATGACGGCAGAAATCGGCAGCCAGTATTTTCGCTCAAGCCGCTCTGCAGTGTAAAATGCGACAATCGTGGCTAAAATAAATCCGAAGGTTCCAAATGCAGCGATCAGCCCTGCTTCTGGTGGCGCGAAATGCAAGCTGACCAAAATACTGGTCATCCCCGCTGCATACGTATACACCGTCACGTAACTGATAAACCACATGGCCATGAGTAAAATTGTCCGTTTAAGATAGAGCGGATTGGAGAAAATTGCGGAGTAGGGAATGGCAGGCTCTCCAATTGCTGGTGGCTCGACTTGTTCTGTGATAGGGGGCAAGGGTCCGCGTAAAGACGCCATGTCTTCCATGAGGGACACAACCATGCTGGCCTCATGAATTCGATTTTGGGTAATGAGCCAACGGGGCGATTCGGGAAGGCGGATACGCACAAAAATGCCCGTGACAGCAAGCAGTCCGCCAATCAAATACATGGTGCGCCAGCCATTGGTGTAATGGGCGCTAGCCATAGCAAACGGCAAGCCCAGAGGAAATGGAGTGGCAGGCGTTGTCAGTAACAAGCCTAGCCAAATGCCTAAAAACGCTCCTAACGAGGACATTATAAAAATCAAGGAGGTATACTTGGCTCGACCCTGTCGTGGGGCGATTTCGTTGATATACGTATTGACAATGGCCAAGTCTGCGCCGACTCCCACGCCAGTCAGAATGCGAGAGAAGATGAATTGGTTATAGGTGGGAGAAAAAGCTGTCCATAAGGAGCCGATTCCTGTAATCATCATGGTGACAAGCAGCATATCGCGCCGGCCGATGCGATCAGACAAAGGGCTTAAAATTAAGGTGCCGATGACATAGCCGACAAGGTTTAAAAGAACGGGCAAACCAAGCCATGTGGACGAACTCTCCGGCGTACAACCATGGACGAGTTGGGTGCAGGTTTGAATAAACGACACATTAATATCAAACATGTCGTAGAACGTGAACAAAAAACCCACGCCGATGACGCCAATAAATAAATAGGGCATAGACCAAACGGATAATCGTTCGAGTCGGGAGAGCACGCTACTCGGAGAAATCGCTGTTTCAGGCTTCATAAATTCACCTCTGTTTGTCAGAAAATAGAGATAAGGAGGATATGCGCATATATAATATATTATATTAAAGAGGGCTTCAATAAAAATGATGCCAATAACAAGGTTTTATTTGTGAGTAGCCTTGTGTAAGGGGTCAATGAGGGGGGGGGGGCTTAATATTGCGAGAATAATGGCACGAAAGTAAGAACTTGGCCTAGGAGGCTTTGGAATATTTACGAGGTTTGGAGTCTTGCGGCAGGGGCTTTGGTTGGCTAGAATGAATAATACATTATATATAATGTTTTCCGGTAAATTTTAATTACCGCAATCGCTCACGCGCAACGTGCAGCGGATCTCAAAGAAGGGAGGATGCCTGGCTATGTAGTTCGTCTTGAGCATGTAGACGGCTACAACCATGGGACAACGCGATTTGTTTCCCGAGAACTTAGCTAGGTAAGGCCAGTGCTAACGGAAAAAGATTATTTATTTAACATTCCAGTGTCATTGCAATCCTACCTTCAGGGCTACACACTCCCTGACGTCTTTGACAAAACCGTGGCGCATTATGGCCACCGTATTGCGGCATACGATGGGGAAAGGTCATATACCTGGCAACAATGGCAGGAAGACGCTCGCGCTTTTGCAACAGCTCTGGCCAACATGGGGATTGGACGTGGGGATGTTGTTGGCGTTCATTTGCCCAATTCGTGGGAATTTTTAGTGGCTCATGTGGGTATTGCCATGCGCGGCGCGGTGATGCTGCCATTGCATATGGCGCACGGGGAGCGGGAAATATCGGCTCTATTATCCCGGACTCAAGCTCGTGTTGTCATCACGCCAGATCAATTTCGGGGCCATCAGCAATCCACGTTGACACAACATCTGCTGGAAACGCTTCCCTTTCTGGAAACAATTATTGTGGTAGGAGCCCAGGGAGGGTCGTTCTCGCACCCCGCCATGAAGGATTACCACACGTTAATGGAGCGAGGGCGGCAAGATTCGTGGCAACCCGTTTTGGTGCGTCCGGACGATCCGTTTATGCTTATCGCGTCATCCGGTACAACATCGACGCGTCCTAAAATTTGTGTGCATAGCCATGACGGCCTGCTGTCTAATGCTTGGGTTACTGCCACCGAAGGGAAGGCGCGGCCCGAGGACATCATTCTCAGTGGCAGCCCTTTTACCCATTTGTTTGGCATCTTATCGGTTCATATCAGCCTGCTTATGGGGGGAGGGCAAAGCCTTATCGCGCACTGGAACGTTATGGACTTTCTAGAACGTGCGCAATCGTCTCAGGCCACTGTTATTTTTGCTGTTCCGACGCAGTTGCGCGACATGATGAGTGCTTTGGATGCCCATCCTCATTCTTATCAATTATCGGTTCGTGAGATTCGTACAGGTGGGGCTGCTGTTCCCAAAGAGCTCATTGCTGCGGTACGTCAGCATTTGAATGCAGGAGTAGTGATTCAGTGGGGTATGTCAGAAATTGGGTCGGGTATCTTTACGAGGCCCGGCGTACCTGATGCCATTGTTGGGGAGAGTGTGGGGCTTCCGGCTCCCGGTGCGGAGGTGCGGATTTTGATCGAGGGGGCTCCAGCGCCCGTTGGGGATGTCGGCGATTTGTATTACCGGAGTCCCTATCTCTTTCATGGCTATTATGGCGATCCGGAATTGACGGCGGAGCAGGTGGATGCAGAGGCATGGCTCCGTACGGGAGATTTAGCGAGTTGGAATGCTGATGGGACGATTCAGTACCGGGGACGGGCGACGGAAACCTTGAATCGTGGGGGACTGAAATTTAGTGCATTGGAAGTCGAGTCCTTATTATCCGACCTGCCAGAAATTGCTCAACACGCGATTCTGCCGCGTCCCGATTTACGATTGGGGGAACGCGCTTGTCTTGCGGTGTCTTTCCGTGAGGGAGCCTCTTTGACGCTTCAAGACATCTGCCACCATTTGGAGGCCAAAGGGCTCGCGAAATATAAATGGCCAGAAGAATTAGTCGTGCTAGAGAAATTGCCAACTACGCCGACAGGAAAAATTGCTCGCGCATTGCTCAAAGAAGCGGTTTTAGAAGCGGAACGTAACAAGACATCGGAAGGAGCATCGAAATGATACAAGATCCGTATGAAGCCATTAAAGAATTAGGGGCGGCTCCCTTGTGGAAATACTATGGCAATCTGTTCCCCGCTGAGCCTAAAAGTGAAGCCGTGCCTTATGTATGGCGGTATCGAGACCTTCGCCCCTACATGTTGCATTTTTCCGAGGTGCTGTCCTTACATGAAGCGGAGCGGCGCGTCTTAATGTTAGTCAACCCTGGATTAACGGAGCCTCCTGCGACGGTGAATTCTTTATACGCTGGTATCCAGATTATTTTGCCGGGTGAGACGGCTCAAGCCCATCGTCACTCCGCCTCGGCGTTTCGCTTCATTATTGAAGGGGAAGGAGCTTATACCACGGTCAATGGGGAGCGAGTTGATATGCATCCGGGCGATTTGCTGTTAACGCCGGGCTGGCATTGGCACGATCATTCCCATGAAGGAAATTGCCCCATGATGTGGCTCGATGGGCTAGATTATCCTCTTGTCAATAAGCTTGAAGCAGGCTTCTTTGAACTTTTGGGCGTAAGAATGCAAGAACAGACAGTGCCTGCCAATAGTTCGACGAAAAAGTTTATTCATGGGCGGTTGTTGCCACTTTGGGAAAGTCCAGCGGGCCCTCACTCACCTATTGGAAACTATCCCTGGTCAGAAACTGAAAAGGCTCTTGCTGGGATTTCTGATGAAGCCGAAGGGAGTGCAGTCGAGGGGATTGTTCTCGAATATACCAATCCATGGACGGGTGGGCCGGTGATGCCTACGATGAGTTGCCGGGTGAGTCGATTGAAGCCTGGATTTCATGGATTGCCCTTTAAGCACACTGCGAGCACTATTTATCACGTCGTCAAGGGTCAAGGCGAAACCGTGGTTGATGGAGTCAAACTGGATTGGGCGGAACACGACACGTTTTGTGTTCCCGGTTGGGCACAGTATGCGCATGTCAATTGCTCGGCGTCTGAAGATGCGATCTTATTCTCGTATTCCGATGAACCCGTCATGAAAGCGTTAGGTTTATATCGCCACATATAGTAAAGGTCGAGCGAAAAGCCTAGAAGAGTGGCACTACGAAGATTTTTCGTGGTGCCACTTTTTATGTTAAAAACTTCGGAAAAGATTTCCACAGGACCCCCAGAGATTTCTTTGACGTATCGAATGTTGTATCAGAACCGTAAAAGGCCAAAAGAGGTTAGTGGTAAAAACACGGTAGGAAAAAGAGGAAGGATTACGGTGGTGTCGAATCATGCATGATGAAGACACAACGAAAGGAAGGGAATCCATGTTACGCCACGGATGGCGTGTTGGCGGGCTCCTAATTATAGGGAGCTTAACCGCGGGATGTGGGGTCGCTCATACCGCGACGGCCACGCCCCAAAGTCCTACTGCTGTATCTGGTTCCGTTGTGACCGCAAAATCGGTGACCAAATCACCAGCGGTTCATATTAGCGTGGTGCAAAATCATGGGCAATTAGCGGTTAAGGTAGCGACATCGTCGAAGGCTTCGACGGCTACCGTCGAACAACTGCAGAAATCTGTTGCGCAATTGAATCAGCTTTTGCAAGAACTGCAAAATCCCTGAACGAGAAAACAAGACAAAACATTTGGTAGGAGTGATGGAATAATGAACGTGTGGAAAACAGCGCCTATTGTGGCGGCGGCATTAGCGGTGACCGCGGCCGTACCCGTCATGGCAGCAGGCCATGGACACAGTCCAGCTAACTTGCCCAGTCAGGCTGTCGCGCATGCCGTGTCTACGACATCTAATGGGGTTGCGGCCCGTGTATCGCAGGCGAGTTCTGTGGCATCTAAGAGTTCGACCGCTGTCCCCAGCCATGTAGTGTCGTTGCCAAAACAGGCGACCAGCCACGCTCACAGCCAGTCGTCTCAGGTGCTGGCGGATGTTGAAAAAATGCATGCCCTCATCATGCAGGTAAAGACGGCGCGTCAGCAATATGTCGCGGCCATTCGCGCCTATCTGCAAGGCTTATCGCAGACGGTCTCGACAGGATCTGCGACCGGAATGCAGCAAGCGTTGACGCAATTGCAGACGATTAAAACGACGTTAGCGCAAACGGTCCAAACGGTCATGGCAGCTCAACATGCGCAAGCAACGATGGGGGGTCAATCTGGACCGACCGCGTTATCTAACGTCATCGCCAAATTTCAAGCGGAACTCGCAGCCCTTGTCAAAGCGACTGCCCAGGTCAAGGCTTTGACAACGACGGTGAGTACTAGCCCTAGTACAGCGCCTTCCACCGGATCCAGTACGTCGCCCTCGACGAGTACGAGCACCGCTCCAAGCACGTCGCCCTCGGCGTCATCTACGGCGAGTTCAAGTAATTGACCTTAAATGGCCTAGGGCTGTCCCCATGGGGGCAGCCTTCTTTTTTATTTGGGGATTACTCCCACGTAGCGCAGGTGGTCGCGACAAGGTTTGCTGACGAACAGACAGGGACTACGGCTGGTATGATTGATGTGGCGCGGTCTAAAGCGCGTTAAACTATGGACGGTTACTTCAAACCTAAACGGATGCCTCGTGTTGTGGGCTTGGGCGAATTGGGCTGTCAAGCAGAATACACAGCAGCCTAGAGTTTGGCGAAGAGACCTTCGCTCGTTCGGCATACTAGAGGAGCCCCGCAACGAAAGGAGCTTTTATGCAACGAATTCTCGTTATTGGTCCCAGTGGGGCTGGTAAGTCCACGCTGGCGAGACAATTACAAGAACTGACGGGGATTTTTGTCATTCATTTAGACCAAGTCTATTGGCATCCAAATTGGAAAGAAACCAGCCGAAACGAATGGCGAATTTTGCAAGAAAATCTCGTGCAAAGACCCACGTGGATTATCGATGGCAATTATGGGGCGACATTGGATATTCGGCTGCAAGCTGCGGATACCGTGATTTTTTTGGATTTTCCCCGGCACCTGTGTTTGTGGAGAGTGTTAAAGCGCCTGGTCCAATATCGTGGCCGAAGTCGTCCGGACATGGCGCCGGGCTGTCCAGAAAAAATCGATAGGGAGTTTTTACGGTGGATTTGGTGCTGGCCGGTGGATGAACGGCCGCTGGTTATGGCACGGCTCAGCCAAGCTCCTAACGTGACGCAAATAACGCTTAAAACACCCAGGCAAGTGCGTGATTTTCTTGCGCGCATGGCTCAACAATGCCGAGAGCAGTCATCTCAGGGAGAGGGCTAGGAAGAGAAATGGTAACCGAAAATGCGCGGGCTGGTTGGGACCGGCATATTAGGGGCCGGTTCCATGGTAATGCCGACGGCGCGCGCATCGCGGGCGGGGTATGGCACCGCAAAAGTTATCGTCTGGGGTGTGCGCGTGAGAGGCAACACGGTGACAGGGATGTGTTGGTGTCCTTTGACCATCCAGACTTCGAGGACTCGGCCCAAGTGGGGGCTCAGATTTGTGGTGTGGATACGTCCCATGATATCGCCTGGTCGCCACTGAAGAGTGACGTGACTAGTGCTAAACGGTAGACTTGACGCCGTCATGGCAACAGGAGTGGGCCACGTGGGATGTGATGGGGCCACTGGGATGGCTGCCAAAACAGCTGCACTAGCTACCACCGCAAGGATACGGGAAACCTTTGGACGTGGCGTAAAGTGGGCTTGGGCCAAAATGCTATAGGCATCGACATTAGGGTGCGCGTAGGGTTCCGGTGCAAGTTGATGTAAGGCGCGAAGTAGGTCGGCTTGGCGCTTTTGACATAATTGGCAGGTCCGCAAGTGTTTGGGCACGCGGCCGTAGCGACGATGTGCTGTGAGCAATGCCTCATCAGTTAAATGGGCCACGGGGTTCTCTCCTTTCTGTTTCTTGATGAGTCTCCAATGCGGTTCGCAGTTTATGAAGTCCTCTGTGTATCCAACTCTTCACGGATCCTAAGGGCTTCCTTAGCATTTGCGCGATTTCTCGTTGACTAAATCCTCCGTAAACCGTCAAGATAATGGCTTGTCGTTCCTGCGAACTCAGAGGTTGGATCAATTGTCTGGCCGTCAATAAGGCGTCAATTTTGGCCATCTCATCTTCAGACGGCGCTGGCTCATCGAGAAAGGTGCTAGAGACTTCGGTCACTACCCGTCGCTTTTGGCGCAATGCATCGATGATGCGGCTTTTAGCAATTTGAAAAATATAGGCTTCAACGGACCCCCGCTCAGGTTTATAGGCATGGCATCTTTGCCATATATTAAGAAATACGATCTGCATCACGTCTTCGGATTCACGGTCATCAAAAATGATGCGTCTCGTGAGCCCGAGCACGCGAGGGGCATAGCGGTTATATAAAATGGCAAAGGCATCCTGATCGCCTGCTTGAATTCGTACCATTAACTCTAAATCGGTACGCTGTTCATCCTCTCCCTGCGTTTTCATCCATCGCCCCAAGAAAGTCGTCTTAGTCTTAAAGTCATCATAGCATGAGAATCCGACAGAATTCGTGGATGATATTTTCAGCGTATAAAAACATTGGATGAAGCCCATTGGCGTGCATCCATGGGGAACCTTTTCAGCGTATTGCTAAATGAAGGTTAGAACAAATTACCAAAACCGTGATGACACGGCATTTTTATCAAGGAGGCTATTGCATGACAATGGGGAAGAGTTCACGGATTATTTTGGCATCTGCTGCCTTGTCTATGGCATGGTTGCCATTAACGGCCTATGCGGCAAGTTCCGGACCTGTCTTACAAGCAAGCGCGGAGACTGCCAGTATTGGGCAAACGATTCAATACACCGTGCAAGACAGTCAAGCGACCTCGTCGACAGAGTACCAGTTTTGGATTGAAACACCTTCGGGTCAATGGAAAATGGCGCAATCCTATTCAGCTAACCCGCATTTTATATTGCCCCATGTCCAAGCAGGAAGTTATGAGGTTGTCGCCTACGCGCTAAGCCGTCAAGACGTGGAACAAGGTGATTGGGCAAAGGCCATGGCCACAGCGCCGGACAGTTTGTATGTCAATGCTACCGTGTCTGTCAAAATGATGAGCGAACAAGGCGCATCCGGACCTGCGGAAGTGGTTACCGTAGCGACATCGAACGTGAGTCAGCCTGTTTATCAACTATGGTGGAAGACTCCAAGCGGCGTATGGCAAGCCAGTGGTCCATATCAATCCAATCCGAATTTTTCGGTTCCGTTAACAGAAAATGGCGCCTATCAATTTGTGGCGTACGCGAAATCTATTGACAGTCCGGCGACGAGTGCGCAGACTATGGCATCGTCGACTCAAAGCCTGATGAATAGCAATGTTAGCATCATGCATACCATCCAAAAAGTTGCCAGCACTGTCGATGCTACGAATGGCGACAGCAATCCCTATGGACTCACTTACGACAGTTTTGCCGGCACCTCGGCTGCGCCCAACCCCTATTATGGCGATCTGCTGGTCTCCAACTTTTCGAATGCAGCAGGGGCCCAAGGTGCGGGCACTACGATTGAAGCGATTAATCCCCAGACTGGTAGCGTTAAGACGTTCTCATCTGATGTGCAAGGAGCTGATGCGTTGGCCGTCAGCCCTAAGGGTCCACTTTGGGTTGCAGACTTTGGCACTATGGGAACGAATGGCAATGTCATGGTGTTAACGCCGGGTGGCGGTGTATTTCCCAACGGTGGCAGTGAGATAACGGGAAGCAACCTCGATGGCCCATGGGGGCAAGCGTTCGTTCCCAATCCAACGACGCCGGCATTCTTTGTGACGAATGCCCTCAATGGGACAGTCGATGCCATGTATGGTTTTGCTCCGCCTAATTTTAACACCGATACCCATTTTATGGAGATTGGCAGTGGATTGGCGCATTCAGGGTCGACGGCTAGTACCATCGAAGGGCCACAAGGGATGGTCTATGATCCGATGACGCACATGGTTTATGTCACGGACACAGCAGACAATTCCATTCGCGCCTACGAGTGGACTGGCGCCAATACCCCAAATCAAGGGCAAGGACAGCTCATCTACCAGGGTGGTGCATTGATGAAACCGGCGGGTATTACCCTCGATCCGCTGAATGGCGACTTGCTGGTTGTAAATCAGGGCAACAACAACCTGGTCGAAATCGCTTTGAATAATGGCCATGCCTATGTCGCAGGGCAGAAGGTGTTGGATAATACGCCGGTGAATCCTAAGACCGGTGCGGGCTCGGCTTTATTTGGTGTCGATGCTGTTACCTCCAATGGACATTTATTCGTCTACTACACCGACGACAACACCAATACGGTAAACGTTTTAGAGTAAACCGGGACCATGGGCTGGTGAGAGGAACGCGGTTGTGAATAGAGAACAAACCGTCATAAAGGCTTAAGCAATAAGGGGCGCCAGAATTGGCGCCCCTTATTAAGGGTACAAGGTGCATGCAGAGCCTATTGAGAAACCGTCCAGTAGTTCGGGAAAATCATGTCCGTAATGGGGTTGAAGGTACTGACCGTGCCGTGTAGGTTCTTGGCGTGTTCTGGCAAGGATGCTCCAGCGTACGATGACGCAGGGTACGGAAGCCAGATGACCGGAAGTTGTTGCGCTGCGAATTTCTCATAGTTATAGAGGGCTTGCAGCGTTTGGGCAGGAGTCCCCGGCGCGTAGGATTTTTGAATCAGGGTATCCATCGTTTGACTGCTGTAGCCTTGGAAGTTGGAGGCAGCGCCGGTCGCAAACAATCCTCCCCCTGTGGGATAGTAATCGGGTTGATAAGTCCAACCGCCTCCCCAGTCGGCCATGCTCCATTTCTCAGGGTCTGTGCCTTGCTGGTTGGCGTCTGCAATAATGTTGTTAAACTGCTGCTGTTGGATGTTGACGACAATGCCTTCTTGGGCCCAGTCGCTCTTCAGTAGTTGTTGCAAGTTGGTCTGGGCTTGGTCTCCGGAAACCGCTAAGAAGGTAAATTCCAGTTTGATGCCGTTGCGTGTCATGACTCCGTTAACTTCGTGCCATCCGTGCTGCTCTAACAGTGCTTTCCCCTTAGCCGGATCAAAGCCGTACAGGGGTTTGGATAGTGCGGGATCCGCATAGGGGGTTTTGGGCAAGGAAGCCACCGGCCCTCCTTCTTCGATGGCATTGCCGTTGAAAATACTTTGAATAATGCCGGGTTGATCCACGCCCATTTGCAAGGCTTGGCGAATATACAACTTGGAGAAGATTGGCCCTAGTCCACCGGGGGCTTTGGGATTGAAATTGAGAATCAAATAATTGAAGCCGAGCTGATAAGGAATGGTCAAGACGTCATTCGTGAGTTGCGAGCGAGCTCCCCATGATGAGAATGGGAGGTAACCCATGTTGACGGTCCCGGTCTTTAATGCCGTGAATTCTGCGTCGTCAGAGGCTTCATATTCAAAGATAACCTTGCTCAAACTGGACTTGTGTCCGCCAAATGAGGGGTTGGGGACAAATGTCCAGTGGCTGTTTGGCGCATAGGACTGGAAGTGGTATGGACCATCTACGACCTTGTACACGGGATTTGACGGGGAGTTGGCCACTGACTCAATAAACTTGAGTTCAGCCGTCATGTTGTTAGGATCTTTGTTCCATACCGACTCTGGTACGGGCCAAATTTGGCCAAGCCCGTTGTGAATAAACCAATCAGGGTTGGACGGAGTGGTCAATGTGACAACCACTTTGTCGTTGCCTTCGGCTTGGACGTTTTGCCACCTTGTGGGCAGTCCACCAATTCCTACGCCGCCATAGGTCCACGGTGCTGAAGAGCCGCTGGTGGCTTTTAAGATATTCCAGGTGAAAACCACGTCTTGAGCCGTAATGGGCTGTCCATTGGACCATTTGTACTTTTTGCTAAGCGTCAGCACATATTGCGTTCCTGTGCTGTTGTAAGAAATGTTAGATACTAGCGACCGTGCATAATCAACTTGATCTTGTTTGTTAAACATGATTAAGGGGCGATACATCATGCTGTCGACCTGCGTGTTGACATCACTAAAGGCTGCCGCAGACAGATCAGGGAAAAACCAGTTGGGTGAGGTCTGGGTTGCCAGAGCAATGACAGCGGTGCCTCCGGTGTGCGACGATGTTGTTGAACTGGTTGAAGATGTAGTTCCGCAGCCGGACAGTGCTGCAGCGGATAGCAGTAATCCCACGGATCCTGCAGCCAATGCTTTGCGTTTAATCAACATATAGCCTCCTTCTATTGGCCTTTATCCGCCGACATCGCAAGATGTTGGCGCAAAAAAAGACTAGGGCGATATATTCGACAACACTCATCAAAACTCCTGCCGATATCACTCGGATCTTGTATTTCGTCTTCTTTTGGTCATGGCTACAATTCTTTGCGCAAAGACCGGGATGCGGTCCATGATGCCCAAGACAATGTGATAGCGACCGAAAGCAGCACGGCAAGGACGCCATGCCAATAAACTGTTGTCGAAAAATGGGGAGAAAGCAGGCTGCGCATGGCGTTAAAGACATACGTGGTGGGATTGAACTGGGCTGCGATGCGCATCCAGTGAGCACGGATAGCCCGAATCGGAACAAAGGTATCACTTAAAAAGAGCAGGGGAAAGAACACAAAGGTAGCAGCTTGAGCGGCTTGACTATTTTTGGACCGGAGAGCCATGGCTACCGCGTAGCCGGCAAAGGCCAATCCCCACCCCGCGGTTAAGACTAGTAGGCCCACAAGCGATAGAGCTCCGTGGGGCAGTGTTAATCCCATCGCATAGGCCACCGCGATAATCAGAGCGGTTTGAACGAGCAATTGGGCCATGCCCGCAATCATCGGAGCCAAAACAAGGGCGGTACGCGATACTGGGCTGAGACGGAGTTTCATAAAATACCCCGAGTCGATGTCACGAATTAGCGATTGTCCAGCACCACCAGCACCTCCGACTGCGCCGGAAACAACAGCAACGGGCAAAATAAAATTGATATAGGGTAACTTACCAAACACAGGTAAAGCCGCGATGCCCGAGAGTCCTCCTTGATAGACGAGAAGGAAGAAGAGGCTAATCAGCAAGTTGGGAATGATGGCGAATGGTACGCGTATGGTTACACGCAATGCGCGGACGGTAAGAAGCCACAAATCACTCAGAAATTTGCGCATGGCGGATGCCTCCTTCAGGAGAATTCGTGACGGCCAAAAATACATCGTCTAACGAAGGCGATGAGACATGAAAATCCTCCACTGAAATATTTGCTGACTGTAACCACATGGTGGTTTGCGCGACATCCGCCAGCGTATCGCGAGTAGTCATACGCACGCGTTGGCCGGTCACAGAACCCAACATGTTGGATTCTTGTAACCACTGTTCGATGCGAGGGATATGGTCAGGGGAAGGGACGGAGAATGTCACCACGTCATGCCCCAGCTGCTGCTTCAAGTGGCTGGGTGTGTCTTCTGCCACAATTTGCCCTTGGCGCATAAAAGCCACTCGGTTGCATAAAACGTCTGCCTCTTCGAGATACTGGGTTGTGAGAAAAATGGTAATCCCGGCGTCATGGTTCAGTTGGCGGAGAAGATCCCACAGCATAAAGCGGTTCGTGGGATCGAGTCCAGTCGTTGGTTCGTCTAAGAATAAGACGAGGGGTTTGTGAACTAACGCTAACGCTAAATCCAATCGTCTGCGCATGCCTCCCGAATACGTGCGAAGTCTTTGATGTTGAGCGGTCGTTAGTCCAAACTGGTCGAGTAATTCGTCGACGCGTGCTTGACTTTGACGGGGAGAGAGTCCAAAAAGGCGGCATTGGAGAAGAAGGTTTTCGCGACCGGTGAGTAAGGGATCCACGCCCACGTCTTGCAATGCGACGCCTATATGACTGCGAATAGCTTCGTCGTCTTCACCGATTCGGTATTCTCCAACCCAAGCTTCCCCTGTGCTCGGAGCCATAAGTGTTGTCAAAATTTTAATTAAGGTGGTTTTTCCGGCCCCGTTAGGCCCAAGAAACCCAAAAAACTCTCCATAGGCTACGGTGAGGTCCAAATTATTTAAAGCGAGAAAGTCTCCATATTGCTTCGTAAGATGGCGAACATTTATGGCAAAGTGCGGTGTTTCACTCATAGTGATTACCTCCCTATATTTATTTAACCGTTTATTTAATTAATGTGCAAGCAGACTGTGATAAAATTCTTGCGAGGTGATTCAACGTGGCTCCCGGATCCAGGCCGCTGGGGCGGCCTAAGGCCGTTCCGGAAGGACAAACCCAAGAACGCATTTTAAGCACGGCGGCTCAGTTATTTATGGAGCTTGGATATGATGGGGTAAGTATTGCCGATGTGGCCACACAAGCTGGAATTACAAAAGCCGCTATTTATTATTATTTCTCGACGAAAACCGAGTTGTTTGTCGCGGCCCTAGTGCAGTTGTTGACGATTATCCGGCAGCAGACGGCTAAAATTTTACACGAGCCGGTTTCTCTCCGAGAACGATTAATGCGCTTGACATTGACGCGTTTACAAGTGGCTCAAACCCGATTGGATTTTAATCAAGTGCTTAGTGAAGCGCTGCCGGCGTTAACGGCGAAACAGCAGCAAGAATTGCATGCGTGTATGGATGACTTAGCCCAAGTGTTGGTTCAAGCATTTGATAACGCCCAAGAATTGGGAGAAATCAACGCGGATCATACACCGGAATTTTTAGCGCATGCGTACTTAGCTTTGCTTTCTTTAGCCTATGCCAAAGATCGTGACGGCCAGCCCTTGTATCCTACCGAGGACATTCCCGCAAAAATCATAAGCTTGTTGTGGATGGGAATCGCATCAATCTCGCACTAATTACAACCAACGTCGCACGGTTTGTTGATATTGAGAGAAGGTTTGTGGAAACTTGTGCAGAAGATATCGCTCTTCGGCTCGAATGATTTTGTAATGCACAATAAGGAGTGTAGGAATGATGAGGAGAAGGCTCCACGTCAAATGCCAGTAGAGAGCTGCGCCTAGGTACAATAATGTCTGTGCGACGTAAAGGGGATTACGTGACCACCGGTAAGGGCCAGTCGTTACCAAAAAATTGACCGGGCGAGAGGGGTCGACCGGGGTATGATGCTGCCGGAGAACCCTTAAACTCGCCATCGTGATCCCTACTCCACTAAGAAACAGAAGAATACCGCTCCACCGAGTGATGGAGACAGCGGGCCATGCTATGGCTTTGAGAGATTGAGCAAACGCGCCTAAAACAAAGGCTGCTGCGTATACCAAAGGCGCTGGAATGATGTGTGGGGAATTTTTGATTTCGTAAACCCTCCTTTATCGATAAATCGATCCTAACACACTTCTTAAGAGACTGGCGCATGGGTACCCTGCCTGGTATTGTAAGGATTATCGAACGCGAGGAGGCGCCTTAGGTGGCCAACTATATTCAAGAATTGCGTCAACAAGTGGGTAAAAAGCCACTGATTATGGCCGGATCAGGTGTCATTATTCTTAATGCACAGGGGCAACTGTTATTGCAACATCGCCGAGATAATGAATGCTGGGGATTGCCTGGCGGAGCGATGGAAATCGGAGAAAGTTTTGAAGAAACGGCCCGGCGCGAGGTGCGCGAAGAAACCGGGTTGGAACTCTATGAGTTGGAATATTTTATGACAGATTCGGGTGCCGCGACTTTTCATGTGTATCCCAATGGGGATCCCGTGTATTTGGCGGCCGTGTATTATATATCCAAGAATTTTTCAGGAACAATGCATGCGGATCCGCAAGAAACTTTGCAGTTGCAGTGGTTTGGACCCCGTGAATTGCCAGATTGCATGGGTCCTAACGATACGCGTGTTTTACATGAATACCTGCGCCGATTCGTGGCATCATGAGAGCACCTGTTTATTCTTAAGGACGGCACCGAAGCGATTGCTCTAGACTATTAAATGAACCACTGTGAATGGGCATATGCGATGGCCTTTTAGAATGTCGATACACACTGTTCGCGTTGATGTCGTCTCTACACCGTCCTTCGGTGTTATGAAAATCCTGCCGTGCATCGGGTTTATCATCTAGCCTTGCACGGCAGTCGATGTTTTGAGGGTCTTGTCGTGGGTATGGGTTAATCGGCATTATGCGATGACAATTTCGCTAACAACCCGGTCAGGGCAAAAAGACCTCCCAAGGTGGCGGCGGCATTCCATGTGTCGAGTGCTGACGTCGACGCCAGCACGACTCCATGACGCAAGACAGCCATGAGCACCAAAGCCAATAACGGTCTTAGGGGCAAGTGGTGCGTTTGCAGAGCCATGAGGATAGTGTGGAGTAGTTCAGCGAGCATGAGAAGAAACAAAAGAGGGTCTAAAACGTCAACGATGGCGCTGTAAGATGGGGCGTGCCACAAGATCTCGATGATGCTGTAGACGACCCGACCGGCTAAAGCCAAAACCGCAATGACGGTTAAAAGGTAGACCGCATCAACGCCCCACCTTGTCAGGCGATTGACAAGGGGACGCATGGGAGAGCCTTCCAGCATGGAACTCATCAGATCACCTCATAGCACTCTATGGTTTACGGCGGGTGCTGATGATAGGGTCGTAAGCGAGGCCCTCGTTAATGCAACGGGAAGAAGATGGGAATAAGCAATGTTGTGACGATCCCCATGACCAGGCTTAAAGGGATGCCCAGACGCAAAAAGTCTCCATAGCGAAAGCCGCCCGGTCCCATAATCAGAAGGTCAACTTTATTAGCCAGCGGCGTGAGGGGGGAAACGGAGACCGCCACAATGACAGCCATGACAAAGGGATAAGGCAGTAGATGCAAGGTCTTGGCGAGTTCTGCTGCCACGGGGGCCATGACTAAGACGGTGGCGATGTTAGACAGTACCTGGGTCAAGATCGCTGCGATTACGAAGAGGACGGCGATCATGAGCACAGGATGTAGGGCTACGCTTTTCCAGAGTGCAAGGGCGTGGACCATGTGGTGGGTAATCCCCGTACTAATGAGAGCAGACCCTAAAGGAATCATTCCGGCCACAAATACCACAATCCTCCATTCGATAGCGTTATAGGCATTCGACAAGGATAAGATGCCGGTACCGGCCATGAGAGCGACTCCCAAGACGATAGCTAACCGCAAGCCCATGACGCCGAAGGCCGCGAGCAACAAACTGCCTAACAAAATGGCTGGAGAGAGCCAGAGTCGGTAGGAGGGCTGCGCACGTCGCGTGATGGGGGCATTAAGGGGGATGAGGCCGTGCAATCCTCTTAAAGCCGCAACACTTTCCGGCGCCCCTTGTACGAGCAAAATGTCTCCGGTGCGTAAGCGTACGGTGGCCAACCGTTGCAGTAATAATTGGCCGTCGCGGTAAATACCTAGGACACTGATTCCGTAGCGTTGACGTAAATTGAGTTGGACGACGGTGCGTCCAAGCCATGGCGCACGGTGACCTAGCAGGAGTTCTACGACGTCAACATGTTCCTTTAGGGACAAGGTTGTGGGTTCGCCTGCGATTCCCACTCCCCATTGCACACTGTCTGACTCTAGCAGCTGGTCGACATCACCGAGCACCAATAAAATATCGTTCGGCGCTAAAATTGTTTTCCCGTTCACCGTCATGATTTGCTCATCATGAATACGCCGTAAGATGGTAATGCCGTGGTCCGAGAAAAAGTGAACCTGGTCCAAGGATTTTCCAATAAGAGGAGAATCGGGAAGGATCTTCAACTCAGAGACGAATTGTCTGAGATGCCCTTCATCGGCATCAAGCAACATGGTCGTTGAGGGAGGCGTTTTGGGTAGCAGTATCCGACCTATGGTGGTCATAAAGGCCACCCCAGATAATAAGAGCAGAAACCCAAGAGGTGTAATTCCAAAAATACCTAGAGGACGATAGCCGGCCGTAACCAGGGCCTGATTGCCCACAATATTGCCAGCACTGCCGACCATGGTAAGCAACCCGCCAAACGTCGCGGCGATTCCTAAGGGCATTAATAAACGGCTAGCGGGGATCTGTACGCGACGGGTGAGGCTCCGTACCACCGGAATAAACATGCCAACGAGGCCGACATCGCTAATAAAGGCGGACGGCAAGGCGGACACGATCATGAGAACAATGGCCAGTCGACGCTCATGGCCTTGACCCATCTTCCTCACAAAGTTAGCAAGGGCTTCGGTAACGCCCGAGGCAACCAACCCTTCGCCTAAGGCGAGCATTCCGGCAATTAAAATCGCGGCTTCGGATGAAAATCCGTCAAATAATTGAGAGGATGGGACCACACCGGTGAGGCCTAATCCTAGCAAAACAATGAGACCGATGAGGTCAATGCGCACCCGATTCGACGCCAGAAGTATCATGGCGATGACAAAGATGCTTAGTACGATGTTGGTTTGCACAAACCCGCTCCTTTTGTCCTTTTGGATGGTGTTGGTCGTATGTGAGCCCTTACTATCATACAAGACGAGGGCGATTAGGGAAATTTGTCCCAAGACATGCGAAATGAACGATGCACCACACATCACTCGCATGGTCTATAGGACAGCGTCTTGAGATATCAGCGAGTCCCTGAAATCTTTAACATTAAAGCGTCAGGAACCCATCCCAAGATCTGAAGAGTATAATGATCGCAGGTGCCCGAAGTGACTGAGCTTCAGGACCTATTTTCCTTTATAGATGAACCAGACACACAAGCTTCTGAGGCTGTCCATGGCGGGCGGGTTCGCTACCCGAACCGCGCAGAGTTTTAATGCAATGGAGTGATTTACTGGAAGCATGTGCAAAACACTTGCATTGACGTCTGGTAGTTCGAAAACTCGGGCTAGCTTTTACGCCGGCTTGTGTTAGAACCTTTAAGCTAAGCTCATGGTAATACACATTTCGTCTTCGTAGAGAACCCCAAGCCACCGAGTAGAGAAGACAGACCATGCGAGGCCGCGAGCCATCATGAGTGGTGGACAAGTTAACCATAACAACAGCGCCTAACGGGCAGATGTGGTTTTTAAATCCCTTATATAAAGGAAGGCGATGAACGAAGTGGCGGAAGATAACATGCAATGGACTGCGGCTGACTATTTCGATCATTGGTCGGTGGTACAACCTGATGCGGTCTACGTCGTCGATCATTCTTTAGAACGGGCGGAAGAGGTTTATACATACGGACAGTTTGCGGTGCTTGTAAAGAAAACCGCACGGGCATTACAAAATATTGGTATTAGTTCTGGAGATGTGGTAGCAGTCCAATTGCCCAATAGTTGGGAATTTGTTGTACTGACATGGGCGATTTGGAAAATTGGCGCAGTCATTTGTCCCATTATGCCGATTTTTCGTCTCCATGAGGTGCGCCAAATTTTAGGACAAACGGACGCGAAACTTTGGGTGGTGCCGCAGACCTTTCGTCGCTTTGATTTTGCTGAAATGGTTAATACCATGCGGCAAGAACGGCCACAGATGCAAGTGTGGTCTTATGGGCCAGACGTAGTCGCTAATCAGAACTTTCATCAGCTGCTTGTTGATACACCCGCAGATGTTTTGCCGGTCCAAGGGGTGTCTTACGATCTGATAGCAGAAATTGTGTTTACTTCGGGCACGACAGGACGTCCTAAAGGTGTTGTGCACAGTCATCGTACGCTGATGACGGGATTGTTGTTGCAAACGGAATTTTTACATCTAGGACACGATGATGTTATCTTTATGGCTTCGCCGTTTGCTCATCAAACGGGATTTCTTTACGGGGTGTTATTGCCCGTAATTTTAGGCGCCCGGGCAATTTATCAAGACATTTGGGATGCTGACACGGCTTTGGCTCTCATGTCACAGTGGCACGTGACGTTTTCCATGGGCGCGACGCCGTTTTTAGCGGACTTGACCGACCGTTACCAGGCACAGGATCATAACTTAGCGGCGCTTAGAATCTTTATTAGCGCTGGCGCCCCTATTCCTCGCATTTTGGTCGAAAAAGCACATGACCAGTTTGGGGTGCACATCCTAGCGGGGTGGGGGATGTCCGAGAATTCGTTGGTGACGCTAGTTCGCCCGGAGGATGACTTGGAAAAAACCTACACGACCGATGGTCGACCCGTTCCACACATGCAATGTCGTGTGGTCAATACCCAAGGACAAGAACTGGGTCCCTATCAGGAAGGGGAATTGCAAGTCAAAGGGCCTCAAAATTTCATCGGATACTATCAAGATCTTGAGACAACCAAACAAGTGTTGAGCGATGATGGGTGGCTGTCGACCGGGGATATGGCGGTACTAGACACACAAGGCTATGTGCGGATTACGGGACGAGTCCGCGATATGATCAATCGTGGCGGAGAGAAAGTACCGGTTGCTGATGTAGAGGAAT
Organism: Sulfobacillus sp. hq2; assembly: GCF_002903155.1. Classification (NCBI taxonomy): domain Bacteria; kingdom Bacillati; phylum Bacillota; class Clostridia; order Eubacteriales; family Clostridiales Family XVII. Incertae Sedis; genus Sulfobacillus; species Sulfobacillus sp. hq2. Next base: position 351,266 of record NZ_NWUL01000047.1, on the reverse strand, counting down.
TGCTGTACCGTCATCCCGCCATCCGTGAAGCGGCATTAGTGGCGGTAGACGATTCTCGCCTCGTCCACCGCGCCTGCGCCTGTGTGGTACTTAATGAAGGGCATTCGTTAACGTTGCCAGAGTTGCTACGTTATCTTGAGGCGTGCGATTTTACGAAGCAGTTTTGGCCAGAACGTTTGGAAGTATTGGAGTCAATGCCGAAAACACCGAGCGGCAAAATTCAGAAATACCGGTTGCGTGAATGGCTGAGTCATGGAGTTCTTGGCTCACCCCAGCAGCCGGCTTAAGATAATCGAGGCATTTTGTCCGCCAAAACCAAAAGCATTAACTTGAATTATTGATAGGGAAAAGGGTTTGGCCTTGTCTTGAACAAGGTCAAACTCTACTTCCGGGTCTAGCTCTGTGGTGCCAACCGTGGGGGGGAGCATTCCGTCTTGCAAGGCGTAAAGGGCCGCGATGGCGGACATGGCACCCGAAGCTCCCATACTATGGCCGAGGTGTCCTTTGATCGACGTGACCGGAATGTGGTGATGTGCATAGACGTCGTGCATCGCGCGCATTTCTGCACGGTCTCCTACGACGGTGCTGGTGCCATGGGCAATAATGGCGTCGATATCTTGCGGCGTCCGTTGGGCATCGGCTAAGGCTTGCCGCATCGCTAGGGCTTCCCACGTTCCGGATGGTTCAGGAGAGGTCACGTGGTAGCCATCGGCTAATGATGCATAGCCTAACACCTGGCCAAAAATCTTTGCATCCCGTTGTTGGGCATGATGATACGACTCAAGTACCAAGATGGCGGCTCCTTCTCCCATGACGAATCCTGTTCGGTGGGCATCAAATGGTTGTGAAGCATTTTGAGCCGACGCCGCTTGTGACAACGCATGCGCATTAAAGAGGCTATAGCCAACAACGGGGTTGATGAGTGTTTCGGCGCCGCCTGCGATGGCTACGTCGACGGTGCCGGATTGGATAAGGCGAGCTGCGAGGCCCAAGGCATCGATAGACGAGGCGCACGCATTGGTAAGGGTGAGTTGTGGGCCGTGTAATCCATATAGCAGGGCTATTTGTGCACTGGCCATGTTCGGGATTACGGTGGCCATGAGACGCGCCGACACGGCTTGAGGGCCTTTGGCTAACTGTTCTTGGGCGTCCACCAACTCCGGTACGCCGCCCATTTGAGGTGCCTATGATGACCGCTGTGCGAAGGGCAGGAAGAGTTGGTAAGGCAGCTTGGTCCAATGCTTGTGCGACAGCGGCTAAGGCATAGAGCGTAAAGCGGGCTGAATTTTTGAGAATCTTTGGATGGTGGATCCATTGCGAAGCATCGAAATGCGGAGTGATAGGCGATTGCCATATCGGATGCTGTATCGGGCTAAAAGGCCAGTCAACGGCACTAATTTGTTGGGTTCCCAATAGAAGCTGTTGCCAAAAATCTTGGGTCGTTAATCCTAAGGATGAAACAATTCCCATACCTGTGACGACCGGAATTTGCATAGTGTTGTGGCGCTCTTGGCGTCTGTCCCCGTTCTGATGGACTTATCCAAATTGGATCATTGCTGACCCACTCTGTTGCCACCTTCCTGGTTCATCGCGCCACGGCTTCTTAGGGTCTCAAAGACCGATCGTCCACCGGAGGGCGCTCCCCAAGCGAGTCACCGAGCAGTTCTACCGTTAGGCAGAAACGGGTGAGGAGCCCCTCACCGAACTCTCGGCCACGTGTCGTAAATTAATGGCCGCATTGATGTCGCGGTCATGATGCGTATGACATTCGGGGCACGTCCACTCCCGTACGGAGAGCGGCATTTTCGGCACTTTATCGCCACAAGCGGAACATATTTTACTGCTGGGATACCAGCGATTCACGACGACAACCGTGACACCGCGCCTGGAGGCCTTGTATTCGAGTTGGCGGCGAAATTCGCCCCAGCCCATATCCGCCATAACGCGGGCGAGCTTGTGATTTTTCAGCATCCCCGCTACATTCAGATCCTCGATGGCGATGACATCGAAACGGTCGACCAGATCGGTCGTGAGTTGATGCAAGGCATTCGCCCGGATGTGGGCCATCCGGGCATGGAGCCGCGCGATCCGCTGCTGTGTTTTTCGCATATTCTGGGACAAGGGCATGGGCATCCCTTTCGGGATGGGCCGGCCGGGCTGGAGCCCGGCGCGAATCTTGGCGGCCTCCATCTGGCGGCTAAACTGTTTCGACAACCGACCAAGCGTTGTCAAGGCCGCCGCATAGGCTTTCGGTCCCATGATTTTCTCGCCGGTCGAGAGCGTGGCCAACGCCGCAATGCCCAAGTCTACCCCGACCACCGTTTGGTTTTCACGGTGAACGACCGGCGGATCAGGAATTTCGACGGTGACACTCAGGAACCAGCGATCGGCCGTGCGTGACACGGTGCCTTCCACGACTTTCCCGACGAACCGCACCGTTTCGTGCATTCGCACCCACCCCAGCTTCGGGATATGCACCCGCGATCCTTTGATGGCCAATTGATCATTGGTGAGGGTAAAACTGTCGTGACGGCCTTTCTTCTTAAACGTCGGATACTCCGCCGTCCCGGCAAAGAAGTTCTTAAACGCCTGGCCCAAGTGGATCACGGCCATCTGCGGCGCGTTTTTCGTCACCTCCAGCATCCAGGGGAAGGCGTCGCGCTTGAGTGCATTGAGTTGACGCCGCAGAGCCGCTTCGGTCGGCTTGGGCAACGTCGGATCGGCTTTCCATGCGTCGAACTGTTGTTGCCACTGATCCAAGGCCCAATTGTACGCGAACCGGGCCGTCCCGGCGGCCTTGCGGAAATACGTCTTCTGCACGTTGTTGGGATCGAGCGCAATTTTATGGGCCCGCATCATGACAACGCCTCCTCCACGGCGTGTTTCACGCCGTCCAGCAATTTTTGGTTCTTCCGCGAGCGACTCCCATAGAGCCGCGCTGAAAAGACCGTGATGATGTCGAGGACATCTTGAGCCAGCTCTTCCTCACAGGTCGTGTCCTCGCCTTGATTGAGAATCACGACCTCCACCTGCTTGGCTTCGCAGATCGCAAAGACGAGCTCCGCCCCCAAGCGCAAGAGACGGTCCTTATGGGTCACAACCAGCCGACCGACCCGGTCGGCGAGGATGTCATTTACGAGGCGTTTCAGGCCCTTCTTGTGATAGTTCATCCCCGACCCGAGGTCGGCCACGACCTCAAACGTCCATCCGTGGTGGGCGCAATAGATCTCCAAGACTTGCTTTTGGCGCTCCAGATTCTCTTTCTGGTCATGACTCGACACCCGCGCATAGGCCACGGTTTTTCGGTCGGGATTGTCCGAGCCTTGAGACGCGGATCCCAAGCGACTCAGATCATAGCGCCGATCCCCACCGCGAGTCCGTGCATCCGGTAAGAGTCGTCCCTCTCTCTCCCATCGGCGCAAGGTCGTCGGAGTAACCCCCAAAAATTGAGCCGCTTCATGAATACTCACCAATTTACGATCCATATCCAGATCTTACATCATTAGATAAGTGTATACAACATTTAAGGAAACTGTTCAAACCCCTTTAAAAAAAACAAGGCTTTGCCGCAGTTGCACCGCATGCAGGCGTGTTCTCAGTGTGATTATGATAGCACTTTGCAGGATTTTACGTTTGACTTCAACGCCCCTGGTCTTTGGTGGGCGATCGCGAGGTGACCAATAGAACGTCAGACACGAGTCATGTTCGTCATCGGCACTGTAAAGGCCGTATAGTAGTCCGTGTTCTTCTGGGGGGAGCTCCTACGCTTAGGCGGGTAAGGTGCGCCTTAGCTTAAGAAAAGGAGTCATCCCATTCGGCTTCCTAAGTGAGATTTCAGTGACCTTTTGGAAACCGAATGGGATGCCTGTTATTCCGATAGACGGTGTCATCCGTGACGTAACGTCTATCACAACACATCATTGGACGGCCACTTTCGTTGGCGTCTTTGTTCTCTCAATGTGACGCTGGTGTGATGCTAATGGATTATCCGCCGGCTAACTCTTGGCCTTTGGGCTCGGGGGCTAACCATAGGGTCAACACCATACCTATTAAATCCAAAATCCCAAAGACAATAAGACCGGTTGATAATCCGACGTGGGCGATAAAGAGGGGGAGCACTAAAATCCCGATCAAGGCTCCCACACGGGATGAAGCTGTCGCAAACCCATGACCGGTGGCACGCACGGATGTGGGAAAGACTTCGCCAGCGTATACGTACGTCAGTTGGCCAGGTCCTTGGTCCACGACCGAAAGAACCAGAAATAGCGAGAGAAAGAGTCCGAATCCGGGGTGATGTAATAATCCGGTAAGAATGAAAATCAAGCCTAAACCCAAAAACCCATAAGATTGCAGGCGTTTTCGTCCGGCGCGGTCGACGAGGATCCACACCACAGCAATTCCTACGAGCCCAATCGCCTGCATGGCCGCCGAGGCCAGTACCGATGACGTCAATGTAGAACCCTTGAGCATTTTGAAAATGGTAGGGCTGAAAACGATCGTTGCATAATTGCCGACATCAAACAAAAGCCATGTCACTGACGCAAAAAGCGTCATGCGGATCAGATCTTTGTGAAATAAACGGGAAAATGACGCCATCGTGGTGGGGGTTTCTTGGCCTAATCCTCCGCCATCTTGGATATTGAGGGTGGTGTCAGCTTCACGCGCCACTTGCTGGGCAATGGCAATGGCCTTGTCATGTTGTCCGTCAGCTGCTAGCCACCTGGGCGATTCTGGTATAGAGCGTCGACCCCAGATGACTAAGATGGCGGGAATCGCTCCAGATGCCAACATCCAGCGCCATGCGTTGGGACCGGTGTGCAGAAGCAGTAAACTGACAAAATAGGAGACAATGGCACCGACTGTCCAAAAGCCGATTGTCGTGACCATTAGGATACCGCGGCGGCGTCGTGGAGCAAATTCTGCGGTCAGGGTTGATGAAATCGGATAATCGGCCCCCAGTCCAATCCCTAGGAAAAAGCGAAAAATGATAAGCTCAGCCATGTTCTGCGATATGGCAGCTAATAGTGCGAAGACCACAAAGAATACTAAATCGAGAAGATACATGGTACGGCGTCCAAATCGATCGGTCAGGTTGCCAAATAACAAGGATCCTATCAGCATTCCTAAAACGGCTGCTGAACCCACTAATCCTAATAAGAATGGAGAGGGATGAAATTGCGGTTTGATAAATAACAGGGCCACCGAAATAATGGTGAGGTCGTAACCATCAAGAAATAAGCCCATTGCTGATAGAAAGGTCAGACGACGAATAAAGCGACTAACGGGTAAGTCTCCAAAATTGACACCCGTTTGAAGTCCATCCATGATGACGCCTCCTTTTTGACCTAGTCAGATCAGTCGGCGTGCGTATCGGCATGCACGTTCTTTTATGAGGGAAAAGAAGAATATTAAATCGGTACACAGTATTCTGTCAAAAATGGCTTTATGAATGTCTGGTGCGTTATAGCCTGCTTTTGTAACGCAAAGTCAGAGGACAACAACGTGTCAGTTTGCAAAGGGGCTGCCGTGAGGATTGTCATACGTTGGGGTTCGATGCAATGCGGTCAACGAGGGCTATTACTGCTTCATGCGTAGGAAGATGCATTCCATGAGCGCGTGCTTGTTGCACAAGATATCCATTAATCGAGTTGATTTCTGTTGGGCGGTGCCGCCTGACATCTTGGAGCATTGAGGAGATATTGGGAGCTGTGGCACGGGCCAACTGAGTCACTTGCTCGCCGAGATTTGAGGGTAAAACAATTCCGGCCGTTTGGGCTATCATGCGCGCTTCGTGAATTAAATCTGGCATCAGATGCCACAATGGCAGGTCGGGGAGTGCGCCATTGGGGGCATTGGCCAGGACAGATAAGGGATTAATGACGCTGTTTTGAACCAGTTTAACCCAGCGTGCGCGTAGAACGGCCTCCAAGGGGAGAAACCGCCATGACCATCCGATATGGTCAAGCGTTTCCTTCCAAAAAGGGATGAGAGGATGAGGCATCAACGGAATCGTCGTTTCTCCCCGCGCCGTCACCGTGGCTTCAGGTAAACGGTGGTGTTTGTTCCACGAAAGCGTTACGGCATTAGTGGTTAAACCGCAGGCCAGTTGTTGAGGGGACAAGGGCGGAATTAAAGCCGCCTCTTGCCCCATGCCATTCATTAGCGAAATAATCAAGCACTCATTGGGTTGATGGGCCAATAATTGCTGGACAAGCGGCATGGCAGGCCATTTTACAGCCAAAATAATCACATCCCAGGGTGTGTCAGCTGCGTCGTTCCACGAGACAAAAGGCGGATCAAGCAGTGTTTGCTTGCCGCTTTCTGTGACCAAAAACGGGCGGTAACGCCGCCCGATTAACGTGGGTGATAAAGGCTTTAGGCTATAGGCATAGAACATGGCCATGGCGCCTGTGCCCGCTATGGCCATGTTCATGAATTTTCTCTCGCTTGGATAAATTTTTCCCATTCGCTATCAGGCAGGTGATAGGATTCGGCGTCTTGCGGGAACGTGCGGTTGATAACACTGTCGCGATAGGACTGTAACCCCGCAATCATGGCGTGCCGAATATCGGCAAATGGGCGGGCAAACTTAGGCAACGATGAGCTAAGTCCTAAACAATCGTGAAACACTAAGACTTGTCCGTCGACGCCGGGACCGGCCCCAATGCCTATGGTTGGCGCCTCGATGTGTGCTGTGACATAAGCGGCTACCCGGTCAGGGATTCCTTCAAGGACGATGGCGCTTACGCCATGATCGCTGAGTGCTTGTGCATCTTGGACCAATTCTTCAATGGCCGATGAGGATTTGGCTTGAACTTTATATCCGCCCATGGTATGCACGCTTTGTGGAGTTAGACCTAGGTGGCCGATGACGGGAATCTTTTCTTGGATAAGGGCATCCACCACAGGAAGAATGGCTTGTCCTCCCTCTAATTTGACGCCGTTCGCTAGCGTTTGCTGCATAATGCGTCCAGCGCTTGCGAGCGCAATGTCCACATTGTAATACGTCAGATAGGGCAAATCGACAATCATCATCGTGTGAGGAGCTCCACGACGCACCATGGCAGCATGGCGCAGCATATCATCCAATGTGACAGGAATGGTCGACTCGTATCCTAAGGTGGTCATGCCTAGCGAGTCACCCACCAAAATCACATCGATGGCTGCCTCTTCAGCGACTTGGGCTTGCACGACGTCATAGGCAGTAATCCATGTGATAGGGCGTGTGCCCTTTAACGATCGCAGTTGTGGAGCAGTTAACATGTTGTATTCACCTGTCTTTGATGGCGCAGAAGTGCTGCCGGATTTATTTAGATTATAGTCGTTTTGGACAAATTCGCGGTAGAATGAATTCTGGATGGATGTAGCCATGTAAAGGGGATATGACGCATGGATTGGGATATTACGCCCGAAGAGCGCCTGATTCAAGAGACAGTTCGAGAATTTGCTAATGAGATGGTAGCACCTGAGGCAGGCTACCGCGATGAGCACGAAGAGTTTCCATGGGATTTAATGCAACAGATGGGGCAACTGGGGTTTTATGGATTGCCGTTTTCGGAAGAATGGGGTGGGTCTGGGGCCGGGACCGTAAGCTATGCGTTAGCCGTGGAGGAAATTGGGCGGGTTGATGCCTCGTTAGGGTTGGGATTTGCGGCCCATGTGTCTTTAGGATGTTCGCCCATTTATGCTTTTGGCACTCAGGAACAGAAAGAAACCTTTTTAGTTCCGGCCATACGAGGGGAGTTTTTGGCCTCGTTTGGCTTAACTGAGCCGGAAGCTGGCTCAGATGCCGGAGGAACGCAAACGTTTGCCCAAGAAGATGGGGACCGTTACCGCATTTCAGGGACGAAAATCTATATAACCAATGCGAAGCATGCCGGTTATATTGTGGTGACGGCTCGAACCGACCGCAATGAGCGCCGTATTTCGGCGTTTATTGTTCCTCAAGGGAGTCCCGGCTTGTCTGTCAATGCGGGGTATAAAAAGATGGGTATGCGCTCTAGCGAAACCTGTGAGGTCTACTTGGATAACGTGGAAGTTCCTGCCAAATACTTATTAGGGCAAAAGGATAAGGGTTTTCACCAGTTTCTCGACATTTTGGATGGAGGAAGAATTAGCATTGGGGCGTTGAGTGTGGGGGTCGCTCAGGGGTGTTTGGATGCGTCCTTGCGATATAGTCGGCAACGTCGTCAATTTGGAAAAACGTTAGATCGTTTTCAAGCGATTCAATTTAAGCTGGCGGATATGGCAATGGAAGTTGAACTGGCGCGCATGATGGTATTGAAAGCGGCGTGGTTGAAAGATCAGCATCGCCCCTATGCTAAAGAGGCGGCAATGGCCAAGCTTTATGCGTCTGAGACTGCCATGCGGGCCGCATTGCAAGCGGTGCAAATTCATGGGGGGGCAGGATACATGCATGACTTCCCTGTGGAGCGCTTTATGCGCGATGCGAAACTTCTGGAAATCGGAGAGGGGACATCGGAGATTCAACGCATGGTGATTGCAAGACAGCTGGAGTCCGTAGAATAGTGCATACGGTCATGGCGACTTGGGAACGCGACGCGGCACTTCGGACGCAACTCACACCTGAACGTCTAGAGTATTGGCAGCGTCTTTCAGGGTTTGCAGAGCTCCCTCACAATTGGGCCGATATTTGGGCTGGATGGGTTACGCATCATGTCTTTTGTCTCAATGCATCAAAAAAGGCTCGGTTGACGCCTCTGCAAATTTTAGATGGACGGGAAAGTCAGGGATACTGGGCCCTGGCGACAATATTTCACCATAAACTATGGGTATTTTCCCATCAAGCGGTCTATTATGGGGCTTGTGCATGGAAATCTTGGGATATTCACGCCGTAGTGGGACATGGGCAAGAGATTAGCTGGATGAACGATATGCCCGGCTTTAACGGAAAGACGCTTTATATTCGTTGCCCATCCCCCATTCCCGGATTTTGGGCTGCTCGCAGTGCCGATCATGTGCTCCTGTGGCATCCTTTGATATTGGGACCAGTGGGAGAGTGGGTGGAGGGACGTTTGGTGGCGTCAGTGGGTCTCGCCGCAGAATACGCGCCTCCCCGAGAGTGGAAAATCCGCGGTGAGGCCATTGCTGGTGGCGTATGGGGCTCTACGGGGCTACGTCCACTACCTGCCTTAGAGGGATGGTTTTCCGAACAATCAATATGGCAAATCGAGGAGATGAATTCATGAGTAGTGTTGTTGCAAGTTTGGCAGGAACCGTATTTAAGGTGTTGGTCGGGCCGGGAGATCAGGTGGCCGTCGGACAAGAGGTGGTTCGGCTGGAGTCAATGAAAATGGAAATTCCCATTGAATCGGAAGTGGCAGGCCGGGTCATTGAAGTGCTAGTGCATGAAGGGGATTTTGTCAACGAAAGCGATCCTCTGCTGATTTTGGAATAACATAGATATCAGAAGGGGGATATCGGCATTGAGTCCCGAGGAGTTAAGCCAACAACGTGCGCGAGCTTTGGCTGGAGGATCACAGAAATATCAGCAAAAGCTGGCAGAATCCCACAAATTATCGGTGCGCCAGCGTCTTGATCTCTTACTTGACCATGGCTATGTCGAAGATGGGTTGTTTGCCAACGCCAAGGCGGATGGTCTTGCGGCTGATGGTGTGGTGACTGTTACCGGAACGATCGACGGACGTACGGTCGTTGTGATGGCCAATGATCCGACTATTAAAGCAGGATCATGGGGGGCGCGTACGGTCGAGAAAATTCTGCGCATCCAAGAAAAGGCATTGGATTTGAATTGCCCTATTTTTTACTTGGTGGATTCGGCAGGCGCGCGCATTACGGATCAAGTTGAGATGTTTCCCGGACGCCGGGGGGCTGGCCGGATATTTTACAATCAGGTCAAGCTATCGGGCCGTGTCCCGCAAATTTGTTTGTTATTCGGGCCATCAGCCGCAGGCGGAGCCTACATTCCGGCCTTTACGGATGTGGTCATTATGGTCGATGGCAATGCATCAATGTATTTAGGTTCTCCGCGCATGGCGGAAATGGTGATTGGAGAAAAAGTGAGTTTGGAAGAAATGGGTGGGGCCCGGATGCATTGCACGGTAAGTGGCAACGGCGATTTATTGGCGGCCGATGAGCCGCAAGCAATTGCATGGGGTAAGCAGTATCTCAGTTACTTTCCCGACCATTATCAAGCCACACCGCCGGCAATTGCGCCACAGCCTCCCGTGCCAACCGATTGGGATCATGTGATTCCAAGCAATCAAAATGTGCCGTTTGATATGCACCGAGTGATTTTTGGATTGGTGGACGAAGGCACTTGGTTTCCAATCAAGCCGTTGTTTGCACCAGAAATTTTGGTGGGGCTGGCGCGGTTAAATGGCGAGCCTATTGCCATCGTAGCCAATCAGTCTAAGGTCAAGGGCGGGGTGTTGTTTGTGGATTCCGCCGACAAAGCCGCACGCTTTATTACCTTGGCAGATGCGTTCAATATTCCTTTATTATTCTTGGCGGATGTGCCGGGATTTATGATCGGGACCAAGGTTGAACGCATGGGCATCATTCGCCATGGGGCGAAAATGATTGCCGCAGTGTCCGAAGCGACCGTTCCCAAAATTAGTGTGATTGTTCGTAAAGCGTACGGAGCAGGACTCTATGCTATGGCGGGGCCGGCTTTTGGAGCGGATGCGACGTTGGCGTTGCCGTCGGCGCAAATTGCGGTTATGGGACCAGAGGCTGCGGTCAATGCCGTGTATTTTAATAAGATTCATGAACTCGATGAAGCCGAGCGTCAGCAGTTTATTCAAGAACGGCAGAGGGAATACCGTGAGGATATCGATATTCTGCGCTTAGCCTCTGAATTGGTTGTGGATGAACTCGTGCAACCGCATGAGTTACGCCAAGAGTTGATTCGGCGTTTTCACTTGTATCGGAATAAATCACGGGATTTTAGTGCTAGGCGTCATCCAGTGACTCCGGTATAAATCCCGTAGAAAGGGAGTCAAGCAATGAGCTGGGAATGGCAAGCACCACCGAAAGTCTGGATTCGGGACGTGTCTCCTCGAGATGGACTACAAGCGGAAAAAGTGATTGTGTCCACTGAGGATAAGGTCTCGCTCGTTGATCAACTGACCCATGCCGGGGTACCCCGTATTGAGGTAACGTCTTTTGTGAGCCCCAAGTGGCTTCCGCAAATGGCGGATGCGGAGCAGGTTATGGCAAAGATCGCCCGGCGTGCGGACGTCGTGTACTCGGTATTGGTGCCCAATCCTGTAGGAGCCGAGCGCGCTTTAGCAACACATCCCGATGAGATGACTGTGTTTGTGTCGGCCAGTGAAACGCATAATCAAAAAAATGTGCACCGGACCATTGACGAGTCATTAAAAGGCTTTGCAGAGATCAGCGCAATGGCACGGTCCCATGGCGTAGTTCTTTCTGCGGTTATTGTCACAGCTTTTGGCTGTCCTTATGAAGGCACCGTGCCTTTGTCTCAAGTACTGGGCTTGGCGGAGCGGTTGCGCGATATGGGCATTCATGAATTGGCCCTGGGGGATACCGTGGGCGTTGCTAATCCGCGGCAGGTTGCGCACGTTGTGCAGGCTTTTCGCGAAAAATTGCCGGATATCTCATTGGCTTTGCATTTCCATGATACGCGGGGAACGGCATTATCCAATTTGCTAGCCGCTGTTGGTAGTGGTGCCTCACGTTTTGAAACCGCGTTAGGAGGGATTGGGGGCTCGCCTTTTTCTCCAGGGGCCGGTGGCAATTTATCGACAGAAGATACCGTGTATTGTTTGGATGAAATGGGTATAGAAACCGGCATTGATTTAGATCAGCTGTTACAGACAGCCCGTTTTTTGGTTGAGAAATTGGGCCATGATGTTCCCGCTAAAGTTTTTCATGCGGGCGGGAAGATGATTCCTGTAAACGCTTCGAAATCATAAAGCGACCTAAACCGTCAGATGCGGTCTCCAAGATCGCGCTGGCGGTTTGTGTTTTAGGTGATGCAACGACTGGGGGATAGTGATGAACAATATAGAGGTGGAATCCGGGGCGATTAGCCGGATTTGGTTGAATCGGCCTGCTGTACGCAATGCATTAAACGGACAAACGATTCAAGAATTAATTGGGACATTCGAACGCCTTGGTCAGGATCCTACGGTTCACGTAATTATTTTAAGCGCACGTGGGGAAAAAGCATTTTGCGCGGGAGCGGACCTAAATGAAGTGGCGACATTGCGGGAAGTGGAGTCGGTCCGTACATATTTTTCTTTAATGGCGCAACTGATTGAAACCATACGCAGCGTGAAGGTACCCGTCATTGGAGCGGCCTTCGGATATACGTTGGCAGGGGGGATGGGGCTGGCAGCGGCTTGCGATATTTTGATAGCGGCGGATAACGGGTCGTTTGGGCTGCCAGAAGTAAAAATTGGATTGTTCCCTATGGTGGTGATGGCGCCCATTGCTCAGCTTATTGGGCCAAGAAGGACCCTTGAGCTGGCATTAACAGGACGCATTATTTCGGCGCAGGAATTACATCAATGGGGGTTTTTCAATCAGTTGGTTCCGTTTTCTCTCTTGCAAGACAAGGCATGGGAGGTAGCTGACGCGATCAATCAAGGCAGCCCATTTATTGCGCAAATGGGAAAGGAAGCATGGCGGCATATTCAAGGGATGGATACATCACAAGCCATGGACTATCTGAAAAATATGGTGAGCTTAGTCGCTTTATCAGAGGATTCCCGGGAAGGTATCTTGGCATTCCAAGAAAAGCGTTCGCCACGGTGGCCTTCCGCACAGTAACGAGGGGACATTGCCTCACTGAGCTAGCAATCTGCATGGTCTATGTGGGCGTTAGTTATTAAAAGCACGTTCGGATATAAAAAATCTCTAAGCTTCGTGACTATTGCGCGGCTTAGAGATTTTGCCGATAGGATTGTTTTAATTTTTGTTTTGGGCGGCCTTTTTGGCGCCGTTATGGTCTTGATGATCTTCTTTATGACGAGAATTCTGTTCGACATTGAGATGAGCTTCGATTTTACGGGCGATTAAGTCCTTTGGCCCGGGTATGACGTCTGCCGTAATGCGCAGTTGATGGTTTTGCAAGGCGGTCATAATGGTGCTGACCGAGCCTTGTGCTTCTAATGAGATGCGTGTTGAACGTGTTAGGTCAATAGTAACCATTTTTCCTGAGGATGTTTTGAGGGTAATTTCCGCTCCCGTAAAGTTGCCGGATTCAAACATCCCGTGAATGGTCTCCATATGCTTGGAATGGTCTGGCATATCGTGATGCTTTTGCGCAAAAGCAGCCCCAGATAAGGCGAGAACGCTGACCATAGCTCCTGCGGTTATGATTCCCCGTGACTTTTCCATTAAATAGCTCTCCTTGGCTTTTCTTGAAGAAATTGATCTCCGTAAAAATTCGCCACGGCGTGGATGTTTCCTGTTTTTATGATCGAGATTTTGCGTAGGCTAGAGCTTCGGCACAAAGCGCAGTAGAACCATTTACGATGCTCACGCGTTTTCGAAGCATGTCCTAAACCTGGTCAAGAGGAAGAAAAAGTATTTGATAAAGCGCTATCTTGTGGGTATAATAAAGATCGCTTAGGCGAACAAATGTTCCGTGAAGCTGAGGTGTAAGCAATGACGGTAGTGTACTGGCGTTTAGCACATCTCAAGCGAAGTGGCCAGGATCAAGACGGATTTATAGTCGAGCGTGAAAATAAGGTTTATGATACAGACCCTTTCGGGTGGAATAATGGCGTACGGCAAGGCATGTCGATACAGGAGATGAAATGGCGTTATCCCCACGCAAAAATCATTTCCTGGAGCAAAAAAGATTACCAATCTACCTATGACAACCTGTGTCAATGGCTCAATGACAACGCATTATTTTATGTGCAAGATGATGTACAACAAGGGTATTGGGGTTGTCAGGAAATGAATAGCAGCCAATGGCAACACCTTGTGACGTCGACCTTACTTCAATGGGCCACAAGAAGCACGATGGGCATTGCTTCTCATTCGTTGTTAGCACAATGGCTTGCTCATGAAGGAGCACACTATCCCCAATTAACAGAGCATTGGACACAGGCGCAACATGAGGCGTATGTCGCGCGGGAAAATAAAGAGGAAGAGCTGTGGAAATTATTACCGTTAGAATACTTACCAGAAAACATTCCAGAGTACTATCCGAAAGATTGGAAAAAAAGAGGATGGATGAGGGTTGGAGATGTACCCAATTTATATACGAAAGTCAAGACAAGGGAGTTTGGGGGACAGCATTTCAAAAGTACGGCAGTAATCCGTGTAGAAAAACGATTTGATAGTCCTGTAGAACAAGGAATTCCTGAGTTAGTGCGTATCATGGCAGAGGAAATCGCGAGGATTTTACGTGAAAGAAGGCAGGGGAGCCGACAGTTGCGGATTATTTGGGAACATGAGCAGGGAGATGAAATGCGCCAAAGAACTTGGCCAGTGCAAACCGAAAATTCTCAGCAAGTCGTGACGCGGTTTTTAACGTTGCTTTCCGTACTCCCCCAAGCGCCTCCTCAAGGAATTATATTAGAAGCTCATCAAATTGAAGATTTACGGGCAGAACAAATGGCTTGGTGGTCCGGCCCTATTGCACGTCGTTTTCAGGGAGATCCAGAGGGGCCAATATCAGAATCCCGCCGAACGCGAATGCTTCAGTATTGGGATCCTTGGCGGAGAGGACATTCACTGGACCGATAACGGGAAATGGGGAATACAACGGGTCTATGATTGCCATCGAAAAGGGGGATTGCGGCGTGAGTCCAGAAGGAATTCCCCATTTCAGTCGTGAAGAAAAGGTTCGCCCCATTTCGCAGGTTCGAATACGTAACCATGTACCGTATCAGTTCTTCTTGAATGGTCAATCTCATAAGATTATCCGTATTATGGATTACTGGCGAGATGTTTCCGAATGGTGGCGAGGAGAACCGGAACTATGGTTTTGGCGCGTTTTAACAGATCGTCAGGGGGTGTACGAGCTAGTATGCCATCCTCAGAGTAACCAATGGTGGGTTTATCATGTCTACGACTAGGAAGGTGAAGACTATGGCGAAAATTATTATCTTCCCCAAGCAATACCAAGCGCGCGAGCTAGAGATGGTGATTCACATTGGCCAAAGGACATTTCGTATTCGGGAGCATTCCTTGCTTGATCGGGTGTGGAGGAATTGGAAAAAACATGCACCGGGCGCTTGATAGAGCGGACGTCTTAATAAAAAGATGATAGGGGCACATCTTCATGTTCATTCGGCATTTTCCTTTTTAGAAGGTGCTTCACTGCCTCAAGACCTCGTCCGCGTTGCTGCAGAAGAAGGAATTTCTACGTTAGCGTTGACCGATCTTCACCGCGTATCGGGTATTGTCCCATTTTTGACTGAAGCGAGCGCTTTAGGCATTAAAGCGGTTGTGGGGGCCGAAGTCGAACTCTTAGATATCGGGCGCATCGTGCTCTTAGTTCCTGATACGGCGCATTATTCTGCGCTTGTCAATATCTTGTCGGAAGCACATCTTCTTGCTCCACGAAAGACGCCTTATGTGACGTGGGACACACTAAACCGTTGGGGAAAGGGTCTCATGGTTCTGACGGGCGACCGTATGGGCGCTATTATGCGTGCATGGTTTCGTGGTCAAAAAATGTTCATGGGAGAATTGCTCGATCGGTTTATTGAAATTTTTGGAACGGGCCATGTTTTTATTGAATTACCAGCGAATTATCTTCCCGGAGACAGCGCTCTTTTTCGAGTATTAACGGACTTATCGCAGTGGAAAAATGTACAGACTGTAGTGAGTGCCGCAGCCCATTATGCCAGAAAAAAAGACTTCGCAACGTTTGATTTGTTAACCAGCATACGGTTAGGGCAAAAAATTGAGGACGTCGGGCCCGGGCGCTATTTAAATGCCGAAAATTATATTAAGCCATGGCAGGCCATCGTCACCTCTTTGGCGCAGTGGCCTGAAGCATTGCGGAACACCTTGGCATTAGCGGAGCGTTTGCAAACCCCTCAAATTTTGTACAAACGCCGTACTCCTCATTTTCCTTTGCCGCCTAAAACGTCTGCGTTTGAATACCTACGGTCGCAAGTGGTCGCGGGTATGCGCTGGCGGTATCCGCGCAATGCCCGAGATGTTTGGCCGCGTATTCAACATGAACTGAACATTATTGAATCTTTAGGGTTTACCGAGTATTTTTTAGTGGTCTGGGACATCGCCCACTATGCTCGGCAAAAGGGCATTCGGTTTGCCGGACGAGGATCTGCCGCGGATTCTGTGGTGGCATATTGTCTAGGAATTACAGATGTGGACGCCTATGCACGCAATCTTTTATTTGAACGGTTCATGAGTCCAGAACGACAGGAAATGCCTGACATTGATATCGATTTTGATACCCGCTATCGGGATGATGTGATTGCCTATGTTCAAGATCGCTATGGTGAGGCACATGTCGCTCGCGTTGCAACTTATCAAACTTTTCGTCAGCGTTCAGCTGTGAGAGAAATTGGAAAAGTGTTGGGATTTCCCGCGTTAGAGTTGGATCGACTAGTCAAATCGCTGCCAGAAGCCTCCTTATCCCAAATTGTTTCTCGCTGGGATGAAATTCCCGAGTTGCGTCAATATGCCGAACGTCCTATGCTGCAAAAAATCATAGAGTGGGCTTCACATATAGAAGGATTGCCGCGGCATATCGGCACACACTTGGGTGGGGTGGTGATTAGCCATGAGCCATTGTCGATGATTAGTCCACGCGAAATATCACACAAAGGGGTTCAAATCATTCCGTTTGATAAGCGGGATGTCGAAGCTTTGGGGTTGTTGAAATTAGATTTACTGGGATTACGGACCTTTACCGCTGTAGAAATCGCTAATCAAGCCATCCAACAGAGTACGCCAACATTTGTGTATGATGAGATTCCTTTGGATGATGAGGCTACTTACCGGACGCTGCGGCAAGGGGACGGGATCGGAGTGTTTCAATTGGAAAGCCCTGCGCAAAGATCACTCGCTGTCAAACTTGAACCCGATCGGTGGGAAGATATCGTTGCCAGTTTAGCATTGATTCGCCCAGGACCGATTAAAGGCAATATGGTTGATCCATTTATTGCACGGCGTAAAGGACAAGAGCCGATATCGTATCTCCATCCAGCACTGGAACCGATCTTGTCTAAAACCTATGGCGTGGTGCTTTTTCAAGAGCAAGTCATTGCCATTGCGAGTACATTAGCGGGATTTACCCCGGGAGAATCAGATGCCCTGCGTCGTGTCATGACCCATGCTCGGTCCGTAGAGGACATGCGAGAATTGGGCCAGAAGTTTTTGGAAAAGGCTCAAGCGCGGGGAATTGATCCTGAAATTGCACAGGCGGCATTTCAACAAATGGTGGGATATGCAAGCTATGGGTTCAATGAAGCGCATGCTGCGGCATTTGCAGCGACGGCCTACCGTACAGCCTATCTTTTAACCCATTATCCCACCGAATATTTTATCGGATTGTTCAATGCTGAACCGTTAGGCTATTATCCTCTAGATGTGCTGATGGTGGAAGCTCGCAGACGGGGAGTGGAGATACAGCCTATCGATATTAATGCCAGTGCGGTGAAAGCGCAGAAATCAGGAACTCACCGGATTCGCATGGGGCTGGCTTTCATTAAACGGTTAGGGATAGAGTTGGCTAAAAATATTGTAGCGCGGCGGCCCCAAGAAGGGTATAAGACGCCTCGTCAGTTGCGATCTTGCGGCTTAAACGAGTCGCAAATTATGGTGACGATTCAAATTGGTGCGTGGGATGAGACGGGTTTGTCGCGTGAGGCCTTAATCGATGAGTTAACATTACCAGATGGTCTAGTCTTGACATCAAAAATCTCCTCTAATAAAAAGGCCCCATCCCCCATTGAGCAAAATCTTTGGGACTATCAGCATTGTGGATTTGGTCAACATCAGCAATGGATGGCTCCGTGGCGAAATCTTTTGACTCAGCAGGGGTTTGTGCCGATTAACGCCCTGGATCATCTGCCTGCTGGACGATTTGTTCGCTGTGTAGGCTTACTGATTCGACCCCATCGCCCGCCTACACGCAGTGGGAAGATCGTGGTATTCTTTTCATTACTGGACGAAACCGGTGTGCTCGAAGCACGATTAGGCCCGGATGGTTATCAAAAATTTGGCCACTTGCTTTTTGGACCGCGTAATCCGGTGATTGTTGTGGCGGGACGTATTGGACAGAAGAGTCTCGACGTGCGGGCCATTTCCGTATGGAATGGCCCGGTTTATCAACCGGATAGAAGGGAAGCGAAAAATGGATACGGGAGCAAAATTTGATTGGACCGAACCCGTCTATGATGCGCGTAGGCGAGGGACCTTTATTATTTCCACATCCGACGGAGAACGCAGCCATATGCATACGGGGTGTTGGGTCAGCCCTGTCTCTCATAAGCCGCCCCGGATGGGAGTAGCGATGGCAAAAGAAATTGAAGGCGCACGCATTGTTCAAAAAGGACGTCGTTTTGGGTTATCGTTGGTAGCAGCAGATCAGTATGACCTTTATGTTCGGTTTTTACAAGGTGCCCTTACGCCTGATTTACTTGGCGAAGGGGCTATTGTCTATGGCGAAAAGACGGGCGTTCCGTTATGGGCCAATGCCGTTGCAAATTTTGAGTGTTGGCTTGATGACCTTATAGATTTAGGCGACTTTTACTGGATGATTGGACAAACCGTGACGGCTACGCCGCTGCGAGAGGTCCCTGATTTGCTCGTTAACGACATTGGCCCGGTGACGAAAGTGAAAATGCCCTTTCGTGGATATGATGATTCGAGAGTTTTGCCAGACCGTTCTAATGATGCCCGGTAACCCATTTCCTCCTGTAACTCTAAAATTGATGTGAACGCCAAAAGGCAAGCACGGAAGAGTGGTCTAAAGCTTTTCCGTGCTTGACATGCCTTTCCCACCGAGAGGATCTCATTTTTACGTCCCTGACTTGACGAAAAATCATGATGTTCTTTTCCCATAATTAATCGATTTATAGGAAACTTTCTTTAAGATTTGTAAAAAGTTTCCTATGAATTAAAGGATTTTTATTGGATAAAGCGAAATAGTATCTAATACGCCATAATGTTGGGTGAACATTGTGAAGGTCAAGCAAGCGCCGTACCGTATCGAAACCGAAAGGGCCATTTGGAAGATTCGTCCTTTAGAATGGTTGCTTGCCGCGGGGCTATTGGGGGTCCAACAGCCCCGCGACTTGATAGTGACGCTCATATGGGGGCTTATGGCTCTTTTGATGCTGTGGAAGATGCCCCAAAGCGGTCTGCGAACATGGAATGTCCTATTGATTCCCGTCGATATAATCGTGATATCCGCCGCGGTATTTCTCTCCGGCGGATTACAAAGTCATGGTTTTCTCCTCTATAGCATTGATGTGTTGTTTTTGGTGACATATGTGTCGTGGCAATGGATCGCGGTGGGGACGGGCTTAATCTTCGTCAGCTATGGCATAGTATCTAATGGATGGACCCATGGCTTGTTTTGGTGGCAAGTCCTGTTATTAGTCTTGCTGGCATTGAGCGCCCATACATTAGGGTCCTCGGTTCTCAAAGCCATGCGTAGTGCCAATACCGGAAAAGTCAAACTTGAACAATTGGCTGCTTTGAAATCTTTACAAGGTTCTTTAGTGGAATTATCGGATTTAAGTACCATGGTCATGACGATTCTCCAAGCAGGAACTCAGTTATTGCAAACGCGGGTAGGATATGTTGCGCGGTGGACAACCTCTGGAACACTACAGATGGTGGCCCAAGTGGGGTTGAGTGAAGACGAGGAAGAATGGGATCCGCGTGACAGTTATGAAGCCGATGCCCTTAACCGCACTGAAATGACTTATTGGAAACACATTGCGAGTCTTCCACCTGTTAAGGTGGACCATGGCCTGTTAGCCCTTCGGTATTATCAATTGGCCATGGTGCCGTTAAGAGATGGCGCTAAGGTAATTGGGGTGATGGCGTTTGCAGGAGACCGGGGAGGAGTGCCGCTCAATCAACAACAGGTTGTGCTTGAGGGACTTGCTGACATGGTGGTGAACCAGAGCCGATTTGCTCAGGCTCAATCTGACGCGCGTAAACGCGGTCGATTGCTAGGAATTCTAGAGCGAGTCGGACGTATTGTGAATAAAAACCTTGAAATGGGCATGCTTTTGCGGTCATTGCACCAAGCCGTCGCTGAGGAATTAGAAACCGATTCGTTTTTTGTCGCGCTGACGTTGCCTGATGATTCGGAGCGTATCCTTATGGAGTATCTTTTTGATGAAGGTCAAGAATATCCTGCGGAAGTGATGTCGATTACGCCTGGCAGTCCTACGGAACGGGTGTTAGAAGGACAAGAAGCGTTACTCATTGCGGGAGATATTGGGCCATCACAATTATTGGGATCATACCGTGTGCCCAAGAGCGCAATTTTTGCGCCGTTGATATTTGAAGGCACTATCATTGGTGTGATCTCTACTCAGTCCTACCGGATAGACTATGACCAAGATCATGTGGAGTTTGTCTCATCGATTGCCTCTCAAGCGGCAATCGCGATTCAAAATGCCCAGTTGTACCAACAAACCGAGTCGGTGGCCTTAACAGACCACCTGACCAATCTTGGAAACTCTCGGCGTTTTACGATAGCCTTGCGATTGGCTATCGACCATGCTCGGGCTACTCATACAGCCCTATCGTTGCTCTTGATTGACTCTGATAGCTTGAAGCAAATCAACGACCGTTATGGACATATGGCAGGCGATACCCACTTACAGATGCTATCCCATGTGATTCTGCGCAATATACGAGAAAATGATACGGCGTGTCGTTATGCTGGCGATGAATTTGTTATTATTTTGCCCAATACCCGGGTGGATGAAGCCATGTCCGTTGGGGAACGCATTCGGCGGGAGATGGATGGGAAATTTGCGTGGAACGATTCTATGATTGGAACGACTATTAGTGTGGGGGCGGCACAGTTAGACTCATCCATGTCGCAAGAAGAGCTTTTTGCAGCCGCTGACCGCGCGATGTATGAAGCCAAGCAATCAGGGAAAAATCGAGTCGTTGCAGTATCGTAAGTCATTGGCTGTGGTCGCGTTCTTGTTTCGACGTAACATAGGAAAAAACGTTGTCCGGCCCAATGGGTCGGCGTGGGGGCTACGCATGGCTCTGAAAACCGATCGCCGATTGACCAAGCCAGCTATAACCAGCTTAACTGGAAGCGGGGATATGCCAAGCGTACGACCGCCGAACGGGGAACAGTCGCGTGGCCATCTCCTTTGCAATGGAACTTCACACCATTCGCGGAAAAAGAGCTGACAGCCCGGAACAGGCTCAATGACGGAGAGAAAAGCACAACATTATACAATATGGCACGTATGCCAAAAACTATCACCTGTGTTATCAATAAAATGCAACCATAAGCTTTTTAATGGGTACAATGCAAAAAAAGCTCGTGGATGAAACCTCTTGACCATATGCTGGGGTGATGATAAAATTGCTTTTGTTGCAACGCCGACGAGGCAGAGCAAAAAAAGAACTTGACAAGCCAAGTGAAGATCACTATAATAAGAAAGCGGCTCGTTAAGGCCAGTCAATGGGGATGTAGCTCAGTTGGGAGAGCGCTTGAATGGCATTCAAGAGGTCAGGGGTTCGACTCCCCTCATCTCCACCAGCGACCCCATGGTCTAGAGGCCTAGGACATCACCCTTTCAAGGTGGTAACCCGGGTTCGAATCCCGGTGGGGTCGCCATCTATTCGGGCCATTAGCTCAGTTGGTTAGAGCATCCGCCTTTTAAGCGGAGTGTCGAAGGTTCGAGTCCTTCATGGCCCACCATTACATGAACTTAGGCCAGTAGCTCGAATTGGTAGAGCAGCGGACTCCAAATCCGCGGGTTGGGGGTTCGAGTCCCTCCTGGCCTGCCATTTAAGCGGGTGTAGCTCAATGGTAGAGCCTCAGCCTTCCAAGCTGATCACGTGGGTTCGATTCCCATCACCCGCTCCATCGGGGCTTTAGCTCAGCTGGGAGAGCGCCTGCTTTGCACGCAGGAGGTCAGCGGTTCGATCCCGCTAAGCTCCACCATATCAATTTAATATTTATTGGGGAGTCGCCAAGCTGGTAAGGCACGGGACTTTGGATCCCGTATGCGCAGGTTCGAGTCCTGCCTCCCCAGCCAGTTTAAGCCTACAAATTGTTGTAGGGCTTTTTTTATGTCCATTCCTTTTTGTCAAAACGGCGAAATTATGGCCGATGTTGGGTTGCCAGGCTTTTCAGTGCTGATGCGAGTGGGACCGGGAATCATGTTTGAAATGGCTAAACATTACCACCACCCCCTTTTCTGGACGATAGGACATGATGGCGGTAAAATAAAGCGACAGTATACCGTGTTTCAGGCCGGCTAGTCGCGTTGGGTAATGCGATGATAGGACGACGAACGGAAAGCAGGAGGACGTACATGAATACGCAGAGTATGAAGTTTGTCTTTGGAGTGTCGGCGCTACTAACCATCGGCGTCATTTTTGTGCCGATGACAACCTCCTTGGGTCAGAATATTACTGAGGCGAATGTAACAGGATGGCAAGGAGAATATGAGGCCGATACGCAACAATTTAAGCTCCGCATGGAAACGCCAAATCCCCAAACGACGGTCGTGGTAAACATGGCACCTTTACCGTTAAAGGATTTTAGTATTCACCGAGGAGAAAATTGGTACACACCTGTTGATACCAAAGCGCCTATGCAAGCAGCCATGGCCGACGATCCGCATTTGTTGGAACAAGCTTTGGGAACGCGCAACAATGTCTTTACGCCCCTGACACCCTTTCCGGGGAATCCTGTTGCATATAGCGTGGGGATGCTTGAAACCTTAGCAAAAAATCGCATTAATCCCGACCAATTTGGGGGGCCTAATATTCCTCCGGGCAGCGTTCCCGTATCCCATCTCAGTGACGGAATGCTGCAAATTGACACGCAAGCCAATGCCGATACGTTTAAACAACTAAAGCCCGGGCAAATGCCACCCGAGCTTAGTGCGTTAATCAAAGAATATCATTGATGGCCAGGGTGCCGTTATGCAGCTTTTTTAGCACGCGAAGCGCCCATTTCAGCCAGTCCCATTGCGACGAGCATGAGGAGCAAATGCACAATGCCTAACGCGTTGCCGCGTATGTGCAACGTCAAGCCCATCAATCCTCCAACTGCGACAAGTACGGCGCCCGTCCACAGGGCGCCAGCCCCGGGTTTACGGGCTTTGCCAATGCTGCTCGCTACGGTAATCATGGCGCCTAGGACGATAATCCCCGATACAATATGTAAGTCAACCGTCGCGCGATTCAAGGCGAACCAGCCAAACATGCCTCCAAGGCCAATAATCAAAGCGACGAGAAAAGCTAAGCGCAAGATCATTTGAGTGATTTTGATGCCGCGTAGGGCGACAGATTGTTGTGCCATCGTGCTTGTCTCCTTCCTTAAACATCACCCTACCATAGAATACCGATTGCAAGCAAAACCCCGATGATGACGTGAATACGTCCTGTAATCGGGACGGCTTTGCCCCATGCCTGCCCCGAGGACAGTTTTTTTAAGTTGGCAATAATAACTGGTAGTGAAAGCCAAATGATGAGGACGCTGTAGGGCAAGAGGCCCGTGAAGGCCATAACGGTAATCCAGAGCAGGACGATTGCAATCATGCTGATTAAAATGAGCAGTCCGCGTTTGGCCCCAAAGACAATAGGGAGGGTGTGTCGCCCGTGACGCCGATCTTT
This sequence comes from Sulfobacillus sp. hq2, assembly GCF_002903155.1. Classification (NCBI taxonomy): domain Bacteria; kingdom Bacillati; phylum Bacillota; class Clostridia; order Eubacteriales; family Clostridiales Family XVII. Incertae Sedis; genus Sulfobacillus; species Sulfobacillus sp. hq2. The sequence goes on along the minus strand of NZ_NWUL01000047.1, from coordinate 327,476 downwards.
TTCCAAGTCGCGTAAATTGTTTGCAATTAAAATCGTTGCGACGGAAATCCCTACGGGCCAGGAAATCAACTCAGCAACGGGCGTGATAACGCCCGCTGATGCAAATTGCGTCGCAAGCACTTCGATCGGGCCCATAATGAGCGCGACTAACAATTCCCCGAAGGGGGTCGAGGAAATGGGGTAGGGTCCGCTTGTGTAAAGAAAGCCGGCAATGATGCCCAACAGTCCCATGACCAAGAGCAAGGGGCCACGGCAATAGACAAGAATTAATCCGAGAATAAGGGCTAGAGCATAAGTGAGCAATCCCGCATGCCAGACGGTGCGGGGCTTCACTTCCCCTGTGACAATAATGCCGCCAATGCCCAACGATTCGTGGTCATCTAAGCCACGACGGTAGTCAAAGTATTCATTGAGCATATTCACGCCGATCTGCATACTAAAAGCGATGACTACCATATCAAGCCATGCCCACCATTGAAAATGATGAGTTATCCAGCCCATTGCGCCCCCAATGAGCAATGGGACAATGGTCGCTAAAAGCGTAGGGGGGCGGCTAACACGGAGAAATTGTTTAAAGTTCATGAAGGATTCCTTCCTCAACGGTTCCGATTAAATTGGCGCGTATTGCCCGTTTTCCCACATCGCTGCTAATTCGCGGCGCCTAAGCTTTCCGCTGGCGGTTCGTGGGAGAGTATTCGCTTGGTAATATTGCGTTGGCTGCTTCACGGTTGACAAGTGGAGCTGGGCCCACCGATGCAATTCATCACGGGAAATCGATTGGTCTGTGGCAATAATGGCCACAGGCACTTGACCCCATTGCGGATCAGGAACGCCTATGACGCCCGCATCGTTGATATGGGGATGAGCTAGTAATGCGGCTTCGATCTCACTCGGAGAGAGATTTTCACCGCCTTTGATAATGAGTTCCTTCTGCCGGTCAATGACGGTCAGGTAGCCCCTCTCATCAAGATATCCGATATCGCCGGTTCTGAGCCAGTCATTCCAAAATGTTGCTTGAGTCGCGTCTGGCTGCTTCCAATAGCCTTGAAAGACTGTAGGGCCTTTGACTAACACTTCACCGTGTTGATAGGGGCTAAAGCTAGGCCCTTGAGGCGTCATAATCGCAATTTGAGTCGGATAGATGGCGGGGCCTGATGATAGGGTACCATAGGCATCGTCCGGCAAGCGGGTTGCAATCTGCGAACTGGTTTCAGTCAGTCCGTAGGTTTGCACGGCCGGCACGTTGCGTCTATGCGCTTCTTCAACGAGGGAGGCAGGCGCAGGAGCGCCGCCTAACAGCACAATGCGTAGGTTAGACCCAAACGATTCATCCGATTCGAGCAAGCGATACAACATGGTGGGCACGACGGATATTAATGTAATGGGATAGCGATGGAGCAAATCAAAGACCGTCTGAGGGTCAAAGCGATTGAGCCAGACAATGCCACTGCCCGTGATCACGCTCCGAAAGAGAATGGAAAGACCGCCAATATGAGACAAAGGCATCATGTGTAGCCACAGGTCTTGAGGCAGCGTTCCCAAGTGAATCGCGCTCGATACAGCGCTCGCATAGATATTTCCAAAGGATAACAAGGCTCCTTTGGGGCGTCCCGTCGTCCCAGACGTATATACGAGAAACTGTGTAGCCGTTAAATCAATGAATGACGCCGGCATTGGTTCATAAGTGTTCAACTTGTCGAACAGATTTTCTAGACAGATGGCCGTCCCAAAGGAGGATGGAAGGGAATCTTGGGCAATGATGAGATCAACGTCGGCATCGGCCACAAGAGGGGCCAGTTCTTGCTGTTTCAACCTACCATTTAATGGAACGAGCACCGCGCCGATCCGGGCTAGTGCATGAATGACGGGCACCGCCTGCCACTCGCCGGACACTATTAAGGCGACACGGCGTCCTTTGACAACACCGCTTTGTGTCAAACGAGTGGCAACGCGGGCCACCATGTCATCGAGTTGCTGAAAGGTCCAACTCTCTTGCCCGTTGGTGAAAGCAAGAGAGTGAGCGGACGTTTTTGCACGGGCATGAAGCCAATCAGGAAGGATGGTTGCCATCATCATAAACCCCTAGGGAAGACGAGGGAATTTGGAAAAGTCGGGTTGCCGTTTTTCCAAAAACGCGTTTTTCCCTTCCTTGGCCTCCTCTGTCATATAGTAGAGCATTGTGGCGTTGCCAGCGAGTTCTTGAAGGCCAGCAAGCCCATCGGTATCTGCGTTAAAGGCAGACTTCAGGAACCGCAAAGCCAAGGGGCTTTTTTGCATCATTTCTTGTGCCCATTGAACCGTGACTTCTTCGACTTGGTCCAACGGAACCACGGTGTTGACCAATCCCATGTCTAGCGCTTCTTGGGCGGAGTATTGACGACATAAATACCAAATCTCTCGCGCTTTTTTATGGCCAACAATACGGGCCAACAAGGTCGCGCCATAGCCTGCGTCAAAACTGCCGACTTTTGGACCCGTCTGGCCAAACACCGCATTGTCCGCCGCAATGGTCAAATCGCAGACAATATGCAGGACATGGCCACCGCCTATCGCGTAGCCTTTGACCATGGCAATGACAGGTTTGGGAAGGGCGCGAATCTGCTTTTGCAAGTCCAAAACATTCAAGCGTGCGACGCCTTCGTCATCCACATATCCACCCTCACCGCGGATACGTTGGTCGCCGCCTGAGCAAAACGCCTTATCGCCCTGTCCGGTAAGAATGACCACTCCAATGTGTGGGTCATCTCGCACAATATTAAATGCATCAGATAATTGAAAGAGGGTTTGCGGACGAAATGCATTGCGCACCTCGGGCCGATTAATGGTGATTTTCGCAATGCCTTCATATTCTTCTAAAATCACATCGGAATAGTTTTTCAGTAGTTGCCATGAAATGGTTGCCATAATTGCTCACCTCAAATGTCATATTGTGGCTTCGGATCTGTCTACCCATGTCCGAAGAGCTTGATGAAAGGCCCCTGGCGCTTGTTTGTGCACCGTGTGTCCAGCGTGAGGAATGAGATGCACCTGACTATTGGGTAACGCCGTGTGCAAGGATTCCGCCAGGGCCTGAAACTTTTGGTCATGCGCGCCAGCAATAAGGAGAACCGGCATATGGTAGGAGGGCAGAATGCTCCATAAAGAAGCTTGGTGCCCTGTTCCGGCCGCGCGCAGACTGGACGCTAGTCCTACGGGATTATTTCCTAATCGTTCTTCGTATTGCTGGGCTGCTAAAGCCGGATCGTCTGTGCGCAACAAGGGCAATGTGCCCCAATAGTCTGCAAACCATTTGATGCCGCGTTCCTCAATGTGGCGTGCTAGTTGTTCGTCTGCTTGGCGTCGTAGAGCTCGTTCTTCTCTGCTGCGAAGCCCTGCCGTGGTACTTTCGAGAATCAGCGACCGCACCCTGGCTCCTCCACCATACAAGGGAAGATGCAAAGCAAGTCTACCGCCCATAGAATATCCTAAAATCCCCACATCGGATACGCCAAGATGTTTGAGTAAGCGCCATAGGTCTCGTGCGGTTGTGGGCAGGGCCATATCGTCCACGGTTCCTGTGTGAAAACTCTGGCCATGGCCAGGTAAATCGGGCATAATGCAGTAATATTTCGAAGCCAAAGTCTCGGCTGTCGGCCACCAATCGTGGTGGCTTCCTGTAAATCCATGGAGTAACAGCCACGCTGGATGGCCTGATTGACCCGCGGTCACGAAGTGATAGGTGCGGGTCGGTGTGGCTGCAAACTGGTGGTGTTGGAAGTTCATACGGGGTCACCCCAAAGAAAGGCATGCCACGAGACATTATCCTGGCGGCTTGCGGTGTGCCATTCGATAATGCGCAAACCGGGCAAAGGAGCTAAGTCTTGAATTGCGGCCTTCAGTTCTTCTACAGTCTGGGTGTGGCGATAGGCCGCGTGATAGAGCGCTGCTGCATGTTCAAAGGTTAAGCCATGAGGTGTACCGAATAACGCCTCAAAGGTTGGTTCAGCCAACTGGCTTTGGGGCAGGAACGAAAAAATCCCTCCGCCGTCGTTATTGACAACAATGATAAGCGCATTGAGACCATATTTTTTAGCGGCCAAGAGTCCATTCATGTCATGATAAAAAGCAAGGTCTCCGGTGATTAAGACCACTTGGCCTTGTACCGCGGACATCCCTAACGCCGTGGACGTTACGCCATCGATTCCGTTGGCGCCCCGGTTAGCCCAAAACCGTAACTGACGGCCTGGATTGAGCGTGAAGGCATCGACGTCACGGATCGGCATGCTGTTGCTCACAAAAACGTCGACAGGCTCTAATGGGGCCAACCAATTCACCAGATGGTAATAAAGGGACGGCTCGTTGGGGGTATTCACGGACGCCAAGCGTTGCGCTAATTGCGCACGCATACCCCGGTCTTGCTCTTGCCATAAATGATGCCACGCTGGATCCACGGTTTGGTTAGAAAGGGCGGTCGCCAATTCATCAAGCACCTGATCCGCTGACCCCTGAAGAATTTGGGCCTCTTGGAGCATGGGTTCTCGGTAGCTGTTTTCCGCGTCGATGACGACTAACCGGCTCTGGGCAATAAATTGATTAAGAGCTTTGGATGTTGGCGGCGCCCCGATTCGAATAACGGCTTGCGGGGTGGGCAAAGAGGCCGCATGGGCCCGCAAGATAGCATCGTGGGTGCCCAAAATCGCCGGGTCTAGGCCCCGAAGATTAGATAGCGGATCGGCCCAAATAGGCCATCCTAACTGGCGAGAGAGGCGGAGCATGGCGGGTAAAGCCTGCGCCATGTGTCCGGGTCCCGCCACAATGAAGCCTTGGCTGATGTGGCGCAGCCACTGGGCCACGAGCAAAATGCCTTGTGGGTTGGGTTGCTCCTGGGCGGGAATAATTCGAGCAGGACCCGGATCTAACAGCGTCGAGGGGTCGGGAAAGACCGTCAACAGGGGTTCTCGGAATGGAAAATTGAGATGCACAGGTCCCGCTGGATTTTGTTGGGCGGTAATGGCGGCGCGCTGAGCCGTGATGTTGGCAAATCGGTCCAAAATCTCCGTGCCATCTGCTAAGGGCATGTCTTGAAACCATTTGACATGAGAGCCATAAAGGCGGATCTGGTCAATGGTCTGAGCGGCGCCTGAATCGCGCAGTTCAGGAGGCCGATCCGCCGTGAGCACAATCAATGGCACATGAGACCAAAAGGCTTCGACCACGGCGGGCATAAAATTGGCGGCGGCTGTGCCTGAAGTCGAGACCAAAAGGGTTGGCCGTCTTAAGTTTTTCGCGATGCCTAACGCAAAAAAAGCCGCGGACCGTTCATCCATAAGGACGTATGTCTTTAAATGCGACGCATAAAGGGCAAGAGACAAAGGGGTTGAGCGTGACCCCGGACATATAACAGCATGCGTGACGCCACTGTGTTCAAGAGAGATGACAAATTGCGCTAAATAGCGGCCGACCTCGGAAGATTGAGTGGACATCACGACTTCACTCCTAACGCGTTTAACATGGCTTGTAGTTTCCATTCTGATTCCTCGAGTTCTTTGTGAGGATCCGAATCGTGCATAATGCCGCATCCGGCATAACAGGACGCTCTATTGCCGGCCACCAGCGCAGACCGTAGCGCAACCCATAGGCTTCCTTGACCCTTAAGGTCCATCGTGCCGACACTGCCCGCATACCATCCTCGGTCCAGTCCTTCATGGGTGCGCAACCATTGTTGGGCAACGGTTCGGGGTTCTCCTCCTACTGCCGGTGTCGGGTGTAGTTTCAAGGCCAATGACCAAAGAGACTGATCGCCTCGCACACCCCCCTGAATAGGGGTCCAGAGATGATGGACATTGGCTAACGTGAGAATCTGCGGAGCCTGGGGCACGTGTAAATCGGCGTAGGGCCTTAAGGTATCGACAATGCGGTTGACCACCGCATCATGCTCACGACGATTTTTTGCACTGTTCATGAGCATTTGTACGGCGTGGGCGTCAGCGGAAGCTGATGGTTGACGCGCTGTGGTTCCAGCTAGCGCCATGGTTTCTAGCGTGTGGTCGTGGATGGACAAAAGCAACTCGGGCGTCGCTCCGAGAAATGTTTGACCTTGGGCGCGGAGGCCAAAAATGGTTGTTGAGGGGTTATGGTGATGCAATGTGTGTAATAGGTGCCCGACGGCTAATGGCGCTGCAAACGTTGTATCCACGCGGCGGGCTACCACGACTTTGTGTAAAAGACCTTGCTGGATAGCGGCTGTGGCTTCTTCGACGAGCGCCATCCATTGGGATGATGGTGGAATCATATTTTGCGACAAGACGGGAACAGGATCCTTGGAGTCCGGACGTTGGGGACGGTCGACAGCAGCCCACAGAGTGCCATAATACTGCACAGCGTCCTGGGCTGATGCGAAATGCTTAGGGTACACCGTCACGACAATATGGGCTTGTCCTTCCGACTGATGAATATACAGAGCGGGCAGTACCCACCGAGCATGCCCAAATGCTGCCCAAGCCTCATCATGGCTGTCTGACGCGTCAAAAGCAAATCCTCCTCCTAAGGTGGTCTTAGAGGAGAGACCGGCGGCTAACAACTTGAGACGCTCACGCTCCATATCGATGAAGTCTTGGGAACTTGTCGTTTGCCAACGCATCGCAGCCCCCAGGCCGCATTGTTCCTGCCCATGGGGATGTGCAAAATACCAGCCGTCTACGGTATCTTGCAATGCCATTGGCAAATCCACCGCTGGATAGTCAAATTCTTTTTGCCAGAACTGTTGATCTGGCGTATACCGCCAATGTTCCCAAGCGGCTGCAACGAACTCTAAAAGGCTTGTGCTCTCAGTGACTGAATGCGTGTTCATATTGCCATCATAAGACGGAATGAGAAGGAAATCAATCAATCTTGCACGCCGAAGACTAATACAGGAATGGATTCATCACGGGGCGCATAGATTGGTACAAATAACAAGGAGAGGTCATTCGTGACGAGAGCTGTCGAAAAAATATTTTACGAAATTCGGCATTTAGCCCTTGTTATTTTCAGAACGAATGGTATAGTGCTTGTATAAATTCTTAGTCGGAGTGTACCTAGGGATCCGCCCGTAGCGGTAGGACCAAGCGGTACAGGCTCTTTTCTCAAAAAGGGCTACACCATGGGGATAAAAGACTCGTGGCAGGTTCGGCAGTAACTGAACTTGCTATGGGTTTTTTTATACCTACGGCTAGATTTGAGCGATGACGGGGTATCATGGCCTCATTGCCCAGACTACAGCGACTCGAGGATGGTGGAAGCTCGAGGTTTGGCGAGGTTGTGTGTCTCACCCTTGAGCGCGCTTCCCGAGTCCAGAGTGTTCTGGAGGTAGACGAAGCCGGGTGATGTCGTTAACCATCAACGAGTCCTTTGGTCTTGCCAAGGGAAAAATAAGGGTGGTACCACGCCAACGCGTCCCTTTTAGCCAATAGCGGCTGAAGGGGTTTTTCTTTTATTAGCCATTATTTCTAAGACTTGGGGGGTGTCTCTCATGAATCCATTCATTGGGGTGGAAATGCAGGATAAGCCGGGCGCTATTCAACGTCTTTTGCTGCTTCTTGGACAGCGCAATGTTGAAATCGAACAGATGACCATTAAAAAAGACCGAGAGGCTGGTCGGCTCACTGCCATGATTGGCATTGACGCGACGGCTGAAAAAGCCCGGTGGGTAATGCGCCAATTGACAAGGCATCAGGACATTGTGCGCACCTTTCTCGCGAAGAACTCTTTTCATACGGTGCTTGTCGCTGCAGGGCCTAAGGATTCTGCTGTGCGCGATGTCCCAGCGGTCTCTTGTTCACCCATTGACGCGCATGCAGGGTACTACACCGTAGCGGGACCCCGTCACGCCGTGGACACGTGGATTGAAGAAAACCATGCCCGTGTTTTTGCTCTCTTCCCTAGTTGCTTATCGGGAAAAATCAATGACAAACACGCTCGAACTCAGACTCACCACATTCAAGGAGGATGGAATCATGAACGCAAAATTATACTACGACGACAGCGCCGATCTGAGGTGGTTAGCCGATAAGACGGTGGCGATCATTGGCTATGGGAGCCAAGGTCACGCTCACGCATTAAATCTGCGCGATTCGGGAGTCAATGTCATCATCGGTATCCGCCCAGGACATTCCCGGGACCGGGCCAACGAACAAGGGTTTCGGACGATGGACGTGAAAGATGCCGCACGTGAAGCAGACATTATTCAAATTCTTACACCCGACCATCTCCAAGGACAGTTGTTTGAAGAAGATATTTTGCCTGGCTTAGAGCCCGGCAACGCCCTAGCGTTTGCTCATGGATTTGCCATTCGGTTCAAGCAGATTATTCCACCGCCTGACGTCGATGTGTTTATGGTGGCTCCCAAGGCTCCAGGCCATTTGGTTCGCCGACTCTACGTGGAAGGTCAAGGAACTCCTGCGTTGGTGGCGGTTGAACAAGATGCGACAGGACATGCGCTGGATATGGCTCTGGCGTATGCCAAAGGTATTGGTGCCACGCGAGCCGGCGTTATCCGCACCACATTTGCGGAGGAAACGGAAACGGACTTGTTTGGCGAACAAGCGGTATTGTGCGGTGGTGTGACCAGTTTGATCCAGGCAGGGTTTGAAACGCTGACGGGCGCGGGCTATCAACCCGAAATTGCTTACTTTGAAACGTTGCACGAACTAAAACTTATTGTGGACTTGATTTATGAGGGTGGAATGGGCGCCATGTGGTATTCCGTTTCTGATACCGCAGAGTACGGCGGTTTAACCGTCGGTCCCAAAATTGTCACCGAGGAAACCAAGCAGGAGATGCAGCGTGTATTGGCGGATATTCAAAATGGTACCTTTGCCGAACGCTGGATTGCGGAAAATCAAGCGGGTCGTCCCTCGTTTAACCGGATGCGTCAGGCCGCTAAAGAACACAGTGTGGAGGACGTGGGACGCGAATTGCGATCGATGATGTCTTGGTTGAAGCCGTCAGTCGTTGAACAAGATGGGGTTGGCAAATAAGAGGGAGGTTCGTCCATGGCCGACACGGTACGCATTTTCGATACGACTTTGCGAGATGGGGAACAGTCGCCGGGCGTGGCATTGACCGCACAGGAAAAATTGGCCATTGCTGAGCAGCTGGCGCGTTTAGGGGTCGATTATCTGGAAGCAGGTTTTCCACAAGCGTCGGAGGGAGACTTTGACGCCGTGTCTCGGATTGCCTCTTCCATTCAAGGCCCATCCATAGTGGCGTTGGCCCGTTGCAATCGCCAGGATATTGAACGGGCGGCACAGGCTCTTGAAAAGGCACAAAACGCGCGCATTCATGTGTTTATCGCGACATCGCCCATTCATATGCAGGCGAAGTTGCGGATGAGCCCCGAAGAGGTGTTGGAACGCATCGATGCGATGGTGCGGTTGGCCAAGAGCTATCGTGACGACGTGGAGTTTTCGTGTGAAGACGCAACGCGTTCTCATCATGATTTTCTAATCCGGGCGGGGCGCATCGCGGTTGCGGCAGGGGCGTCGACCCTGAATTTTCCCGACACGGTCGGCTATACGAGTCCTCGAGAATATTTCCAGTTGATCACGGCCATGCGCGAAGCGATTCCTGATCCGGATGTCATCTTGTCTGTACATTGCCATGATGATCTCGGAATGGCCGTCGCTAATACATTAGCAGGCATTGAAGCTGGTTGTCGGCAAGTGGAGGTGGCCGTTAATGGCATTGGCGAACGGGCGGGGAATGCCTCATTAGAAGAGGTTGTAATGAACCTCACCGCGCGTCAAGACCAATATCAAGTCCAACACCACATCAAAACCCAAGAGATTTACCGTGCGAGCCAATTGGTCAGTAAATTAACCGGAATGACTGTACAGCCGAATAAAGCGATTGTTGGCAAAAATGCCTTTCGTCACGAGTCCGGGATCCACCAAGATGGGATGCTAAAAGACCGGTCGACGTACGAAATCATGACGCCAGAGACGGTTGGCTGGGGTCTTAGTCGGTTAGTATTAGGCAAGCATTCCGGTCGTCATGCGCTGAGACAGCGCCTTGAGGAATTGGGGCTAACCGCCACGAGCCAGCAAATCGACCAAATCCAAGCGCGGATCAAGGAACTGGGTGAGCTGAAGAGCGACATCAATGACCAAGACCTGGAGGCGGTATGGCAAGAGGAAGTGGGGCAAATTCGGCGTTCTAGGCATACGGAGCTCGTCGCATGGCAGGTTAGTACCGGTAGCCAAAATCACCCGGTGGCCTATGTCAAAGTCCGCGTGGGTCAAGAAACCCGCGAAGACTCTGGGAGTGGCGATGGTCCGGTCCATGCGCTCTTTCAAGCTTTTTCCCGAGCCTTGGCATTGAATCATGTGGAATTAACCGCTTATCATTTGTCCCCCATTTCTCCCGGTGAGGCAGGTCTTGCCACGGTGCAGGTGGAGATTAACGGCTATGACTGCGAAACACGAGGGCAGGCGTCGGACAGCGATGTCATGAAAGCGACAGCGATAGCATTGCACGAAGCGCTTTCCTATTTATATGAACGCACACAGAACGTCGTGGCTTAAGCCACAACCAAGGAGGACATCATGGCGAGTCACCAATTACTAGTGTTGGCTGGAGATGGAATTGGGCCCGAGGTCACGGAGTCTGCATTGAAGATTCTGGAAATTATGGCGAAGCTGGAAGATTGGCAGGTTGAAGTGGATCATGCCGCGATTGGCGGTGCTGCCATCGACCAATACGGCGATCCGTTTCCGGAGGCGACGCAGCAGGCGATTGACCGGTCTTCTGCTGTATTGTTGGGAGCGGTTGGAGGACCCAAGTGGGATAACGCGCCAAGGCGTCCAGAGGCAGGGTTGCTCGACATGCGCCAATACATGGGACTGTGGGCTAATCTACGACCGTTCGAAATGATTCCCGGTCTCGAGCATTTATCTCCATTACGACATCCTGTGATGAATGGCATTATTTTTCGAGAATTGACAGGTGGCCTTTACTTTGGGCAGCCACGGGGACGGCGGTTTTTACCAGGAGACTTGGAAGTCATTGATACGCTACAATACCGTAAATCCGAAATGACGCGGATTATACAATTGGCTTTTCAATACGCTAAGGACCACGGTTTGACATTGACGTCTGTGGACAAAGCCAATGTATTGGAAAGCTCCCGAGTATGGCGTGAAGTGACGGAAGAACTGGCTCGTCAATATCCCGACGTGCCGCTTAGCCACCGATATGTTGATGCTGCAGCTATGGATATGGTACTCAATCCGCAAAATTACCAAGTCGTGGTGACGGAAAATCTCTTTGGCGATATTTTAAGTGATTTAGCTGGGGGATTGGTGGGGTCTCTTGGACTTCTTGGTTCCTTGTCTGTGGCCGGAACTCCAGGCACGCGTGGACTATTCGAACCTGTTCATGGCTCGGCCCCCGATATTGCTGGACAAAACCGCGCGAATCCCACAGGAGCCATTTTATCCCTCGCATTTCTTGTCGGATGGAGTTGGCAAGAACACGACGCCGAGCACCTGATTCGCGAGGCTGTGACCCAGACGTTAAGCGAAGGGCCCCGAACCGTTGACTTGGGAGGTCAAGCCACGACGCAAGAATTCACGGAGGCTGTAGGCAATCGGTTAAAGGACATTTGGCAGAGGAGGAGACAGCAATGACCGGTGCAGAATTGGCGTGGGAAGTTTTGTCGAAACTCGGTACAACGGTTGTGTTTGGTGTGCCAGGCGGCGCCATTCTTCCTTTAGTAGACTCGTTAGCAACCCGCAAAGACAACCCCATTGAATTTGTGGTGTCTCGTCATGAAGCAGCTTCGATTCACGCGGCCGATGGTTATGCCCGTGTGACCGGAAAACCCGCCATTGCCATGGCGACTTCGGGCCCGGGAGGGACTAACGTCATTACTGGTCTTGTGACCGCTATGACCGATTCTGTGCCGATTGTTTTGTTGATTGGTCAAGTGCCAACCACCCTCATTGGTACCGATGCCTTCCAAGAGGCGGATTTGTTTAATATGACAATGCCTGTGGTAAAACACAGTTGGCGTATTTCAGATCCCAGTCAGGTGGCCGATGTCTTAATTGAGGCGTATGAGACCGCACGGCGTGGCCGTCCTGGCCCAGTGGTGGTGGAATTTCCTAAGAACATTCAGTTCATGGAGTGCCCGCCGTGGGAATTTCAGCCGAAGCAAGAAGAACAGGCTGAATGGGATGAGAAGCCCCTGGTGTTGGCGCGTATTAAGTCCTACCTGCGCAACGCGAAACGGCCCTTACTATACATTGGCGGCGGTGTCGTTTCAAGCGGGACCCAGGAGTATGTGCGTCAAATTGCCGAAACCTATCAATGTCCCGTTGCTCATACTCTGATGGGAGTGGGAGCATTTCCTAGCACCCATCCATTGGCGCTCGGGATGTTGGGGATGCATGGCACGTGGTATGCGAACAATGCCATTCAAAATGCGGACCTTATTTTAGCCCTTGGAGTGCGTTTTGACGATCGCGTCACGGGCAAACTGGATGAATTTGCTCCGAATGCTCACATTATCCATGTGGAAGTCGATGCGGCAGAACTGAGTAAATTGGTTCCGGCAGACATTGCCATTCGTGGAGATCTGCGAACCATTCTACCGAAGTTTGTCGAAATGGTTCCCGCGCGCACCAACGAGGAGTGGTGGGCGACCATTAATGAATGGAAAAAGGATCATCCCCTGCGTCCCCCTACGGCTCCTGACGGGAGTATCGCGACGCCCAAGGTGATGGAAATCGTCAATCGCCATCTCCAAGCTGAGGACATTGTGGTGACGGAGGTTGGTCAACATCAGATGTGGGCCGCTTTATATCTCCGCCGGGAAAAGCCACGGACTTTTCTCACCTCAGGAGGCGCCGGAACGATGGGTTATGGGTTTCCCGCGGCGATGGGCGCACAGTTTGCTGCTGAAGGCCACCGTGTGGTCCTTCTGGCGGGAGACGGGAGCTTTCAGATGAATTTGCAAGAAATGGGCACCGTGGCCCAATACAAGATCCCCATCTGGATGATTGTCCTTAATAATCAGGGACATGGCATGGTACGACAGTGGCAAGACCTTTTTCATGGCCAACGCCGTATTGGTGTCGACTTGTTGAATCCGGACTTTGTGCGACTGGCACAGTCATTTGGTATCCCAGGCTTTAGTGTGAATTCTGAAGAGGCCTTGGAAGAAGCCTTACAAACCATGGAGACGATCGAGGGGCCGATTATGCTTGAAGTTCGGGTGCCACAGGATGAACATGTTTTTCCAATGGTCCCAGCGGGGCAGCCATTATCAATGGTTCTAGAAGGATAACAGCATCGTGACGTTTGCAAAACAGGAGGAACATGGGATGGATGAACTAAAGGTCTATTTTAACGGAGTAATGGTACCCGGTAGTGAGGCCCGCGTATCCGTGTTTGATCATGGGTTTCTTTATGGGGATGGGATTTTTGAAGGCATTCGGGCATATGAAGGACGTGTATTTAAACTCGCCGAGCATCTTGACCGGCTTTACGATTCCGCCAAAAGTATTCTTTTGGAAATTCCTTATACAAAAGAGGAATTATCCGAGGCCGTGTGCGCTACTGTGCGCGCAAACAATTTGCAAGATGCCTATATTCGCTTGGTTGTTTCACGCGGTAAAGGCGATTTGGGATTAGATCCTAACAAATGTCCTGTGCCTAGTGTGATTATCATTGCGGACCGGATTGCCCTATATCCGGAAGAGTTGTATCTTAATGGCCTACAACTAGCGTCGGTTTCCACGAGGCGCCCAGCGACCGATGTGCTTAATCCCTCAATTAAGTCCCTCAATTACCTCAACAACATTCTTGCGAAGATTGAGGCGAACTTGCGCGGGCTACCAGAGGTAGTCTTATTGAACCACCAAGGCTACGTGGTGGAGGGTACAGGCGACAACATTTTTATTGTCAAAAATGGCGAGCTACTGACTCCTCCCGTCTATGCGGGAATTCTTAACGGCATTACCCGCCAATGCGTTATGGAGTTGGCGCGTGACATGGGGATTCCTTGCCGTGAGCAAAACCTGACCCTGCATGACCTGTACAATGCCGATGAGTGCTTTTTAACGGGGACAGCTGCAGAAATTGTGCCGGCGGTCGGATGTGATGGGCGTGTGATTGGGGATGGAATGGTTGGTCCAATTACGAAGCAGACACTCGAGGCGTTTAAACGGTATTCCCGTTCGACGGGAGTTCCCGTTTATGATAAAAATGTGGCGACCGCATGACAGCTGTGCCCGTGATTTATTATCAAGGCTCGCCGGGGGCTTTTAGTGAAGCCGCTATTTTGTCGCATTGGCCGCATGCAAAAGCTAAAGGGTTTGAGACTTTTGCGTTGACATTCCAAGCGCTATTGGACGACCCAAACGCGGTAGGGCTTCTCCCAATTGAAAATGCCTACCGCGGCCCCGTGTATGATGTGCTGGATTTGTTGACAGCTTCTGCCCCATTATCTATTTGGGCGGAAGCTGTCCAGCCCGTCGAGTTAGCGTTGATGGCCTATGGACATCAAGACTTGTCGCGCCTGCGCCGGGTTCGGTCGCATCCCCAGGCGCTTATGCAAAGTCAAAAATTTTGCCAAGAGCATGGGCTCGCGGTCGAAGTGGCCTTAGACACCGCGGGAAGCGCGAAGGAGTTGCTCGAAAATCCCCGGGAAGATACCGGGGCGATTGCCAGTCCAAGGGCGGCCGAAATATACGGCTTGAGCATTGTCCGTACGGGAATTCAGGACCATCCGGATAACCGGACACGGTTTTGGCTGCTGAGTCAAAAGCAACTGACTATTGAATCGCCGCTGGGATTAACCAAAACCAGTGGGGTTGTGGATTTGCCAGACGAACCCGGCTCGTTGGTTGCGTATTTGCAGGAGTTTCAAAAAGCGGGCATCAATTTGTCTAAGGTGGAGTCGCGGCCGAGACCGGGGGCGCCGTTTGCCTATCGGTTTTGGATCGATGCGGTCGGAACGGTGGATGCATTAAACGCCGCGTGGTCGGCTGGGGCTTCCCACGCGGAGTGGTCTCGCCGTTTTGGCACCTACCCCGTGTTAAGTCAATAAGGCTGTAAAGAATCGTGTTGGGTTGGCCCAGCTCTAATCTAGGAAGTTTTGGTGCGAGCGGGGCCTGACAACCAATAATCGAAAAACCGTTTGCATTTACGGGGCTGTTTCAAAAGGTATGTCGGCGGTAATGCCGTCCCTAAAGTTTGCCCGTTTTACCCTGCGTAGTGGAGGAAAAGATTCACTTTCTTCCCGGTTTTTAGGGGTAAAGTGGGAGAAAAGTTAGGGTAAGAGCCTTTTGAGACAGCCCCAATTCTACGCTGACGTATGCGGTTTTATACTTCTTTTCGTTTTCGCTTGATGCTATGCTACAAGGTGATGTCAGTTCCCAAAAAATGACGCCGAAGCGAGCAAAGAGGCCGGGCATCTCGGAACTGTGGCCGGCCTTTTAGTCTGAAACATCATTCGGCGATGGGTGAATGGAGGAACGTTGTGGGAAAGTCAGAAATGCCAGCAATGGGAAAAATTTCTCCGGAAGTGTTTCGGGACTATGTTTATCCCAATTTGGGACAAGACCGGCCTGAAGTGTTGGTTGGACCGCGTTCAGGCGTGGACATTGCGATTACTCGGGTCGCTCCGGGAACCGTAATGGCGACGACGACCGATCCGGTTTTTATAGTGCCGGCTTATGGATGGGAACGGGCGGCTTGGTTTGCCGTTCATATTCTGGCGTCGGATGCGGCTACGTCTGGACTTCCGCCCTCGTTAATGACGGTTGACTTAAATCTCCCCCTTACCATTACTACGCAAGATTTTCAAAAGCTCTGGGAAGCCTTTGCTAAAACATGTCAATCATTGGGCATTGCTGTCGTGTCAGGCCATACCGCGCGTTACGAAGGTTGCGATTTCCCTATGGTGGGAGGGGCCACTGTGATGAGTATTGGGCCGGAAGATCGCTACGTCACGACGGCCATGGCTGAGGTTGGTGATCTGTTGCTATGTACCAAAGGCGCAGCCATTGAAACAACCGGTCTAATGGCTGCAACATTTCCTGATTATATCCGTCAGCATCTGGGGCATGATCTCTGGGCACGGGCCGATGCGCTATTTGATGAGATGACTGTCGTAACAGATGCCTTAACAGCGGCTGCACAAGGGGTTCGGTCCCAGGGCGTGACGGCGATGCATGATGCCACCGAATGCGGGGTTGTGGGTGGCGTGTATGAGATTGCCGAAGCCTCAGGGCTAGGCGTAGTGATGCGTGATGAGGCGGTGATTGTGCGGGAAGAGACCAAAGCCATTTGCGATCTGACCGGCATCGACCCTCTCATTGCCATTAGCGAGGGCACCTTGTTGCTAACGGTCAAACCCCATGCGGTGGATAAAGTGATGCGGGCATTAAAGGCGCAAGGCATTGACGTGTCAGTCATTGGGGAAATGCGTCCAGCGTCTGAGGGCATGTGGCGGGAGGCTCATGGGCGACGGATGCCCTTGGTACATCCGCGCATTGACCCGTTTTGGGCGGCTTTTGGCGCTTTAGCCGCCGGGAGATCGCCCAAATGATGGCGAGAGCTTTGACGATTGCAGGATCGGATTCGGGGGGCGGGGCTGGCATTCAGGCCGACTTGAAAACCTTTATGGCATTTTCTGTTTTTGGAATGTCGGCGATTACTGCCATCACCGTGCAAAACACGGTTGGTGTTGAACGTGTCCAAGCGTTGGATCCCGAAGTCGTGGGGGCGCAAATCGACGCCGTCACCCGGGACTTGGGTACAGATGCTATCAAGATTGGCATGTTGTTTTCGAAGCCCATCATTGAGGTAGTCGCAGAGCGGCTACGCCAATGGCCTGGCATTCCTGTGGTCCTTGATCCCGTGATGCGCGCCAAAGGAGGGGCACCCCTTCTCGATCCTGGCGCGGAAAAGGCTTTGCGTGATGTACTGTTGCCCCTTGCCACCGTCGTGACTCCCAACTTGCCAGAAGCCTCGGCGTTAGTGGGATTTCCTGTGCAAACCCGTGCCGATATGCAAAAGGCTGCGCATGTTCTAGAGAATTTGGGGGTCCCCTTTGTGTTGATCAAAGGCGGTCATTTGGCGGACGAAGAGGCGGTGGATTTATTGCTGCATGAGGGCCGTGAAACATGGCTATCGGCTCCGCGAATCGAGACCTTGCATACACATGGCACGGGCTGTACCCTATCAAGTGCGATTGCCGCAGGCTTGGCGCGTCACGACAATATCGAGCAGGCGATTTCGACTGCCAAGGAGTATGTTACGCAAGCCATTCGTCATGCTCCGGGGCTTGGGCACGGACATGGGCCATTGCTTCACCACTGGGGGCAATCGCCATGGATTTAAGTTTGCACGTTTTGGTGGACCCGTTTGCCTTGTCTGAAGAATCCTTAAGGAGTGGCGTGCAAGCCATCGCTCTGGGAGGAGCGACGGTCGTGCAAATGCGCAGCAAAGACCGGTCAACACGCGAGTTAATAGACGGTGGGCGCATGCTCAAGGAATTATGTCAGAAGTATGGGTTGGCGTTTATCGTCAATGATCGGGTCGATGTGGCTTTAGCGTTAGGAGCCGATGGGGTTCATGTGGGGCAAGACGACATGCCCGTCTCCATGGTGAGAACGTTAGCGTCGCAGTTGACGGTCGGGTTATCCGTCAGTTCGCTACAAGAAGTGTTGGCGGCTGAGGCTAGTCCCCCGGACTATTTTGGTATGGGGCCGGTCTTTGCGACGGCATCAAAATCTGATGCTGGCCCGGCTGTGGGCACAAGTAAGCTTCGAGAATGGACTAGGGTCGCACAGGCCATGGCACCGGTTGTGGCCATTGGAGGCATTAGCTTGGAGAATGCAGGGGCGGTGTGGCAGTGCGGGGTTAACGGAATTGCCGTCATCTCTGCTGTCTGGCAAGCAGCGGACAAACAAGAAGCGTGCCGCAGATTAAGAGAGCACTAATAAAGGGGTGAAGACCCATGACGATGGTAAACCGATTAAAAGATTCGGCTAAGGATCAATGGCAGCAGTTGATTCACCACCCATTTGTCGCCGGAATCGGGGAGGGCACCGTGTCACATCGGCAGTTTGGGTATTTTTTGACGCAAGATGCTCTTTATCTAGGGGATTTTTTGTCCACACTCGCCGTTGCCGCGTCGCGTGCTCCGAGACGGGAATGGACAGAAACGCTCTTGCGCCACGCGGAGAATGTGACGACTGTGGAAACAGCGCTCCATGCTTCGCTGTTGCCAGCATTTGGCGTGTCGGCCGCGGATCTGGGCAGGGCAGTGCCTGGTTTAGCGACCATCGCATATACGGACCATTTGGTGCGAACGGCGTGGAGCCGCACCTGGCCGGCAACGATGGCGGCGGTCTTGCCGTGCTACCTCAGCTATCAAGAAATCGGCATTCATCTCAAGGCGCATTACCATTCGCCTGACCCGCTCTATCAACAGTGGATTGAGACGTATGCGGGAGATGAGTACGGCCAAGCGGTCGAGGAACTATTGGCCATTGTGAACGCGATGGCGGTTGATGAAGCAGATTGGCCGCAGGTGCAGAACGTATTTGAACGGTCCGTAGGATATGAATATCTATTTTGGAGTCAAGCGGCCACCGAGGGACACCTCATCGACCGTTAGTTTAGGGATAGGGCAGGACTAAGGGGACCCGGTGGGTTGCCACGACTTGGCTGTTGGGGGCAATTTTATATAAAATCGTGTCGTGGATTTGATCCCAAAGCGTCTCGGACAGCGCGCACTGGACCCCTACGGTTTGTGAAAAATCAACGGAAACGTTTAACGCATTATCCGCCATGAATTTTTTAAGGGGCTCCCATTGGGAGTAGGGGACGAGCAAGTGAATCTCAATCCCTTCTTGCTCTTGGCCCAGTTTCGCCTGGGCAAGAGCCTCTTTTGCTGCGTCTTGATAAGCATGCACAAGGCCGCCCGTTCCCAGCTTTGTGCCCCCAAAATAACGAACCGTGATAAGCATGGTGTGAATCAGGTGATGTTTTTGCAAAAGGGCTAAAGTGGGGGCTCCTGCGGTGCCTTGAGGCTCCTTGTCGTCGGTCATGCGCTCATGACCTGGATCTAAAATATAGGCCCAGACGTAATGGGTGGCCTTGGGCCATTGATTTTGAACCGAGGTTAATCGGGATAACGCGTCGTCATGCGTGCGCACGTGATAGGCGACACTAATAAACCGTGATTGCTTAACAATCTTTTCAATGGGGATGCCTTGAATGACCGTGAGCACGACAAGCTCTCCTTTCTCTCTGCATAGCATATATTAGGATGTAATGGCAGACTAGCCACTTTTTAGCGTCCATGGTATCGTACACTTGAGATGAAACAAAACATGAAGGTGGTTGCGAGCCACGCGCATGATGGAGGTGAATGAATGGACATGGTTCCCGCATCAGGACAAGACCTTAAACAGTCGTCAGATTGGATTGACTGGTTGGCCACCCACCATGATGCAACCTTAAGCCTCCATCCCGAAGTGATGATTTTGGCTGCCCGTTATGGAGACGGTCATTTGCGAGCGGCTAAAGCAGTGGCCTTACAACTTCTCTTGATGGACAGTCAGATTAGCCTGGGCATTTTGGATTATTACCGATTTGTCAATCCGGGCCTAGATAATCTTATTCGTTGGGGCTATTTGACAAGCGTGAAACGGGCGCCATCATTGTGGCGTTGGTTCTATATGTCAACGCAAAGTATCGATCCCATGTCGCATACCCAGCGCATGATTAATCATATCGGCATGAGACGATTCTATACGGCGTTAAAGGATGCTCCGCCCAAATTGATTGTGTCGACTTATCCTACGGCGGCGGGAGTGGTCTCAACGCTGAAGCAGCAGGGCAAGCTCGACGCCATTAACTTTGTGGTGATGACCGATTACAGCGTTCATTCGCAGTGGATTCATCCCGCCGTTGACATGTACTTCGTCGGTAGCGAAGATATGCGTAACGAATTACTCGACCGTAAGGTGCCTGACAGCAAAATTATGGTGTCGGGAATTCCGGTGGATGAGCGCTTTCAAGAAGAGGTCGATATCGAACGGGTGAAAGCGTCGTTAAACGTGGATGCTACTTTGCCGATTTTATTATTTATGGGCGGCGCTTATATGCCCATCGGGGAATATGTTCAAGTCCTTAAGATTCTGGATCAAGTGCGGGTACCGCATACAACCATTGTGATTGCTGGCCATGAAGCCGTGCGGATGAACTTGGCCAAACAATACTTGCCGCAGGCGGCGAATCCTATGGTCGTGCTAGGCTACGTGAATAATGTCCACGAATTGATGGCGATATCCTCGTTGCTCATTAGCAAGGCAGGAGGGCTTACGACAACGGAGTCGCTATGTCGAGGGCTGCCCACGATCATTTATCGGCCCATTCCGGGCCAAGAGGACGCCAACGCCGAATTTTTGGTGCGTAATGGCGCAGGGCGTCGAGCGCATAGTGAAGAGGATTTGGGGGAGATCGTGACGCATTTGTTAGAACACCCTTGGGAACTGAAATCCATGGCGCATCAAGCGCGCGCGTTAGGTCATGCCGACGCTGCGCAGATTGTGGCACAACAAATCTATTTGGCGCTGCAAAATGAGGAAGCTCATGCTCCAGCGTGAGCGGATGTCTTTGCCGCAGACATTATTGCTCGTGATATTGGGATTAGCGGAATTTGCCCGCGGTGCTCTCATTATTTCGTTGCTTCCTGCCTACGTGACCGGCCCCTTAGGCGCCTCGTTGACCATTGTCGGGTGGGCCCTATCGAGCCACTATTTTTTGGATACGGTCTTTAGAGGGCCTGCGGGCTGGCTGGTCGACCATATCGGAGTACCGCGGGTGTTGACGATTGGTTTGGCGATTGAGTGCTTGTCCCTTATTGGGGCGATGAATACGACGCAGCCGGCGATGATTATTGTGTTTGTTGCGCTGTTAGGCGTGGGGACGGCCACGCATTGGCCGGCTATCGTGACGGGGACAAATCGACTCACCGCGCCCGAACGGCGGGCGTCCATGATGGGCGTGGTCTTTGCGGCATGGTTAACCGGTTCAGGGTTGGGCCCGGTGCTGATTAATTTTCTCTTGGGGGGACGGGACCGTACAGCATTTCTTTTGTTGGTGATAGCGGACGTGGTAGCCTTTGCGGTGACCATCATGGTCTCTGACCCACGTTTGACCCACATTCATGAGCAGCATTTGAAGTCCCACCCCCTATGGAAAACATTGTGGCGGTTTCGCTGGGTGATTCCTGGTACCTTTGTCCAAAATATGACCCTCGGACTAATGTTGCCGATTTTGCAGCCGTTTACAACGCGGGTATTACACCTCAGTCACGTAGAATTTGCCGAATTGTTATTGGGCAGTGGCGCTTTTACCGTGATCTTACTCGTCCCCATGGGAAAAATTACGGACCGCTTTGGCTTGCGGGTTCCCCTTGTGGGCGGATTTTTCGTTGCCGGTAGTGCTTTATTGGGAATTGCCTTTTTTCGCCACTTCTTTCAATTGATCGTCTTTGGGGGTATTTTAGGGCTCTCGTATGCGATGATCTTGCCATCCTGGAACGCATTTTTAGCGGAACTCATCCCTAAGGAGATCGAGGGATGGCTTTGGGGTGTGTTTATGACCATTGAAGGATTTGGCATGTCGGTGGGTCCTATTTTAGGGACTCGGTTGTTTGCGTACCGAATTTGGCTACCCTTTGTAGCCTCAGCCATCATTTTACTCATCATGGGCACCTTTTACGCATCATTTCGCGTGCAAGACAAAATATCGGTGTAAGAAGCGCCGGCGATGAACATAGGGGGATTGCTGGATTCATGGGTTGGATTATTGGGTTACTAATCGTGATATGGGCCATCCTCTATCTCATTCCCGATCTGCTCTGGCATCAGTTGCAGTGGAAAGGGGCGCTTGGGGCTAGGGATAGCCACCAAATCGCGCTGACGTTTGATGATGGGCCGGGAGCCGATACGGCGGCCATTTTAGAGTCTTTGAATACGCACGGGGCTCATGCGACTTTTTTTGTTGTTGCTGAGCGCGCGCGTCATTATCCCGAAGTGCTTCAGGCTATCGTACAAGGCGGGCATGAAATTGGACTGCATGGGTTTCAGCATCGCTCGATGTATTTATTCTGGCCGTGGAGTGTACGGAAAGAATTGGAGCAAGGGATTGAAATTATTGAGCAAATTACGGGTGTAAGGCCGCTTGTATACCGCCCACCGTGGGGACATTTCAATCTTATGACCTACTGGGTGTCCCATCAACTGGGGTTGCGCCGTGTGCTATGGACCATTGCACCAGATGATTGGAAGCCGGGACGCACGGCCGAATTTATTGATCACTACGTGACTCAGTTAGCGCAGCCGGGAGCCATTGTTGTGATGCACGATGCGGGGGGAGACCGGACGGCGACCGCCCAAGCGGTGGCAATGATGATCCCGCAACTTAGAAAATTAGGCATGGAGCCAGTCCGTGTGTCTGACTTAAAACCGGAAGTGTCGGAATTGCGGCGGTGGTGGACGTGGTGGGAAACCCGATTTACGCGCAGCTGGGACATTGATACTATTGCTTCATCTTTAGGAGGGGATCCCGTTCTCCGCCTGGGCTATATCCGCTTTCCCTACCCGTCTATCACGCTGAGTTCGGGGCGTACGGTAAGCAAAGGTGACCCTATGGGAGAAATCCATTTTGGTAATCCGGCCTTGTCTCAAATGAGCGCGGGCCGAGCCGGAGGTTTGCGAGCTTTTCATGCTGTAATGCGTTCGCTTAGCGATCTCGCGCAGTATGTGGATGAACATCCCAAATACCAGCATATTGAAGTGGTGGGCGGGATTACGTTGTTGGATGCGACGAGCGCGATTGAGAAGTTGGGGTTTGATCGGGTCCCCGTATCGGGGTTTCGCAAATGGACGATGTGGGTCTATTTAATCTTTCTCATGGCCATTTATCATTCTGAAGGATGGCGGACATTCCATAGATTTTTGCGGCTCCATCCGGTCCTGTTGGTCATGGACCGTGAAACCTTGATGAAAAAGTATCGGCGGGCTTCGAACAAACGCCAAGCTTGACACTTAAGACTTGGGACTTTCTTTGGCGGTCACTATGGCTAAGAGACGGGTACGAAACTCGGGGTTATCCTTAAGACGGCCTACGAGGTCTAAGACAATGCCTTCTAAATAACTGTGGCCTTCGGAAGATCCAGGACGCATCCAAGATACCATGACATCCGCGAGAATGCCGGAAATTAGCTCTTCTCCTGCCGGGGAGTCTAGAAACTTGCGGAACCAGCGTTCAATACGCGGCTCCAGAAATGCCTCAAACCGCTCTTCTAATTGTTGTTCCACGTTGAACAGTCGCACGGGTGTACCCTCCTTATCCCACAGGGTGTGATATCGCTATCCTACCATGTCAGGCGTTCGTGGGCAAAAACAGGAAACAGCACTAAGTACTACGGTTCATGAATATACCTAAAAGGGCGTCAATAGCGGCCTTGGGGCTTAGATATGCTCTCAGTTGGCTTAAGGGGGATGCGCATGGAGATAGATAACCACAAAGTGATCGACGCGACGGCTGAGACGACGTTTGGGTTGCTGATGGATCCGGCGGTGTTAGTGGAGGCGATGCCGGGGTTAAAACGTATGACACCCGAAGGCGACAACATTTTCCATGTAGAGATGGAGTTAGGGATTCCCGGATTTAAAGGGAAATATGCCGGCACCATGCAGATTGACCAGATTAAGGCTCCGGTTTTCTACCATCTCCATCTTAGTGGGAACGGCCCGGCAGGAACGATCGAGATGGATCTGAGGATTACCTTGACGGCTAGTGGAAATGGACAGCAAACGGATCTACACTATGAGGGAGAAGGACAATTCGGATCTCCTTCATCAGGAGTGGCTCAAAAAGTGCTGTCGGGCGCGTCGAGTGTCATTTTAGGACAATTTTTTAGTGAAATTTCCAAACGTGCTCACAAAATTGATGGGTGAGGTCGATTGGGTCAGCCTCGAACGGAAGGGAAGACCGGTGGCGATGAGCACAACCGAACAGCCCGAGCAGAGACGTAAGCCTCCTGCCCGCGTCGTCGCGGTGCTGTTGGCGGCCGGTCTTTCGTCACGGATGGGGCGCCCTAAATATTTGTTGCCGTGGGGCCGCCGCACGGTGCTAGGCCACATTGTGGAAACCATTCAGGCTGTGGGAATGCCCGTTGTGGTTGTTCATCACCAGGTCTTGCCGAAGGAGCTCGGTGTGGACTATGTCTTTAACCCGGCCCCGGAGCGCGGCTTATCTGGGTCCTTGCGTTTAGGGCTTGAGCGGGTTGCGTACCGGTGGCCCGGCGCCGCGGCGGCGGTGTTTTTAGCGGATCAACCTTTTATTACGGCGGATGATATCGACTTTGTACTCGAAGGGTTTTTATGCAGGGAAAAGACGTGTCATGCTGTGCGTCCCTATTATAATGGGCAAGTGGGGCATCCCGTGCTGCTGGATGCGGAAGCGATGGGATGGACTCGCGATGCACAAGGAGATGCAGGATTGGGCCCCGTGTTAGCGTCGTTGGCTCCAGAATGCCGGCTTCTGCGGACCATCGAGGGGCGTCCTAATCCGGCTATAGATATTGACACCCCAGAGGACTATCGTCTAGCGTTCAAATTATGGAATGGTGGGGACAAGCCATGAGTCTTTGGAAGGAAGGGGTGGACCAGCGTCGTATGCGGACGGCCACAGGATTGACGTATTATGTCTATGGCAAGGGGCATGAAGCGGTGTTGTGCCATCCGAGTCTGGGATTGGGACGCTTTTTATTTCACCGCATGGTCCCCGCCTTGTCACGGGAGTTTGTCATGGTGACATGGGATCCCCGGGGAATTGGAGACCATACCGAATGGCAACCGACCATGTCTGACTGGGTGCATGATGTGGCCGATATTGTCCAAGCGCTTAATATGCCCGTGCATTTGTTGGGGGTGTCATTAGGAACATGGGTGATGGCTCGTGCTGCCGTACAAAATCCGTCCGGTCTGGTACGATCCTTAACGGTTATCGGCGCTACTTTGGGATTTTATGGGCAAGAGGCGGATGTATCGAAGCGACAACAACAGTTGGAGACGAATGGGATGGCGGCATTTGCGCGTGAATATGCACACAATACCCTGACGATGTACGCTTCGGGGGAAATTCAAGAAAACTTAGCCCTTGAGCTGGGCAGTTGTAATGTGCAGCGGTATTTAGAGGCGATGCGCATCATTTACACCGAATCAAACGAACGGATTTATCCGGCCGTGTCTGTGCCGACGCTGGTGATGGTGGGAGCTTTAGATACGCGTACCGATGCCGCTCAGGCCGACGCGGTGTGTCAGTTGCTGCCACAGGGAACGCTTAAGGTGTTGCCTCGTAGTGGGCATTTGGCTTTATTGGACCAGCCTGACCGTGTACACCGGGAATGTCGTTATTTTTGGCAGCATGGCGTGGCTGCGGACGACTAAGGCGCGGGAATAGGTGTTTGGGACTGCTTCCAAGGATCTACCTAGCCCCTTTACCGTTATTTCATGGTATAGGTAAAATATACGAGTCAGGAATAGATGGTGCGGCAAGGAGGAACGAACATGGGCTATGATGACCATAGACGGTATCGCAGGCTAAAACTGCTAACGACTATCGGTCCCACGCTCTTTGTCGCCATAGCGGAGACGGTCCGATTTTATTATTTGCGTCAGATTCTGCCTCCAGCGGGGGTGAGCTTGGTAGCGGTAGCCGTGACCTTAGTGGGGGCGGCGGGTTTTTCGTCCTATGTGTTTGATGTGATTGAAAAAATCGAACGGGAACGGCGGCAATATCAGGATGCGATGTTGTCGTTGCAAGAACGAGAACGCTTGGCACGGGAAATGCATGACGGGTTGGCGCAAAGTCTGGCGGTCATTAATCTCAAGGTCTATCAAGCCAAAACACTGCTCGAGGCTAACCGAACTGACGAGCTAAAGGTAGAACTTGAAGATATTCGCGCCGCTGTCAATAAGTCATATTCTGAAGTTCGGCAATCCCTTTATGACTTGCGTGCGGGAAAGCGCCTAGAAGAGGGGTTTTGGCCAGCCGTGCGGACGTTGGCCAAAGATTTCGAAGAGGGCAGTCATATTGCCGTGGAAGTCACCGCGTTGCCGAACGACGGGGTACCTTGGAGCGATATGGCGTCCGTTCAGATCTTGCGCATTATTCAGGAATCTCTGGCCAATGTTCGCAAGCATGCCCAAGCCCAACATGTGCATATTCGGGCGGAAATGCAACGAGATAGGGTTGAGGTTGTGGTCCAAGATGATGGGAAAGGATTTATTGTGAGTCAGGACCGCCCCACTCATCATTTTGGGCTAGGCATTATGCAAGAACGCGCCCAAACTTTTGGTGGAAAGGTATCGATTCAGTCTGTGCCTGGACAAGGAACGACAGTTACGATATCGTATCAGTTGGATGGTGACAAAGGAGGAGAGCTTGGTGGAAAAGGCAAGAGTTATGCTGGTGGATGATCATGCATTATTTCGGTCCGGTATGGCGTCATTATTGTCCAGCCGTCCCGACCTTGAAGTGGTAGGGCAGGCCGAAACAGGCGAAGAAGCGGTGCGACTGGCCGAAGAATTGATGCCCGATTTGATTTTAATGGACATTAATATGCCGGGTGGCGGGGGCTTGGAAGCCACACGGATTATCAAAGAACAAATGCCGTATGTGAAGATTGTGGTGTTGACGGCTAGCGATGAGAATGATTTATTGTTTGAAGCCGTTAAGGCTGGGGCACAGGGCTACTTACTCAAACATCTAGATCCTGAGCAATTTCTCGAAGAGTTGTCGGCGCAAATTCGGGGTGAGGCATCGATTTCCGGGGATGTGGCGTTGAAAATTATCCGTGCCTTTTCGTCTCATGACGTTGAACGCCAGCAAACCCAGTTGACCACGCGTGAACTCGAAGTATTGAAATTGGTTGGAGAAGGCTTTTCTAACCGAGACATTGCGACCCGGTTGTTTATTTCGGAAAACACGGTTAAGAATCACCTCCGCAACATTTTACAAAAACTGCACTTTGAAAATCGTGTGCAAGCCGCCGCCTATGCGATTCGGCGCGGGTTGGTGGACCCTCATTAGGTTGCGGTAGAGGAGCGGCTATGAACGATAGAGAGATGACGTTAACGGAACACTTAACGGAACTCCGCAACCGACTCTTTGTCATCTTGGGAGCGGTTGCGGTGGTTTTTTTAGTAGGGTTTTTCTTTACGCGTCCCGTCTTGCACTGGATTATTCAGCATACGCCGGTGCATCACGTCATTGTGACGGGCGTCACCGAAGCGTTTTTTGCGCTCATTAAATTAGATTTTGCAATGGCGCTGATTTTGACGTCGCCATTGATTTTGTATGAAGTGGCGTCGTTTATTTTGCCCGGGCTAACGCCTGTGGAGCGTCATGTTGTGGGCGTAGTGGTAGGACCCGGTCTGGTTTTATTTTTGGTAGGCACAGCGGCCGGGTATTTTGTTTTTGTGCCGATTGTCTTGCATGTGATGCTATCCTTTACGGGGCACGGCATCCAACCCATGTGGCGTCTTGGAAGTCTTTTAAGCTTTATTATTGATTTGTCAGTTCCTTTTGGCATCGTGGCCGAATTACCGCTGGTGTCTGGGGTCTTGGCACACTTGGGTCTGGTGCAGCCTATCATGTTTCGGCGCTACCGCCGCTATGCGATTTTATTAGCCTTCTTTATTTCTGCTATTTTAGCGCCCCCTGATGCGTTGTCGATGACATTGATGGCGATTCCCATCTATTTAGTTTACGAGATTTCCGCATTGGTTGCCCGCCTTGCATATAAGGCACCTGCGACCACGGTTGCGGCCACAAGCGGACCTCCTGACGCGGAGGGTACACGGTGACACTCGATGAGGTAAAGCCAGGCCAACAAGTGCTGGTATCGGAGATTTTGTTGCCTGACAGCCGCTTGCAAGCGATTCGCCTGGGCATTGTTCCAGGTCGGGTGCTGACGGTGCACCAGCAATTGCCGAAGGGGCCGGTTATTGTGTTGGTTGGCCCCAGTAAAATTGCGCTCGGACGCGCATTGGCCCAGCATGTTGTCGTCACCCTGATGAAAGATTTTTAAAAGAAATATTTGTATACAACAATAATTAACTAATGGTAGAATGGGACAGAAGACCTCATATGAGGAGGCAACGGCCGTGACGCTTAACCATATTTTCTTTATCGCGCTGGTGGCTTTGGCCCTGTTGTGGTTTGGGTTGTTAGTCCAGGAAAAATTAGCGCTCGTTCACTTAGGACAGGCTGATGACCGCACAGGTCAATCAGGGCAACGATGGGCTGGAGTGATGACAGAAGTTTTTGGTCAACACCGGGTGCTCAAAGAACGTTTCTCGGGCATCATGCATGTCTTGATGTTTTGGGGTTTCTTTGTGGTCTCCGTCGAAACCGCTATTTTTTTCTTGGATGGTCTCTTCCCGGGTTTAGGAGCGCCAGGGGGGATTGCAGGAACGCTCATCGATTCGGCCTTTGATATCGTCGCGGTACTGGTGTTGATTGCCGTCGGCATGGCTGCGTATAAACGGTATGTGGCTCACACACCGCGGTTAGTCCGAAATTGGGATGCGGGTGCCGTGCTGATTTTGATTGCGTTAATTATTTTGGCGCAGCTGAGTATCGAGGGCTTTCAGATGGCGCTGGCACCGCATGGCAGTTATGCGCCTATTGGCAGCGCTTTGGGACGCTGGCTCCGCCACTTTGGCCCCGCTGCTGACGTGATGGGGCTGCACATCTCGATGTGGGTTAATGCCTTGGTTTTGTTGGGATTTCTTGTATATCTGCCGTATTCCAAGCACTTTCACTTAATGGTGGCGCCGTTTAATATTTATTATCGCAATTTAGGACCTAAAGGGCAGTTGCCGGCGTTGAATTTTGAAGATGAGACCCAAGAAAGTTTTGGCATTGGCCAGGTCAATGATTTGACGTGGAAAGATTTGCTTGATACCTATGCGTGTGTACAGTGCGGACGTTGCACCGCGCAGTGTCCAGCCAATCAGACGGGAAAATCCCTGTCCCCCAAAAATATTATCGTCACCCTGCGCCATCAACTCGAAGAAGTCGGTCCGATTTTGCAAAAATCACCGGAAGAACGGTCTGCGGAGGAAATCGCGTGTGTCGAACTGCCGCTTGCCGGTGGTGTTATCGCCCAAGAGGATTTGTGGGCGTGTACGACCTGTGGGGCGTGTGTGCAGGCCTGCCCTGTCTTTGATGAGCATGTCGTGAAAATCGTCGGGATGCGCCGTCATCTCGTGCTGACCCAAGGAGAAATGCCAGCGGAAGCGCAAAATGTTTTTCGTAACATGGAAACGCAGGGTAATCCCTGGGGATTAGGATCCGATCCTCGGCAGCGTTTTGCCCAAGAGATGGGAATTAAGGATGTGAGTAAGGGTGATCGGCCCAAGGTGTTGTACTGGATGGGATGCGCGGCCACATACGACGACCGCGCGCACAAGGTCGCTGAAGCCACGGTTAAGCTGTTGAAAGAGGCAGGTGTGGATGTTGGCGTATTGGGCGCGCTGGAAAAATGTACGGGTGACTCCGCCAGACGGCTTGGAAACGAATATCTCTTCCAATCCCTGGCGGCTGAAAATATTGAGAACTTAAACGCCGTGCATCCGGATCTGATTTTGACGACGTGTCCGCACTGCTTTAATACCATTAAAAACGAATATCCTGAGTTTGGGGGTGAGTATACCGTCAAGCATCATGCGGAATATCTCGCCGAATTGGTCGCGGAGGGCAAACTGGTTCCTCAGGCACAAGAGGCGCAGACCCTGACGTACCATGACTCGTGTTATTTAGGACGATACAATGGTGTTTTTGATGCCCCGCGCGATGTTTTGCAATCGGTGCCCGGTTTGTCCTTGGTAGAAATGGACCGTTCACGGGAGCAAAGTTTCTGCTGTGGAGCGGGAGGCGGGAGAATGTGGCTAGAGGAGAAGCAAGGCCAGCGCATTAACCAAAATCGTGCGCAAGAGGCCGTCGCGACGGGGGCTAGCACGGTGGCCACGGCCTGTCCTTTTTGTTTGACGATGCTGAAAGATGGGGTGCAGTCCTTGGGGGCCGAAGAGGGTGTCAGGGTGCGAGATTTCTCTGAGATTTTAGCGGATGCGGTATTGCCTGTAATCCACTAGAATGATGGCGTCAAGGCCAAGGGCTGGTGCCGCATAAGCCGCGGGACCAGCCCTTGGCCTTTTATTAGGGGCGCACAATCTGAGCGCGTTTGCGCTCGACACTTGTACCGATGGCCAAAAATGTTATCGCGCCACACGCTCTCCAAATGGAGGACAATACCATGGCGCCGTGCATATGCCACTGATGTAGCGCTACAATGCCAAATTCCGGGGCAATAAAAGCGACGGCGCCTAAGGCGACGTTGTACATGACAATATATTGGGTGCGGTAGGCAGGGGGAATATGGGCGAGGAGTTCGGTAAACAGCAGCAAATTCACCCCACTTAAAAACAGGCCACTTTCGAAGTTAACGCCGGTTAAGATCCATAAGTTGCGTGAAAGAACGGTGAGCCACGGAACGGAGGCGAGTCCCAAGGCGGATATTCCCAGTGCCCGCATGCCTCCCTGGCGGCGGGCTAAAGCGCGCCAGCTTGGGAAACTGATGGCTTGAGAGATTAAAGCGGCCACGGTGAACAATCCCAGCCACAAAGCGGTGGCATGAGCCTGGCCGATTTGATACAGGCTGAATAGCGGCCATGACATTTGCCAACCAAAATTAAAGAACGCTGAGAGGACGAGATAGCGAACAAAGACGGGATTCTGCCAAATGGCCCGCCAAGCAATCGGGGGGATGACAGGAGTGGCAGCCGGGGGCCGGACTGGAAGACGGTGGCGTGCGAGCGTGATAACCTCTGCAATGCCCAAGCCAGCTGCCAAGATAAAAAAGGCTTTGAGAAAGAGACTAGTATGACTTCCTCCCCACTGCGTGATAAGCCCCGTCACGAGGCTGACCACTAAAGCGACCAAGGTTGTCACGATACTACGGTAGCTGAAAAAACTTTCCCGGACTAAGGGAGGAATGGCGTGGCCAATAATCGTTTGCCATCCCATAAGGCCCCAAGTCTGCGGGATATTGCCGACCGTGAGGATGAGGACAGCTGCTAGTGCGGCATGGTGAGGCGTTAGCCAGGGGGCTACGGCAATCAATAAATAGGAAAGGCGCGTCGCCAAAAACGAATGGGTCGTCCATGATAGCAAGGTGGGCGTCTTGGGAAGCCGTACCATGAGGACAAGACTAGCGATGAGTGCGGCCAGCGCCGGCAGTGCGCTCGACAAGCCGACCAGCTGAGCGCTGGCATGAAGATAGTCAATTAAAAAAAGAGGAAAAAATGTTGTGACAATGGTGGTGGCCGCCGTAAAGAACGCGCCGTGCCACAATGATAGTCGCATGTTTTTCCGCAGCAACGATGTGCGCATGGTTCGCCCGTCCTAGGTCTCATTCGTATCGCTATTATACAAGCCTTTAAGCCGCAAAGATCAGCGCAAAAAAATTCCGCTTCTCTTTGGAACAAATCCTATATTGTGCCGAACTTATCAGGCATTGGGGTGTGATGGACTTCGCACAGACGTACGGTTATCGTCCGTTTTTTTTTACCGCGGAGGACGGAGCATGATGTGGGGAAATCAAGACAATGGTCATACCGCGGCGCTGAAACGGGGCTTTTGCCAAACGCTTGAGGTGTGATGCGAGATGGGGGGGAGCATCCGGGGCACAAATGACATCACAGACCGCAGCAAAATAACGTCCATCAGAAATGGTACGGGCCATGCCAATGAGGTCCTCTCCCCGCCAGGCGTGTACCACGTAGGCGCTGTTCTGCCAGGCTAAATCGATGCTTTCGGGATCACGCCCTGCCGTGTCTAAACACGTATCCCACAAACGTTTCAATGTCCTTATCGAGACATGGCGATCAAAGCGAAATTCAATCATGGCAGCAGTTCTTCCTTCCATATTTTGGTCATAGTCTGTCCTAGGAGGGACAAACCTATGCCAGGCCGTAAAATTGTTCTCGTGGGCAACCCCAATGTGGGAAAATCTGTGGTGTTTCAAAAACTTACAGGGCGTTATGTGGAAGTTTCCAATTTCCCCGGAAGCACCGTACAAATGTTTGAATCGGTGGTCGGAGACGATCTGGTAGTGGACACGCCTGGGGTCTATGGACTGAGTCGGTGGACGGAAGAAGAGCGAATTACCGTAGAAGCCTTAAAGAACGCCGATCTTGTGGTCAATGTGGTGGATGGGACCCATTTATCGCGCGACTTATTTTTGACCCTGCAACTGCTCGATGCGGGATTTTGTGTCATCGTCGTCGTCAACATGATGGATCAAGTCGCGGCGCAAGGAGGCTTTGTCGACACGGCTCGTCTCGAAGAAGAACTCAAAGTGCCGGTTGTTGGCGTTGCTGCTGTTCAAGGGCGCAATATCGCTGTCTTGAAAAGTCTGCTCGATACACGCTTGGAGCCCCCCGTAATTGACCCCCAGTGGGCCGTGTCTGAAACGTGGCATCTGTCTTCATTGGAGGCGGTCTTGTGGTATGAAGAAGACAAGGAACTGCGGCGTCAAGTGGGCACGGGCCCTGAACCCGGAGAGCGAGAACGGCGCTATATTGAACGCCGTGAGCGGGCAGACCGCATAGCGGCTGCCGTATATCGCCCCGGGCGGGGCACACCCGCTTTGGAGCAATGGCTTGACCGCGTTTTGTTAAGTCCGTGGGGGGGCTTGGCCAGTGCGGGGGTTCTCTCAATTCTGGTGTACTATTTTGTGGGCACGGTTGTGGCAGGAACGGTGGTCAATTTTTTACAAGGTGTCACGATGCAGTGGGTTGTGCCCTTTATAGGACATCTCATTGGGAGTGTCGTGCCCAGGACGTCTTTGCCGTACCGGCTGCTGATGGGCCAATATGGCATTGTTTCGGCGGGCTTGCTCTATATTGTGGCCCTTTTGCTGCCCTTAGTCACAGGCTTTTACCTCCTGCTGGCCTTGCTGGAAGATAGTGGGTACTTGCCGCGGTTAGCGACAGTGCTGGATCGTTGGTTTTTGCGTCTGGGCCTCAATGGTCGTGCGGTCATTCCATTGGTGCTGGGATTTGGATGTGTGACGATGGCAACACTGACGACGCGTGTGTTGGAGACTCAGCGGGAGCGCACGATTGCCACCATTTTGTTAGCGTGGACGATTCCGTGCTCTGCGCAAATGGGCGTCATCATCGGGCTGCTAAGCGGCATTGGATGGCCTTATGCCCTAAGCTATGTGCTGATTATTACGGGATTATTTGTGGCCGTGGGAACGGTCTTAGATCGGTCGTTGCCGGGCCGTCCTACCCCATTACTGTTGGATTTGCCGCGTTTAAGCGTCCCTCAGTTGAGCAATGTTGTCTGGAAAACACAAACAAAAGTCCTAGAGTTTCTTAGGGAGGCGGGACCTTTGTTCTTATGGGGATCCGCAATGGTGGAACTCGGGGACATTTTTGGGTTTTTGCCTTGGTTGGACCGGACTTTGGCCCCCGTGATGCGTTATTGGTTGGGGTTGCCAGCGCAAGCGGTCCAGCCCTTTGTGTTGGGCTTTATTCGCCGGGATTTTGGAGCCGCAGGATTTTATCAGTTAGGGTTGACTCCGCATCAGATTTTGACAGGGGCTGTGACCCTGACGCTATTTGTTCCTTGTATGGCTTCGACCTTGGTCATCTTAAAAGAGCGAGGCTGGATGCAAGGGGCAGCCATTTGGGGTGGATCCATTGCTCTGGCCTTGGTCGTAGGCGGATTGGTCGCGCGCTTTGGACCCATTTAATGGGGAGCGGCATAGGATGAAGATGAGGTGATGAGAATGGCGCCAACGTCTTTAGGATCCTCGTGTCGTCAATGCGGATATCCTCTGTCGCGAGGAGTTGGCCGATGTCCTCGGTGCGGGGCTGCAGCAGTGGTGGAGTGGGGCAGTCCGTGTCAAGTGTGCCGCTTCGAGAAATCTTGTGGGGGGAAGGAATCTCGCCACTTCGGACGGGTGTCGCGGCGTTCGAAATCTGTCAAATCAATTCAAAACAATGAAATTTGTTGAACTTATCAACGATCCTTGAGTCCCTCGCCAAATTTGTGCGATCATAAGAGAGCAATCGAGGAAGGGGAGAGGGCCAATGGAACAAGGTCATGCCATTGTGTATCACAATGGGAAAATTATGGTGCCCAACGATCCCATCATCCCGTATATCGAGGGAGATGGCATTGGGCCAGATATTTGGCGCGCCACGGTGCGGGTGGTTGATGCCGCTGTTAAAGCCAGTTATCAAGGCCAGAGACAAATCCACTGGGTGGAAGTCCTAGCGGGCGAGAAAGCCCATACGCAAGTGGGAGAATGGTTGCCTGCCAAAACGTTGGACATGTTCCGCGAATACAAAGTGGGGATTAAAGGACCGCTGACGACTCCCGTTGGCGGAGGCATTCGCAGTTTAAATGTCACATTGCGTCAAGAACTTGACTTATACGCCTGTGTTCGACCCGTCCGTTATGTGCCCGGAGTTCCGTCGCCGGTGGTGCACCCTGAATGGGTCGATATGGTCATTTTTCGCGAAAATACGGAAGATGTCTATGCCGGTGTGGAATGGCCAGCGGGCTCCGAAGAAGCCCAAAAGATTATCGCGTTTATCAACAAGGAAACTTCGAAACATATTGATGAATTAGCGGGTATTGGCATTAAGCCCATTACGCGCTTTGGCAGTGAACGCCTCATACGCAGTGCGATTCAATATGCGATTGAGCACCACCGCCGTTCCGTGACGTTGATGCATAAAGGGAATATTATGAAGTTCACAGAAGGAGCATTTCGTGACTATGGGTATCAACTCGCTGCGCGCGAGTTCCCTGATATCGTAATTACCGAAGATGTCCTCTACAGCGAGTACGGCGGCAAGCAGCCCGAGGGGAAGATTGTGCTGAAGGACCGCATCGCCGATATTACTTTTCAGCAAGTCTTGCTCAGGCCTAAGGAATTTGACGTTATTGCGACCCCCAACCTCAATGGCGATTATCTGTCTGACGGGTTGGCGGCGCAAGTGGGCGGTGTAGGCATGGCACCGGGAAACAATATGTCTGATGAAATTGCTGTGTTCGAGGCCACTCACGGGACAGCCCCGAAATATGCCAACTTGGACAAAGTCAATCCGGGCTCACTTATTTTGTCGGCAGTGATGATGCTGCAGCATTTGCATTGGGATGAAGCGGCGGATTTGATCGTCCGGGGGCTCGAGGAGACAATTCAAGCGAAGACGGTGACCTACGACTTGGCAAGGCAATTGGAAGGGGCGACGGAACTGAAAACATCGCAGTTTGCCGACGCCATCATCAGCCGATTTTAAAACAGACCAAGGGGTGATCAGAATGTTCAAAAGGCACAAAATTACCATTATCGGGGCCGGAGCTACAGGAGCTACGACTGCGCATGTCATGGCCTTGAAAGAAATGGGCGATATTGTCCTGGTTGATGTGGCTGAAGGGATTCCTGAGGGGAAAGCGCTAGATATTTGGGAAGCCGGACCCATTGAGCGTTTTAGTCTCAAAGTGACGGGCTCTAATGATTATGATGCCACGGCAGACTCCGATATTATTGTGGTGACCGCGGGCATGCCGCGTAAGCCCGGCATGAGCCGTGACGACCTCTTGAAAGTCAATGCGGAGATTGTCTATCAAGTGGTTGAAAAAGCCGCGAAGCTTTCCCCTAATGCGTTGCTGGTGGTCTTGAGCAACCCCGCGGATGTGATGGCGTACGTTGCCCAAAAAGCTAGCGGGTTCCCTTATCACCGGGTCATTGGGCAAGCAGGTGTACTGGATTCTGCCCGATTCCGTGCGTTCTTAGCGGATGCGTTAAATGTGTCGCCCAAAGATGTGACGGCGTTTGTGATGGGCGGTCATGGTGACGATATGGTGCCGCTCGTGCGCTATTCTTCCGTCGGCGGCATTCCGATCGAAAAATTGCTGCCAGCCGACACTATCGCCCAAATCGTCCAGCGCACGCGCACCGGTGGTGGCGAAGTGCTGAATCTCATGAAAATCTCAGCCTTTTATGCGCCGGCTTCGTCGCTGGCGGAGATGGTGGAAGCCATGCTCAAAGATGAGCGCCGGGTGATTCCGGTGATTAGCTACTTGAATGGCGAATATGGCGAGCACGATATCTTTGTCGGAGTTCCCGCCATTGTGGGCGGCAATGGCATAGAAAAAGTGCTCGAAGTGGAATTCACAGAAGAAGAGCGCCAAGCTTTTGCCAAGTCTGTCGCCTCTGTGCGTAAGCCGCTATCCATGCTGAACTATTAGAATTTGTGAGCGATGCCTCCTATCCAAGGGGGACTATGAGGATGGGGCGTGGCGAACAAGCACAAAGGCTTGACTTCCCGCGCCCCACTCGTGACAGAACCCTTACGCCCACGAGGTGGGGAGCGTTCCCATTGACCTTGTGATATTCCTTACGTCTAGGTCATCAATTTTTGTCTAGTTGAGATCCCAAGGATGTCAGGGTAGGGCATTGTGGTTAGTGAAAGTCAAAAGAGAACACATGGGATAAAAGGAGGGTGCCGCGTGAAGCAATATGAATATCTAGCCAAAGGCACATTAAAAGCCTACGGCATACCTATTCCCCCGGGTCAGCTTGTTCGTACTCCTGAGGACGGGGCGGAGGCGGTGGCAACCATTGGGCCGGCTGCTTTGAAGGCGCAGGTCTTAGTGGGAGGCCGGGGCAAAGCAGGGGGCATTCGCTTTGCCCAAACTCCTGAAGAAGGACGTCGTGTGGCCCAGGACATGTTGGGGATGGACCTTAAGGGGTATACCGTCGAACTGCTGTACGCAGAAAGCAAGCTGGCGATTGAGCGGGAGCTGTATATTTCCGTGACAACCGATCGCAATGCCAAAAAACCCCTGGTCATGGCCTCTTTAGCGGGTGGGATGGAAATTGAAGATGTGGCCGACGACCAGATTGTGAAAGCTTATGTGGATCCCGCGGTTGGCGTCTTGCCATACTTTGGGAGAGAAGTAGCTGCCGCGTTAGGATTGGAGGGCACCATTTTTAAAGAGTTTGCCGACTTGGTGGTCAAGCTCTATCAGATTTACCGCGAGAAGGACGCCGAATTAGTGGAAATCAATCCGCTTGCGGTTGTGGATGGGCACTTAGTGGCGGCCGATGCCCGCTTGAACTTGGATGACAGTGCGCTCTATCGCCACAAAGATGTGACGGTGGTTGACGAGGGATCAGCATTGGAGCGCAAAGTGCATGAAATTGGCCTAGCCTATGTCGAGCTCGATGGCGATATTGCCGTCATGGCCAATGGCGCCGGTATGGCCATGGCCACGTTAGACGCTATTCAACATTTTGGCGGAAGGCCAGCAAACTTTTTGGATGCGGGGGGAGGAGCTTCAGTAGGTCCTACAGCAGAAGCGCTCGGGGTGTTAGTCTCGATGCATCCCAAAGCCATTTTGGTCAATATCTTTGGGGGCATTACCCGGTGTGATGATGTGGCTTCCGCAATTTTGCAAGTGAAACAAACCACGGGGATTCCCGTACCATTGGTCGTGCGCTTAGTGGGGACCAATGAAAAAGAAGGGGTGGCCCTCTTGAAAGCAGCGGGTATCGAAGCGTATTCGGAAATGGCTGAAGCCGCGGAACAAGCGGTGCGCCTCGCAAAGGAGGCGATGTAATGTCTATTTTGCTCACGCAGGACACGCGCATTATTGTCCAAGGCATTACAGGGAATCAAGGACGATTTCATACGCGCCAAATGCTCGCCTTTGGCTCCCGGGTGGTGGGTGGGATTTCGCCGACCAAATCCGGACAAATGGTGGAAGGGGTTCCGGTGTTTGACACCGTGCGCCAAGCTGTGGATGCCACCAAAGCCGATGCATCCATTGTTTTTGTGCCGGCACCCTATGCGAAGGATGCGGCATTTGAAGCCTTGGAAAATGGTATTCGTTTGCTGGTCATGATTCCTGAACACATTCCCGTGCAAGATTCCATTGATATTGTGGCGCGCGCCAAAGCGCTGGGTGCGACGGTTATTGGCCCGAATACCTTTGGGATTATTTCCCCGGGTGAACACACGAAAATGGGGATTATGCCGAACCATATTTATCAACCGGGTCCGATTGGCGTCGTGGCGCGCTCAGGGACCCTTAGCTACGAAATTGCGTTTAGTCTGACCAATGCGCAACTGGGGCAATCCACGGTGGTAGGGATGGGGGGCGACCCGGTGGTGGGTCAGACCTTTATTACGGTGCTCGAGCATTTTCGCCAGGATCCCGACACCAAAGCGGTGGTAATGGTTGGTGAAATTGGAGGCAGCGCCGAAGAAGAAGCAGCGGAATATCTTGAGACATTGGGCAAGCCTGTGGTCGCATATTTAGCGGGCCGGGCAGCTCCTTCGGGAAAACGCATGGGCCATGCAGGGGCTATCATTGAGCGTGGACGCGGCACTTTGGAGAGCAAAGAGCAAGCGCTGCGCGCGCATGGTGCGGAAGTGGTGACGATGCCATGGCAAGTCGCGGAGGCCGTCCGTTCCGTAATGTCGTAACGGCTTGACAGGATATCCCTATTAAGACGAGTGGCCTTGTTTTCTTCGGGCCACTTTGTTTTGTATAAGGGCCCGGACATCGGCCCAATCATCCTCTGACAAGGTGGCGAGTGCTTCGGCCCATTCGTCCGGCTGTATCCCGTAGGGAGCGGATTCTTCTTGTAAATGCGGCGTGAGGTAGCCGGCTTGTTGCATTAATTGTTCATAGGGTAAGTCGAGGGCATCGGCTAAACGACCTAAAATAGCGGGGCGGGGAGGTTCCCTGAGTCCACGTTCGACGCGCGAGAGGTACGAAGGGCTGGTGCGGCTCAGACGAGCCAGTTCCACCAAGGATAGATGGCAGGCTTGTCGCCTGGATCGTAGAAAATGCCCAAAACGCATCACCAGCCCTCCTTTGTCCGTACGGTATCATCCCTATCCTACTCAATTCGTTGCCTGTAGGCAACTCCCGTGCTGCCTAAGAAAATTGCCAAAATAGCAAATCTGGGCTATGATTTTGCCAAAAAGGTAAAAGAGGGATTGTCATGGCTACGTTAACAGTAAATATACCGGCAATGAGGAATTATATGGAACAACGAGGATGGTCCGAACGTGACCTGGCGGCCCATATGGATTTAGCGTATTCTTATGTGAATCGGGTACTGGGAGGCAAAAGGCAGCCAGGAGCCAAATTTATAGCCGGCGTGCTGCTCTTAGGGATGACGCTTGAAGAAGCTTTTATTTTACAACGATAGCCCTAGGTCGCGATGATGAGTGGCCTAAAAGGCTATGGCGAACACTTGGTTGCCGTATCTAGTATAGTGAATGCTTAATGTTGTTTAATTTCGGTTAAACTTCCTTTGATTTTTTAATATTGGATGCGTTCATAGCCGATGAACGTGTTATGATGAGAGAAATAGTGATCGGCACATAGGTTTGCCAGAATACGGTCACGCTAGATTTGAGGTGGCTTGGATGCAGATACAGGTTGTCGGAATTAATCACAAAACTGCATCGCTAAAGATACGCGCTCGGGTGGGGCTCACGCCGGAGTTAATTGCTGATGCATATCAGCGACTCGGTGAGTTGCATGGTAATCAAGGCGTGGTCATTTTGTCGACGTGCAATCGCACAGAAATATATGTCGCCGGAAATGTGTCTTATGCCGCAATGGTGAAATGGTGGGCGAAGATTGTTGGCGTCGATCAGAGTGAATTTGTCGATGCAGTGTTTTGGTATGCAGATGACCGGGCATTCGATCATCTCTTTCGGGTGGCAGCGGGGCTGGATTCAATGGTTTTGGGCGAAACACAAATCCTGGGGCAGGTCAAAGCGGCTTATGAGGTATCGCAGCGCTATGGTGCGGCCAAAGCCCTGCACCGTCTATTTCGCTATACCCTGACCGTCGGTAAAAGAGCCCATGCCGAAACGGGCATTAGTCATAATGCGCTGTCGATGGGGCATGCCGTGGTGGAATTGGCACGCAAGGTGTTTGAGGATATTCATAAGACGCATGCCCTGGTGATTGGTTCGGGTGAAATGGGAACGCTGGTGGGCCGTCATTTAACATCAGCGGGTGTGGGCAGGTTGACGCTGGTCAATCGTACGGTTGCCAAGGCGCAAGAATTAGCAGAGGAATTGGGCGCCGACTATGCGGATATGGCAGCTCTCCCACAACTATTGCGTGGAGCGGATATTGTTGTTACGGCCACGAATGCGTCGGGGTTTTTACTTGACGAAACCATGGTACGCACGGCAATTCGGGGAAACACCCAGAAGTTGCGGTTTCTCTTTGACTTATCTGTGCCTCGCAATATCGACCCGGCCATTGCTAAATTAGGGGCGGGAATCTTTTTGTATGATGTCGATGATGTGGAGGCGGTTGTGCAAGCAAATTTGGCACAACGGCAAAAAGAAGCCGTGAAAGTCGAGCGCATTATCCAGGAGGAGATCCGTTCTTTGAAAGAAGAATTGGCGGCATCGGAAGTGGGGCCCGTTATTCGCCAGCTGCGTTCCAAGGCCGATGCCATTCGCACGGCTGAGTTGGAGAAGGCTATGAACCGTTTGCCGCACTTGTCTGCTGAGGAAAAGGCCGTTGTGGCTGATACGACACGGCTTATCCTCAATAAGTTTCTTAATGATGCTATGGTGACTATGCGCTCCTGGGCAGCCGAAGGGGACAAGCAAAATCATATTGATGCCGTGCGCGAACTGTTTAAGCTGACGGAGTCCAACGAGCCCTCCACTGTCCCGATGCAAGGTGTGGCGCTCGAACCAGAGCGGTAAACTAGGGCGGGGATACCGGTGGAAGCGCTGTTAGCCGTAACCTTTTTAGGATACATGATAGCAGCGGCCGCATTTGTGGCCGCTTTATATGATGCCCAGTGGAAACGCTGGGCTTTTTCGAGTTTAGCTGTGGGCTGGGGGGCACAGACCGCATGGCTGGTCCGTGAGGGTTTTCAACGGGGGCTATGGCCTATCACCACGATGTATGACTGGACAGCCGGATTCGTTTGGCTGTCCATTGTGGCATTTGTCTTCTATCAACGGCTTCGTCCCACATGGCCGCTTGGGGGATTTTTAATGCCTGTGGTGGTTGTGGTATGGTTGGGAGGGCAGGTGCTACCGAGAACGCCCGGCACGTCCACGGTTCTTGTATCCTCCATCGCCTCCATGGCGGCATACGTGGCCTTTTTAATTGCCGCAGTGTTTAGTGTCATGTATTTTGAAAAAGAGCGGGAGCTTAAATGGAAGAAAGTTCGCGTCTTCTATTATCAATTGCCTTCCCTCGACGTGATGGATATGGTCAGTGCCCGGTTGGTGTGGCTCGGACTCGCATTGTTGACAATGGCGTTAGGTGCGGGATTTTTGGTGCCGACTGGGAGCCGGATGGGGCTTCGTGCCGTGTCGACGGTCATTGTGTGGGTAATCTATGCGCTATATGTCGCGCTTCGGCAATGGGGTTGGCAAGGACACCGGGCTGCGGTGTATCTTATGCTGGCGTTTGTCTTGATTTTGGTAGACGTCTTTCTCGTGGGGAGTCTCTCCCACGGAGCATTTTATTAAAAGCATGGGGATTTGAAGGCAGAAAGAAGGCAAAAGAAACGATGCTCAAAGTAGGGTCACGCGCTAGCACTTTGGCAACAGCGCAGGCAGAACAGGTGGTGCGTTTAATTACGGATGCGGGTGTGGCGTGCGAACTTGTCCTCTTTGAAACGAAGGGCGATAAAATCCTTGATCGGGCCTTGGACGCGATTGGCGATAAAGGGCTTTTTACCACGGAGCTTGAAAATGCGCTGATTGCCGGGACGATTGACTTGGCTGTGCACTCGCTTAAAGACTTGCCGACTACCCTGATGGAGGACTTGACGATTGGCGCCTATCTCTTGCCGGAAGATCCACGCGATGTCTTGATTGCGGCGCCACACCTTACTTGGGAGACACTTCCTTCGGGGGCGGTGATTGGCACCTCCAGTTTGCGCCGCAAGGCGTTTTTGTCCGCCATGCGCCCCGATTTAGAAATTGTGCCGGTCCGAGGCAATTTGCAGACTCGCGTCGAGAAATGGAAGTCCCAAGGCTGGGACGGCTTGATATTAGCGGCTGCAGGCGTTCACCGATTGCACTGGCAGGACATGATCGCCAGTTACATGGACCCTTGGACGTTTGTGCCGAGCCCGGGCCAAGGAGTCTTGGCGGCCGAAATACGCCGTGATAACGAACCTATTCAACAGTTACTCGCCTCACTCAATGATGAACAAGCGGCCTTGCGTGCGCGGGCGGTGCGCGCCTGTTTAGCGCAACTCGGCGGCGGCTGCCAAATTCCTTTTGGCGCCTATGCCGAACTTGTGGATTCGCATGTCCTGCGGATGCGTGCAAAAGTGGGTGATCTTCAAGGCGAACATATTCTTGTTGCTGATGTTCAGGGCGATGTGGCTGACCCGGAACGGATTGGGCGCGAAGCAGGACAGCGTCTGATAGAACAAGGTGCCTTAAAATTGCTCTAGAGGGGGGTGTGTGGTGGCTAGGGTATATTTTATCGGGGCGGGCCCAGCTGGCGTGCGGTGGATAACCCAACAAGGCTGGGATATCCTTGCGCGCGTGGATGTGGCATTAGTTACGGATCAAGCAGTGCCGGAAGGCGAGTGGCCGTGGCCAGCACAGGCAGAACATATCACAGCGGATGAGGTCATCTCTCGTTTAAAGCACTGGACGGACCAGGACCGGACGGTGGCGGTTCTGGTGCCCGAATCTCCTGCTCACCATCCCTTGTTGCCGACATGGGTGACTTTGGTGCAAGAGCGCAGGCAATTGGGGGCGGTTGTGCCAGGGATTTGGCGCATGACGGCCGTGTTGGATACCGAAGGCTTTACCCTCGCGAAACCGCTTGAAGCGGTGGAGCCTGCGCAACACCTGCAGATAGCGACGTATACCCTTTCAGCTGACACGACAACTTGGGCATATAGGGCGCCTGGGCAATGGAGGCAGATAGGCAATGACGAAATGGATTTTAAGGCCTGGTTGACTGTCAAAACCCCCGCGTCTGTTGCTCCTT
Organism: Sulfobacillus sp. hq2; assembly: GCF_002903155.1. Taxonomy (NCBI): domain Bacteria; kingdom Bacillati; phylum Bacillota; class Clostridia; order Eubacteriales; family Clostridiales Family XVII. Incertae Sedis; genus Sulfobacillus; species Sulfobacillus sp. hq2. The sequence continues at coordinate 284,309 of NZ_NWUL01000047.1, read as the reverse complement.
CATTGTGGTTTTCCCGCAGGCCCCTAGCGGGTCGTACCGTCATGCTCTTAAGGGCCGGCCGCGCGGCGGCTCGGGCCCGCGAACGACTTGAGGAGTATGGCGCTACGGTCTTACTCGCACCGGTGTCGGCTGTTACCGATCCCGTATCATGGGAAGCGGTGGACGAAGCAATCACGCATTTAGAACGGTTTGACTGGGTCATTTTTACCAGTCAAGAGGCCGTCTCGCGCTTCTTTTCCGCGATGCGGCGCTTGCGCCTGGACATTCGTAAGTTGTCTGCGCAAATTGCTGTAGTCGGACCGCAGACTGCGGCTGCGGTTCAAGACTACGGCATTTACCCTAGTCTTATGCCTGATGAAGAATATAGTCAGGAGGGACTGGCGGAGCGCTTGGCGTCTTTACCGTTGTTGGGCAAAGGCATTTTGCTTCCGGGCGGCAACCTCAATCGCTCTTATCTCAAGGACTTTCTTATGCAGCAGGGCGCATTGGTCACGTCTATCGCCCTCTATCAAAATCTCCTAGTGCCCTTAAGCCCTGCAGTGGCTAAGCGGGTAGCTGCTCACGACATCGACGCTGTGTTTTATACGGCATCGTCGGCGGTTGAGCATTTATGGGAACCGCATCCCGAATTGCGCGAGGCGTTGCGGCAAACGCAAGCCGTGAGTATCGGCCCCTTAACAACAAGGACACTACATCACTATGTCGTGGGGGAAATCTTGGAGGCCGAGACATCCTCTATGGAAGCCATGGTTGAGGCGTTGGTGCGGCATTATCAAACTCATCGTTAAGGAGTGATTTCCATTATGTTTCCGATAGAACGTCCGAGACGTCTTCGTCAAACTGAAGGGCTAAGGGCATTGGTGCGTGAAACACGCGTGGCCGTCGAACAATTAATTTATCCGGTTTTTGTTCGCCCCGGGCAAGGACTTCAAGAACCCATTAGCTCGATGCCAGGGATTTATCAGTGGTCGGTAGATACCTTATGTGCTCATCTTGAAGAGGTCTATGCATTAGGTGTGCATGCTTTTCTCTTCTTCGGCATTCCCAGCCATAAGGATGCGCAAGGATCCGAAGCCTATAGTCCTGATGGGATTGTCCAGCGTGCGCTGCAGGCGGTTCACGAACGGCTTCCCGACGCGACCTTGATTGCCGATTTGTGTTTATGTGAATATACGGACCATGGTCATTGTGGCCTATTGCATGGAGAGATTGTGGACAATGACGCGACGATTGATGTCTTAGCTCGTACGGCTGTCGTCCAAGCGCGGGCCGGGGCCACGGTGGTAGCGCCTTCGGATATGATGGATGGGCGGGTGGGCGCTATACGTCGCGCCTTGGACGCTGCTGGCTTTGAACAGGTGCCGATTATGTCTTATGCGGCCAAATATGCGTCGGGTTTTTACGGGCCCTTTCGCGAAGCCGCAGAGAATACCCCGACCTTTGGTGATCGGCGGGCTTACCAAATGGACCCGGCCAATCGCCAAGAGGCCTTAAAAGAGGTGTTGCTGGATTTAGAAGAAGGGGCGGACATGGTCATTGTGAAGCCGGCGATGCCGTATTTGGATGTGCTGTCTGATGTCAAAAAAGCGGTCAGAGTGCCAGTGGCGGCTTACCAAGTGTCGGGAGAATTTGCCATGATCAAGGCGGCCGGACAATTGGGATGGCTGGAAGAACGTCGCGTGATTGAAGAATCATTAGTGAGCATCAAACGCGCGGGCGCTGACATGATTATCACCTACTTCGCGCCTGATATGGCCCGCTGGGCGCAAGAGCGTTAGGGGGAAGAGGGGCGCACAGGGTACAATAGAAGAGGGGACTGGGTTTTCTGTTAACCCTGCTGAATAGAGGAGAGGAGGCGTTATGAATGGAGTTCGCATCTCAACGCAAACCCGGTAAGGTGCGTAATGAGGCCGTGTTTCTCTATGACATGAATGCTGACGACCTATTCGAGTCTCAAGGCTACCTAGTGATAGATTCGTCACTGGGTATGATCACTTCGCCGGTTCCTCCAGTCTCCCCAGAGCACCAGAAGATGCATTAAAACCGCAAAGACAAGGCCGCCTTGTGGCGGCCTTGCGTAGGAGTGTGGCCGGACAATATGCAAGACCCAGATATTCGCAGACAAATTCCTGCAGCGCAAAAAATATGGCAAGCCATGCCAAACCCTTTGCCTGTGTCCCGTTATTGGGTCCGGCGGGCGATGGACGTGGTACTGGACGAGTTACGACAAGAGGCGGTACAAGGACAGTTGCCGCCGCCCGTGCCCATAATTGTTCAAAACATTTTGCATAAGGCCGAAGAGTGGGCCATTCCGCACCTCAAACCGGTGATTAATGCTACAGGGGTCCTTATCCATACGAATTTAGGGCGTTCTCCGTTACCGGTTGAGATTATGGAGATGGTAAAGGACGTTGCGACCCAATATTCGACCTTGGAATATGAAGTGGAAGCCGGGCGCCGGGGCTCGCGCCATGATCATGTGGCAGGGGTTTTGGCGGACCTGGTAGGCGGCGAGGCCGCGATGGTGGTCAATAATAATGCGGCTGCCGTTTTGATGGCGTTGTCGGCATTGGCTCGGGGCCAAGAAGTGGTGGTGTCCCGGGGAGAATTGGTGGAAATTGGCGGTTCTTTTCGCATTCCCGAGGTGATGGCCTTGTCGGGTGCGATTTTGCGCGAAGTGGGGGCGACGAATAAGACGCATGCGCGCGATTATATTGGCGCGATTAACACCAACACGGGCATGCTGCTTAAGGTCCATCAGTCAAATTTTCGTGTGATTGGATTTACCCAAGGGTTATCCACGGCTGATCTTGTTCGCATTGGTCGTGAATATGGGATTGTGGTGATGGAAGATCTAGGAAGTGGCGTGATTGATCCGCTGCGGCTGGAGGATGTGGTCGAGCCTAGCGTCAAAGAGGTTGTGGGCGCTGGAGTTGATATCGTCACCTTTTCGGGCGATAAGCTGCTTGGGGGACCGCAGGCCGGCATTATTGTGGGGAAGGCGGCGATTATTGACCGGCTGAAAAAATATCCGTTGGCTCGGGCCGTTCGGGTCGATAAAATGACGTTGAGCGCTTTAGAGGGGACCATTCGGTGGTATTTGGAAGGGCGCGCTGTAGAGTTGCCACTGTGGCACATGATGACCCAAACGGTGGATACCCTTCAGCAACGTGCCACGGCCGTGGCGCAGGTGCTTCGCCAGCGCGTAAGCGGCCCTGTGGACATTGATACCGCTCCCGATTTTTCCCAAATTGGAGGAGGGTCTATGCCTGGGACCCATATTCCCTCGGTTGTTGTCCGGGTGACGCCGCAAGACGGCAGCGTGGTACCGCGTTTCGAACAACGCCTAAGATACGCCCGGATGCCGGTGATTGCACGCATTAGTCATGGTTCGGTAATTTTTGATCTGCGCACAATTTTCCCTAGTCAAGAATCTTTGTTGATTGATACTATAGTGATGGCTCTGGAAGAGGCGCTCTTTACCTGATACTCAAGAGCAAGGGAGAGATAGCGATGAAAATTTTAGTCACCGTGAAGCAGGTGCCCGATACCGCGACGAAGATTCAAATTCGTGCGGACGGACAAGGCATTCACGAAGAAGGGATTAAATGGGTTATTAATCCTTATGATGAATTTGCGATTGAAGAAGCCTTGCGTATAAAAGAAAAGCATGGGGGTGAAGTGGTGGTTCTGGCTTTGGGACCATCACGCGTGGAAGAGGCTGTGCGCCAGTCGCTGGCGATGGGAGCGGACCGGGCTGTCATTGTTACGACTGAGGGCTCAGTGGAACCCGCGACAGCGGCTCATGCCTTGGCCGCCATTTGCCAACAAGAGGGATTTGATTTGATTATTACGGGCAAACAAGCGGTTGACGATGATTCCGCTCAGGTTGGGCCTATGATTGCGGCGGGATTGGGCTTACCACAAGTGACGGTGGTGATTCACCTAGAAGTCGATGAAGCGTCGAAACGGCTGCGAGCGGAACGCGAATTAGAAGGCGCGAGCGAGATTGTGGAATTGCCCTATCCCGCCGTTGTGACAGCTCAACGGGGTTTAAACGAGCCGCGCTATCCGACGTTGCCCAATATTATGAAGGCCAAGAAGAAAGAAGTGCGGCGGGTCACTTTAGAGTCGTTGTCGTTACCGGCCCAACCGTGGGTGACGGTTAACCGGTTATTTGAACCACCAACACGGCCAGAGCCCACCATTCTCAGTGGGGATCCTGCCGAAACGGCGAAGGAATTGGTACGCCTGCTGCACAACCAGGCAAAAGTTTTATAGGGAAATGCAGAAGTAGGAGGGATTTAGGATGGCTAATGGCGTGTTGGTAATTTTTGATCAAAATGCGGGCGATATCCGCCATGTTGTCTTAGAGATGTTGACGGTCGCGCGGTCTTTGGGAAAAGGACCCGTAACGGCCTTGACGTTCGGTACAGATGCGGCAAAGACTCTTCCCAAATTAGCCGAATATGGAGCCGATCGGGCGGTGTTTTGGGAATCGTACACACAATACAGTTCGGATGGATTTTCGGCAGCGATTGCGCAAAGCTTTCCGCAGTTTGACGCGGACGTGATCCTCTTTCCAGCGAATGCGTGGGGCAAAGACTTGTCCGCTCGCCTATCCGAAGTTCTTGGAGCCGGATTGGCCACCGACTGCCTCCATTTAGAGGCGGAGGCATCGGGGCGAGTGAAGGCTATTCGTCCTGTTTATGCGGGCAAGGCGTTAGCTGAGGTGGTCATCAACACACCTGTGCAAATGTTTTCATTGCGTCCGAACATCAATGCCGCTGAAGTGCACCAGGTGACCCCAGAGATATTGGACATTGCTCCATCTGTTGACCCTGCGACATTTCAAGCCGTTGTGGTGGAGCGCAAGGAGGCGCAAACGGGCACCATAGAATTGACGGAAGCGGACATTATCGTATCCGGCGGGCGTGGTATGAAAGCCCCAGAAAATTTTCAGTTGTTAGATGCCCTTGCCGCAGCGCTGGGAGCTGCGGTGGGATCGTCGCGGCCGGTGGCCGATGAAGGCTGGGTTCCGCATTCGTATCACATCGGCCAAACGGGCAAGGTCGTGAGCCCTACCGTCTATTTTGCTATTGGCATTTCGGGGGCGATTCAGCATTTAGCAGGAATTTCGGGGTCGAAGTATATTGTAGCGGTCAATAACGATCCGGAAGCTCCCATTTTTAAAGTGGCCAACTATGGTATTGTAGGGGATCTCTTTGAAGTCGTACCCCGCCTGACGGAGGAGATTAAAGCCTTGAAGGCGCAACAATAAATCCCTTCGCATAAAACAATGGGACGGGCATAGGGATATGGAGGAAGGCGCCAAGGAGGAATATCCCTATGAAACGTCCCATTTCCGTTTTTCTATTGCTGATGTTTGCCGTGCTGCAAATCTATGTGGCAAAAGTCCCCGCTTCGCACCAAGTGCAAACGTCTAGTTGGATGATGGTGAGCGCGCAGCCTGGTGGGTTAGTGGAGCAAAATGGTCAATTTTATCTTGTGACCCCCGAGTTGGCCATGACGATCCATGCCACAGGGATTCATATTACCACGGATTCCCCAACGCCTCTTGCGTGGGAAGACGTGCCGGAACCATCTGGAGCAGGCGTGTGGCGCGTGGGAGTCAGTGCTGGCCATGCCTTGCTAGGGATTGGGGGCAAACTCTATCCCGCACCCAACGGCACGAGCGCTTTGTGGATAGATGGAGGAAGCCAGCAACTCTACTTTACGCAACCTGTCGTCTCCGCCATGCATATGGCGGCAAGAGGGCTGCAAACGAGCCATCAGGTCGTTTGGGCATCGGATGCGGAAAGCGCAGCCATTTTAGGGCAAGCCGCTCAGGGATCGGGTATATATGTTTGGACACGCGACCACCACTTGTCTCCGGCTATTATTCCCGAATCACCCCATGATATTATCAATTTTGGCGTAACCCGTGACCAAAGTGTCATTGCGGCACTGAGTAATGGGACGGTTCTCTGGCAAGGCCATGGATTGGTCAAGCTGCCACGTCTGTCGGAACTCCGGGTCTCGCGTCATCATGCGACGGCATTAGGCCAATCAGGTCAACAAGTGGTATTGTGGCACCGGGGACAGGTGTTCCATTATCCTTTGCCCGCGCAGGTGAAGTGGGTTGGGGTCCCTCGATTTTCCCCCAAAGGGGACATGGCGGCGACTTTGGGCCAGTCACACCAAGGCGTCTGGCACTTGCTCCTTTATGGGCCACATCGGGCATTAAATATTCGCATGCCATTTTCTTCGGTGTCGGACTATCATTTGTTAGGATTCGTAGGCGAACACTGGGTCTTAGTTACAGTGCCACAGGGTCCTCACCACGGGACGTACGCATGGTGGATTAATGATGCGTCATAACCGTGACAAAAACGTAGGGCCGGCGGAGATGGCTTCACCACACCGTCATCTCCGCTGACATGGCATCTAGAAAGGGATCTTTTCGTGTCGGAGGCGTTGCTATTTCTCGTCAGAGCATGTATAATCAAAAACGCTTCTTAAGGTTGTGGGCGGATAGCTCAGCGGTAGAGCACCTGCTTTACACGCAGGGGGTCACAGGTTCGAGACCTGTTCCGCCTACCATGATGAAGTTATATTACGGAGGCGTGGTGTAGTCGGCCTAACACGCATGCCTGTCACGCATGAGATCACGGGTTCGAATCCCGTCGCCTCCGCCACTACACGCCGCGGTAGCTCAGTCGGTAGAGCAGAGGACTGAAAATCCTCGTGTCGGCGGTTCGATTCCGCCCTGCGGCACCATCGTTTTTTGAGACACAGCAACGATTTCGAGGTTTTTCACCGTATCCCTTAGGGGCGGTGAGTTTTCTTTTGTGTGCCTATAGTGTGCCAACTTGTGTGCCGTTGCCAAACAGGAGGCTTTCGAGTTTACTCGTGGCCTGCTGTTGCAACGTCGGCAACACATGACTGTAGGTGTCCAGTGTGAGAGTAATACTCGCATGTCCCAATCGTTCACTGACCACCTTGGGATTTTCGCCTGCCACTAGTAGCAATGTGGCACAGGTATGGCGGAGGTCGTAGAGCCGAATATTCTCGGCTAATCCAGCCGCCTTCAGGATCGGCTTGAAGTGGCGCGCCGTGAAATTTGAATGATGAATCGGTTCCCCGTTTTCTGCGGTAAACACCAACCCGTGGTCCTTCCACCTTTCCCCAAGACTTAGGCGCTGCTTAGCTTGTTCCACCTTCAGCGTTTTGAGCGATGCGACGAGGGTTTGAGGAATTGGTATGCTACGGCCTTTCTTCGTCTTGGGTTCGTCAAATCGCCAGCCACCACCTTTGGGCCGCACCAGCACTCTTTTCACTTGTACTCTGCCGTTGTGCCAGTCGATGTCCTCCCAGCGTAGACCAAAATATTCTTCCGGTCGCATCCCCGTTACGAGGGCGAATTGGAACAACGTCAACCAGCGAGAGGATTCTGCGGCGCTGAGAAAGCGTTTCGTTTCTTCTGGATTCAGTGCGTGCATCTCGCGTCGTTGCTGTTTAGGCACCGAGACCTTGTCCGCTGGATTCTGACTAAGCATCTGCCAGCGGACCGCCTGCTTCAGCGCGGATGAGAGAATGACATGGGTGTACCGGATCGTTCGTGGGGATAACCCGCGCTCCAGCATCTCTGAATATAGCTTTTGCAAGTCCAATGGCTGTATAGTCGATAATCTTCGGTATCCTAGTGGTTGGCGGACGTACCGATTCAAGATAGCCTTATAATCCTCAGACGTTTGTGGGCGGAGCCGTGGCTTTGCCGCCGCTTCCAGCCATTGATCGAGATATTCATTGAGTGTGATCCGTTGCGTTGTTACCAAGGTACCCGTATCTTGATCACGCAACAAGGCATTAAGTTCCTGTTGCGCCTCTTTTTTTGTTCCATGAACCGTCTTGTTGAGATACTTCCGTTTTCCCGTCTTCGGGTCACGGCCAATAAAGATCCGGATCAGCCAGGTCCGGTCCCCTCGGGAGATGATTTGTCCAGCCATATTTTTCCTCCTGTGTGTTTTTCGGAAAGGCACACATTTGGCACACAGCCATCATGATATTGTTGTGTAGTAATGATTTCAAGAGTGAGCAGGAGATTAATTATCTCCTGCTCATCATGTAGATATCGAATAGAGATTAGGAACGGGAGGGGAATCATGGCATTATATGGCCTGACGTTGTGCTTGGATTAGTTCCCACAGCTTGTCACGGGGGATGCGTATTTGACGGCCCAGACGCACGGCTGGGATGACGTTTTGTGCGATGAGGTCGTAAATGCGCCAGCGGGACACGCGGAGAATGTCTGCCGCTTCTTGGGCCGTGAGCAAAACAGGGTAGATATTCATGTGATCGTCTCCTTGTCGGTTTCTGAATTGGTGGTGCGTCATACACGGGTATACCCACACGGAAAAAAACGGCGTGAATCGCGGTGCATCAAGTGCAAGCCATGGGTGCAACAAACACCGGCACCAAGCGCGTCATGAAGCACTGATTCTACGCGAGCTGATGAGTTGTCGTATAATCTCGAACCGTGGTCTATGGGTGCTCGGATGATACAGGCCGATACTCATGACTTCACCTCCATTTTGCATATGATATGGGACCAGCGAAGGATTAAACGGAGCATCCTTTTTTGCATGGCCTCAGTCTCTTCGATGAACCGCACTTCATAAGGAGCCAGCTCATACGTGTGGTTATTGCATAAAAAGGGTCTCGATAGCTTTCCTGAGTATAAGCGGTTCTATTAAATTCCTGTCGATGACCATGGCGTTTGTGCGGGTGTTGAGAAAAAAAGAGAACCGGCGAGTCGGCGTTCAACCCGCCGGTTCCCTCAAAGTGAATCCTGAAAATGCCCAAATTCTATCAATTTTAATCATCCGTCAAGATGACGCCAAATCCTGAAACCGTTATCTATCAAGGCGTTGGAGCGTATTGCAGGCTAGTCAGTGCATGATAAAGGATTCCTCCTTTAATGCCTTAATGGTGACTTTCAATGTGCTCTTCATCTGTATTACTCGGGATGAGGGGGTGATTTTGGCCCCTGTGAGAGAAAAGAATTTTTTTGAAAAATATGGCCGAGAGAGGGGCCATTTTGGGGAGGTTATCCCGTATATAAGAGATGTCATGTATTCCACGTCCATACTATTTCATGGTAAGAGGATTAGCCACGGTTTAAATAGCAGGTCAACTCAAGCCATGTCACTAGGATTTACGCGATTGGCTTATAAGCGATACCATCGTGTTAATGACTTGAATTGGTTGCGGGGTCTTAAATTAGGAGAGATGAGGAGATTGCAAAGGAAATAGCGTCTGCTCAAGTGGGAGGGGGAACAGGGTTTATCCGTGATGACACGATCTAGATGAAGAGGTGTTATCCTTGCTTAAAGACTACTAAGGAACTCGCACTGATCAAGCAAAACATAAGGTTTTTACCAAAGCATACCAACTAGACCCACGGCCCCGTTTCTTATGGCATAATTATTCACTATGATACGATTTATTGAGAGCGATCCTTGTGTGCGGTTGGTCGGCGTCAGATACCGATGACCAACCTGACGTAATATGCCCTCTGGCGGTCACATATAAAGACGACCCGGACAGGCCTTATACCTTGACTGCGACGTTATTAAAGCTGCTATGTCCGCGTTAGTCGCAACCTTCCCGAGCACGTTAAGTCAGCGTTGTGGATGCTGCCCTCCGAAGTCACCTTCACTGTGGTACGACCTCTCCCTAATTCCTTCGTAATCCAGTATAATTCTCAATATCATCGAATGTTTTGTCGAATGGAAGGGGTTCCGAATATCTATGCCTCTGACGCTTCAAGAACTCGAATCGCACCTTTGGGAATCCGCCAACATCCTGCGAGGGAGTATTGACTCAGCGGACTACAAGAATTATATCTTTGGCTTATTATTCCTGAAACGGCTTAATGACGTTTTCGAGGAAGAACGGAAAGACTTGCAACACATTCCCGGTGCCGATCCCGATGAGCCCGTGGAATATCAGTTTTTCGTGCCGGAACGGGCTCGATGGAGTCATTTGCGCACTGTCGCGGTCAATGTCGGGGAAGCGATTAACAAAGCCTTTGAAGCCTTGGAAGAACAAAACCGCCGACTCGAAGGTGTATTGGTTAGCATTGATTTCAACAATAAAGATCGCTTGCCTGATCACGTGCTCCTGCGCCTCTTGGAACACTTCAGTCGCGTGCAACTAGGCAATAAGGATCTTCCCGAACCCGATATGCTGGGCCGTGCATATGAATATCTCATTGCCCAATTTGCCGATGATGCGGGGAAGAAAGGTGGCGAATTCTACACGCCTCGGGGTGTCGTGCAACTGCTAGTCGCCCTGCTCCAACCTGAAGAAGGCATGCGCATTTGTGACCCGACCGTGGGTTCGGGCGGGATGCTGATTGAGTCGGTCCACTACATTGAGGCCCACGGTGGCAATGCCAAGAATGTGAGTCTCTACGGACAAGAAAAGAATCTCAACACGTGGAGCATTTGCAAGATGAACATGCTCCTCCACGGCTTGGTGGATGCCCAGATTGTAAAAGGCGATACCATCCGCGATCCTAAACTGGTGGACCATGGCGAGTTGATGTTGTTTGACCGAGTCATAGCCAATCCCCCGTTTAGCTTGAAAGGCTGGGGCCGAGAAGAGGCCGAGCATGACCCATATGGACGTTTTAAATATGGCCTGCCGCCAAAGAGTTATGGCGATTTGGCCTTCGTGCAACATATGGTGGCGACCTTAAACGTCACCGGACGGCTTGGGGTTGTGATGCCCCACGGGATCTTGTTTCGGGGGAATAGCGAGCAGCACATTCGGCAGGGTCTCTTGGAAGACGATTTGATTGATGCCGTGATCGGGCTACCCCCAAACCTTTTCTATGGGACCGGCATTCCGGCGGCCATCCTGATCATCCGGAAGTCCAAACCCGAGAGCCATCGTCACCGCGTGTTGTTTATTGAGGCGTCGCGTGACTTCCAACCGGGGAAAAACCAAAATAGCTTGCGACCCGAGGACATCGCGAAGATTGTGGATGCATATGCCGCATATCAGGACGTGGAGAAGTATGGGCGTGTGGTGTCACTGGAGGAGATTCGGCAAAATGAATACAACCTCAACATCTCGCGTTATGTGGACACCTCTGAAGAGCAGGAAGAAGTAGACATTAGCGTACTGATCCGGGAATTACGACAACTGGAAGTAGAACGGGATGAATTGGAAGCGAAGATGTATGGATATCTGAAGGAGTTGGGATACATTGATTGAACTTGCTCGATTAGGCGAGATGATAACAGTTACCAAGGGAAAAAAACCACGTTCCATATATGGCAAAGGGCCGCACAAGTCAGTTCCATATATTCTAATAGATGAATCCCAGACTTTGTTCACTGACGACGAAACAGTCCCGATTTGTTTTCCGGACGACATCCTTATGATAGTTGATGGGTCGGGAAGTGGAAAAGTATTCAAGAATCGATATGGCGCAGTAGGATCGACACTACTAAGAATACGTCCGATTTCCAGAAACTTGTTACCTGAGTACTTATTTTATTTTCTTGAGTATATCCAACCAGAACTACAAATGAACCGAGTGGGAGGAGCAATTCCACACGTAGATAAATCATGGTTAATCGAAAAAACTATCCCTCTCCCTCCACTCCCCGTGCAACGGCGCATTGCGGAGATTTTGGGGAGTGTGGATGCGGTGATTGACTCGCTAAGATCGTCATTAGACACCTTAGTCCAACTAGAGGGCCAAATTATAGAATATCTGCTTTCTCGTGGACTTGAACAGTCTGAACATTGTACGCATCCTGGCGTGGGTAGAGTTCCAACACGTTGGTCTATACTGCCACTTAGGTCTATTCTTCTTAAAGCACAGTACGGACTGTCTCTACCTTTAATGGCATCCGACCCTGGTAGTGGTATACCAGTTCTACGAATGAATAACATCCGACATGGTGTCCTTGACATATCGGATGTCAAATTTTTGTCTCAAACTGACGTAACCCCAGAGTATATCTTGGATGACGGCGACGTCTTATTTAATCGCACAAACAGCCTTGATTTGGTCGGAAAATCTGCTTGTTACGATGCTAATCTAATCCTTCCCCTAACGTTTGCCTCTTATCTAATTCGGCTCAAACCAAATAGTAAGGTTGTAGTTGGACATTTTCTTACGTTGTTTCTGAACTCTGAAAAAGGTCAACAACAAATCCGGAAAATAATTACTCCTGGGGTTAGCCAAGCCAATATTAGCGCATCTAATCTAATGGAAATATTAGTTCCGGTTCCTCCTATACTAGAACAGACTAAAATTATAGGTTTTGTGAATTCAATTCAGCAACTTAAAGCATCCTACAGTGCAGAGAAAGATAAAATTACCTCTTTAAAGACGACGCTCCTTTCAAAGTTTTTAATAACGCAGCCTGCCGTACAAGGAGTAACCCATGTCTAACCATTGGTCTGAATCCCAACTTTCAGAATCCCCCGCCCTGCACCGGCTGGTCGCACTCGGTTGGGCACACATTCCCGGTCCCACCATCGACCAAGAGCGGGATTCTTTGGCGTATCCCATCTTGCCTCAACGTCTCTTTAACGCCATCAAACGTCTTAACCCATGGATCTCCACGGACAATGCTGTTCAAGCCACGCGCCGGGTCACCCAAGTCAATGCCACCAGCCTCTTGGAAGCCAATGCGCAAGTGCATCAAGATTTGACTACGTATTTTAGCCTCGAACAAGATCTCGGACAGGGACGTCGTCATCAGACGGTAAGGCTCATTGATTGGGATGATCCTTTGAATAATGACTTTGTTGTGGTTGATCAGTTTTGGGTGCATGGCAGGGAGAAGATTCGCGCTGACCTCGTGCTCTTCGTCAACGGGCTTCCCTTGGTGGTGATTGAAGCCAAAAATCCTGCCTTAGTCTCTCATCCCCTCCAAGAGGCGACGGATCAATTGGAACGCTATCAACGGGTGGCTCCCCAACTCTTCTGGACGAATCAATTGTGCGTGGCCATTTGGGGACAAGGTGCCCGGCTGGCCCCCATTCAGGCACCGGCGCGTCATTGGGCGGAGTGGAAAGATCCTTATCCTTGGACGGCAGACGACTTGGGCGCGGATGCGTTGCCCCAAGATACTTTGCTAGCGGGTGCTTTGACGCCAGCGCACCTATTAGATCTGACGCGAAACTTCATCGTTTTTGAACCGGATGGTCACACGGTCATTAAAAAAGTGGCTCGGTATCAGCAATGGCGAGCGGTGTCTAAAGCCATGGATCGGATCATTCATGTGCCGCACAACAAGCAACGGGGCGGTGTGATCTGGCATACCCAAGGGTCGGGAAAGTCTCTGACCATGGTCTATACGGCCTTGAAACTGCGACGAACTCCCGGTTTGCAAAACCCTACTATTCTGGTGGTAACGGATCGACGAGATTTAGATCGGCAGATCGCGGGAACCTTCCAACGGTGCGGATTCCCCAATCCCGTGCGCGTGGAGAGCATTCAGGAATTACAGGATCGGTTGCTGAATGGCGGGCCGGGGCAGACGCTAATGACCACCATTCAAAAGTTCCAAGTCCCGAAAACCTCCCCTACGGCCAAGCACCCCGTCCTGAGTGAAGACAGCAATCTCTTTGTGATGGTCGATGAGGCTCACCGGACCCAATATCACGGATTGGCGCACAATATGCGGGTCGCGTTGCCACATGCGTGTTTTCTGGGATTTACGGGTACCCCCATTGATAAAAAGGACCGAAGCACGCCCCAGACGTTTGGTTCTTACATCGATACCTATACCATTAAGCAGTCGGTCGAGGATGGGGCGACGGTGCCGATCTTCTATGAATCTCGTCTGCCGGAGGTGCAGGTGGAAGGACACTCGCTTGATACCTTATTTGACCGCGTGTTTCGCGACTATCGCGATGAAGAACGGGAAGCGATTAGGAAACGTTACGCTAATCTGAAAAGCATTATTCGAAGTCCGCAACGGATTGAGCAGGTATGTCTAGATTTGATTCAGCATTATGAAACCCATATCCAGCCCAATGGGTATAAGGCCCAAATTGTGGCGATTGATCGCGAGACTGCCGTGCTCTATCACGAAACCATTCGACGCCTAAATGGTCCAGAAAATGCCGTGATTATTTCCGTAACGAATGACGATGATGCGCGGATGAAGCAATATAAGCTGACGCCAGACCAAGAAGCACGACTCATTGATCGATTTAAGCAGCCATTAGCGGTGGATCCGTTGGCCATTCTCATCGTGTGCGATAAGCTCATCACCGGCTTTGATGCCCCCGTAGAACAAGTTCTGTATTTGGATGACGGACTGCGCGAACATACCTTACTCCAAGCCATTGCCCGGGTGAATCGGCCCGCTCCCGGTAAAACCTATGGGCTGGTGGTGGATTATTACGGCATTGGTGGCTTGTTGGATGAGGCGTTAGGCATTTTCGAGGCGCAGGATGTTCAAGAGATCCTGCACCCGTTAACCGATGATCTTCCAGCCTTGGAACGAGCCCACCGGACCATCATGCGGATTTTTGATGGCATTGACCCGAATGATTTAGATGCGTTGGTGCGCTATTTAGAACCGGAAGATCGTCGGATTCATTTTGATAACGCTTTTTTGCAATTTGCCAAGCACTTAGACCGGGTGATGCCCGATCCGGTGGCGGCACCTTATCTCGATGACATGCGCTGGCTCGGAAAAATTCGCATGGGGGCCAAGAATCGGTATCGGCAAGAGACCTTGGATCTTTCTGGTGTCGGTGCGAAGGTTCGCCATCTCATCGAGGACCATATTCGGTCTTCGGGCGTAACGAGCCTTTTAGCTCCGATATCCATTCTGGACCCCGCCTTTCATCAAAAGATCTTAGAAGGGCTCCCCAGTCCTGAAGCCCGTGCGCATGAGATGGAACATGCGTTGCGTCATGAGATTCGGGTGCGTCAAAAAGAAAACCCGGTCGCTTGGACATCCCTGCGGCAACGGTTGGATGAGTTGATTCAGCAATACCGCCAACTCCGGATTACATTGGCAGAACTACTCCAAGCCATGGCAACCATGCGGACCGAGGCACAGGAAATTGTTCAAGGCAGTCAAGCCGATGGCCTATCCCCTACCGTGTCGGCGTTTCGGAGCCTGTTGGTGGAGGCATTGGATGCTTCTGGAGAACGGACCGATACCATGACTGCATTGGCTGAATCGATTGTGGAAGGACTCCAAGGGCTCCGTGTGATTGATTGGCAAGTCAAAGAGGATGTGCAGCGGGAAATGCAGAGGTTTATTCGGAGGCAATTGCGGGTGGCCGGGGTTACGGAGTCCAGCGTATTAGATCGGTTGACAGGCCAGTTGATGGAGTTGGCAAGAGTACGTCTGGCATAGCGATATTGCTATATTTACCAATCCTACCCATCATAAGGGAACACAACTATTTGCGCACAAGGTGATGCTGATTCGGTTTTTTATCCCAATCATAGTGGGGAAAGTCGGAGGTTACCTGAGTTGTGGTTGCAATACCCTATGAGAAAAAAACGAGGGAAAAAATAATGAGCCACAGTAAGAAAGCCATTTTAGTGCTCCTTGGAGCTGGTTCATCATATTCTATCGTGCCTCAAACCGCAGAGATAACGAATGATCTGTTAACATGGATTGCACCTAGCGATGGAAGTACCATTATTAACGAACCGTTTTTTGCGCCGTTTATGAAAATGTCCCAAAGAGAGAAGAAGAGCCCAAATTTCGAAGATCTCATTGATTTTCTTGATTTGTTGGCCTCCCTTAATTGGACTGCTAATGGGGCTTTCGATTTCTATCCAACGTTGTGGTTGATAAGTCGATCCTTCCGACGCCGCTCGTTTAGACGGGGAACTATACCACAACTAACATTGAACGGGGGTTTTTTAAGGCTTCTTGCGCATGAAGCACGAACCCGCATATTAAGTTTAATTTACCAATCGTCGAATCCAATGAAAATGTCCACGTCCGCCATAAATACTGTGTTAAGAACCCTAAATCAGTATTTTCAATTAACGGTCGCATCCTTAAATTATGACAATATGTTAGATTTTAGCGGAATTCCATTGGAGACAGGGTTCCGGCTCCCTTACCACCAAGGTATCTATCAATTCGATCCTACAATAGAATTTTCGGGAGATAACACGACCCTGTATCTACCTTTACACGGCTCGATTCATTTTATTCCATCCTATGCTTTAAATCGGTCTCTCCCAAGTAATCCAACACAACCGTTATGGGTGGAAGATATTGACATAGCGGAAAATTTAAGACACAAGTCAGGCGCGAGTTATTCGTCCAACAAGGATTGGCAGTTGGAGCCCGTCATGATTACAGGTCGAAACAAACTTGCGAATACCATTACCTATCCGTATTCAGCGTATTTAAGCTTGTTTCGGCAACATGCTTTTAATGATGATGTTTGGTTGCTCATTGGCTATGGCGGTTGCGATATTCACATTAACGCGATTCTCGGGCAAGCACTTACAACGCGAATCGGTATCAGAAAACCACCCATAATCATCGTTTGCGATATTGGAACCGAAACCGATCTTGGGAAACTCATGAGAAGAATATGGATACCGTTTCTTTCTATGCGCATTGGAAATGAAGTTGACAACTGGCGTACACTTTCATTAATTACATTACAGCATATGGGATGGGCTTGGCTACAAGGAATCGACGGTCTATCAAAATCGTTATTATCATTGTTAGGTCGGGTTCCTATTTAATATTACCACCCCAACTCCGCCCCGTGATCCCGGAGCCATTGCTTCTGCACCTCAAAATCCGGGAGTATCACCCGGACCGCATCCCAAAATGTCCGGCGATGATGGGGGTAACGCCGATGTGTAAGTTCATGAACAATGACGTAGTCAATGACGGAGAGAGGCGCCTGGACAATGCGCCAGTTTAGGGCAATTAACCCGTCCTCGCGACAGAAGCCCCAGCGGGATTTGTATTCCGCAATCTTGAGACGTGATGGCGCCGCGCCCACGATGGGGGCATAATGCGCAATTCGTTCCGGAAAAAGAGACCATGCCTGCTCCATGTACCATTGAACAAGGATCTCACGGATACGGTACGGTTGTTGGCCTTTAGACACGGTGACGATGAGGTTCCGGCCTTCCAAAACAACGGGCGATTCACTGGCGTCCCTTCGTTGCACTTTAAGCCGCAAGGTATATCCACGCAGTAAGAAGCCCTCGCCACTGACAAATTCTTTGGCGGGGAGGGTCTGTGGTGTTGGCGGGGCGGTCCAATGCTTTAAGAGCCATCGCGCTTTGTGCTTCACAAGTGGCTCAATTTGCTGCCGGTCAAACCCCACAGGCACCAAAACAGTCACCTGTCGAGAAGCATCAATCTGGATAGCGGGATGTTGGCGACGAGGCCGTTCTTCAATAGTATAGGGGATGGTCGTGGTTCCAATCGTAATCGTTGGCATTATTCTCGCTCCTTACCTTCGCATTGTACCGAAACGGATGTAATCGTAAAGGGGCATTGGAAAATTAAAGAGCGAACCATCGAGGATTTTTTAAGATTTTTGGCGGGATTGTTGGAAAATGCCTAAAAGAGGGGGAGTGCAATGGATAGCCATTCAGTTATTCTGGGCTAAGTATGGCAAAAGTACCTTCTTGTTGACGGTCCTGATGATGGGGAACTTGGGCCATTGCAATCAAAGTTCCCCCGTTAGACCCAAAAGGCGAATTAACTGCACTAGTTCGTCACTACTATAGGATCTTCCATTGCCTTTTATTAACGTTATCACGTCGTTTATGCATGGTTGAGCATCGATGACGTATGCACTCCCTAATGGGTGTGGGTGTGGGACAAATCGGCTTGGCCCATTCGGAAAAAATTTCGTCACATCAGGCGGACAAAATTTTCCCGCGATCAATGCGATGTCAAATGAGGTATTGAAGTCGTTTTGGAGTTGGTTAGCACTTGCTGACGAACAACGGGATCGTTTACCAGTGCATACCGTTTAGCATTTTGGCTACCATAGTTAAAAACATGATTATAGTGTACTCCATGGGAGCCCAAAAACGATTTCACTTCGCAGGCTAACGCATTAGGGAGACCTAGGGGATTTGGCGTAGTTGCCAAGCGAACCGCTACGAGGTCCACTTCTTGCATGTGTTGTTGGTGGACAATTTTTCCACCTCTGTGTAAACCGTGCTGTCCAATGAAAGCCACGAATATACAGGGTTAGAATAATCCACGGGATTTAATCGCGCTAAATTTAAGGAATGACAGCTAACTAGTGTCAGTAATTCTGGAAGTGTAACATGAAATTCCCCTTGTACTAGGTATTTTTCATACAACAAGACACTCATGTTACACTTTGCGGTCCCAATAAACGGTATACCTGCATCCGACTAATGCCCACCTGTCTTGCGATGGCTGACTTATTATATCCTGAAGCATAAAGTTTCTGAACTTCCAACCGATGGGTTGCGGCTAGAGTTTCTCGTGATGGCTTACCATGCTTTGCACGTTCTTGTTTCTTGCGCTCTCGATCCCGTCTTTGACGTTCTTCGGCACCAATGATGGTGGTCATCTGCCGTTGTTCTTCTTCCGTAATGTCTAGCCAATCAATGAGCGTGTGGTTTCGAAAGCGATACAACGGAGAAACCGTGCGTCCCTTCCATTCCATCGTTTCCCCGGCTCTGTGCTTTTGAACCGTTTGGATGACGGCGTGCAATCGATTGGTGAGTTCTTGTTCGTCCCAGCCACCCACTGAGTGAACAAATTCTCTCATCGCCGATACAATATCTTCCTCTCCCAAATGGCTCAGGGCTACACCCAGCGGAAAGATATACCGATCTCGCTCTCCCGGTGGGAGATATTCCCCATGTCGCATCACAATCAAGTTCAAAATATCCTTAACCACGGCTTGATACCATGTCTCAATGGTATAGTTACGGAGCCATTCCGGTTTACGCCTTCGTGTTGCAGGGGTTTTCCTGTGGGGCGTAGCTTGTGGCGTCCTGTGGGAGTCGTGCCTGCCTAGGATGGCGTATTCGAGACTTTCGAAGTCCCATCGCGTATGGCAATAATAGGTTGCGGCATCAGGGAGGGCGGCATCCCACGCAGCGGCCCAATGGATGACCATCGAGTCTAATACAGCCGTTCGCTTGCCATTCTTGCTGTTGTTCACGCCGACGAGGCGGATGCACCGGGCGACATCCGTTGCCATGGGGTCCGCCCCGAGGGGACTCAGAATTTGGCGTAAGCGTTTGATGACTTTTTGCCACCGTGGCAGCATGGTGGGCAGGATGGGGTCAATGCGCCAGAGGAGCCACATCCCGTTCCCCGATGTTTGGGCAAAGGTCGGGAGGGGAATCTGAGCATGGTTGAGCACCTTCACGGCTTCTGCTAGTACGGCCTCGGGGCTTGCCTGTTGCCACTGGGGCTTGGTGTGGTAGTCCAAATCGACCCATATCGCATTAAGTTCCCGAAGATTTTTGGATTGGCGAGGCCCGTTAAAGCGGTTGAGCGTGATGACGATGTCGACATTGTCTGCATACTTCGATAATACCGTCGGAATTGCGGAGACGGCTTGCGTATCCCAAGCCTTCGGATTGTTGCCGTTTTCCATCATGCCAAAGGTCACGTAGCCAGAGGACTCCCCGTGGAGCCACAGCGCATAATCTACAGGCTGTTGAATGTGAGATAGGGAGGGAAGATTGATCATAGGGACGCAGTCCTTTCCGTGGAGCATTATCGTGGTCGAAAACAAAAAGAACCATCGCATGGGACGGCTCTCTGTTGTTGGAAGATCCATGCTTGCCGTCATACGTTTTGATGGGTAAAAATCAGGAGGATAGGCAATCATACCACCCTCTTCACAACCGGGGCTGGAAAGCCTTGTCCTACTTGGCGCTCCACCTTAAAAACTATGACGGTTTGGCCTTGCGGCGGCGATACGCCCGAGATGCCGAAGCTTGGGCCTTTCGATGAGCCTGCCGCCCACAGGGGGGACAATACCTTTGATTCCGCCCGGTCTTGACAAATGAGGTTCTGCACGATTGGCATTGACCTGTTTGTACCATCTGCTTGTTGTCTGGGGTCTTGGAACTCTGTTGGTATTCGGCTCGGAGCACCGGGTTTGCGGGTAGGACCGCTTCTTCAAAATACTGACAGGCGTATGAATCCTGTCCTTTAGTCCACGTCAGCAGGGAACATGCCTGTTCCGATTCAAGGCACCGTCCCCCAACGAAATTGGCACAGTCGGCTTGCACGGTCCGTCTAATGTTCTGGTGTCGTACTTTCTCTGACAACATCGCTTTAAGAGTCCTTTCGTTGGGGGATCTCGTGAGACTGGAGTCCGGTTTGGAGAAGTTGGACAAACGCCTGATTTTGCGAGACTCTATGGTCTTCGGCAAACTGCTTTACTGTTTCCACGATAGCGACCGGGATTCGTAAGGTAACGTTATTAACGGCTTGGCGCATTCGATGACATCCTCCTTCTTCATAAAAATCGCGTCAGAAGCGTGTAGAAGCCCCCATACTGACCAAGGGCAATAAGCCTCCCTTGTGGACGGAAATGTGCGCGGAGGAGCTTCTATGCATCTCTTAGACCATCGGATTCGGGTAGATAGGGGGTCAGCCTCCAATTAGAAGGTTCCGAAGACATTCCGGATACCCTCTGATGAGCGCGGCTCTTCCAGTGGGGGTTAACGTGGTAGTAGCTGAGAGCAACCATACATGCTCTCACAATATAAGCCGCGAAATCATCCAAAAAGCAGGATAATTCAAAACGGCTCACCATGAAAATTTTTTAGTGGGTGGCATTAACGGTGTCGCGACGCCCATACTAAAAATTATCCATCTACTGAGCGTTCGAACCCGCAAATCCAAAATTTGTCCCGAATTTTTAAAGTCCCTTAGCAGCTCAATTTGATGGCCGAATGCCGTGAAGGGGGTCTTACAATTCGTCTGGCGACTTCTGTTTGAGATGGCCAACGGCTTGAAATTAACGTCACATTTTTGTGTGCCAAATGTGTGCCAACTCAGCCAAACCGGGCCAAATTCAGCCAATCGTGGAGTCAAAGCCAATGTCTCGAAAGCCTTAGAGAATCACACTCTGACCCACTCTGCCTTACTCACCCCAACACATCCATCGAGCACTGTGGGGGACTGAAAATCCTCGTGTCGGCGGTTCGATTCCGCCCTGCGGCACCATTTTTTTCAAATTTAACGGTTATCTATTTTTCACCATGGCCAAGGCCAACGGTGATTTTTTATTTCTTTAGTATGCCATTCTCAAATAGGACTGCGTATTCTACTCGGTCACCTACAAGTTTCGGATTTTTCCGTTATCATCTACGGTGAGATTACGCAGGTAGGGGCAGACCGTAAACGTGGATGTAGTGTGGACACCTCAAATTGAGATACGTCTTCTGTTAGGTTGACTCTCTGCACGTACAAGTGGCCTTGTTCCTATTGCCTGTCATTTAACAATCATTGCTATTTCCCAAAGATCCCCTCTAATAATTCATATGGCTTCATCGGTGGAGATTTCTATTTTGTTTTTAGTGATAATCCTTCATTGATGATTGAACATTCGTGTGGCGTCATCAGAACTCGACAAAACATACCATAAAGTGGCGATGTGGCCTTTATTTCGATTAGTTAGTCTACGTGATATTGTAGGTATAAACATGTTTTAATGGCGTCGCTGATATGACGGTATCCTGATTGAGCACCGATATAAATTTTACGAAGGGACGAGCCATTATGTACGGGTTACGGTATTATTGTCCAGACGATAGTTACTGGCATTACTGGAAGGAAGACGAGGTACAGCAATCGTATCACCGACAAACCCTTGAACTCATGGAGAAAATTAGGGAACTGCACCAGATTCCTTGTGAGGTGATTCGGATTCCCGTCACCCCACTAGGCGGATTAGATGAAACAGTGGAACAAAAAATTTATCGCGAGGACATTTGGCCATGGGCCTCGATTCTACTTCCTCGACTTGAAGAGGATTCTCTACGTAGATGTTTTAAATCACGCTCTGGCAACCTATATATATCAGGTAGGGTTATTGTCGTCGAAGATGATCACATTGGTTGGGCGACGGGGTCTAACGCGTCATTTCGGCGTTTTGTGCCTAAAGACAGAACCACGTATCGTCCGGACCGGCTGGATTTTCTTGATGCGGTGTTGCAACGCGGTACGCCTTTATTAAAAGAATTATGTTTTATTGTGGAAGGTACGCCAGAGCGGCGCCTATTAGATAGATTTCGGAGGTCAGGCATCATAACCGGAATTTATCGCGAAAACGTGTGGCTACCAGAACTTAAACAAATTGACGTTGTCTGTGAGGCAGATAACCATGTTTGGTTATTTGAAGGAAAAATTACGCTAAATTGGCAAGCTTACGGACAAATCCGCGGTTACACGCTACTCTATGGTCAAGGTTATCCTAAGCACCACGTTTATAGTGGCATCGTCTGTCAATCTTCGGACGCGGTCATCGAAGATTTGTGCCGAAAGGATAACATTGCTGTCTTTGTTGAGACCGCCGAGGGATTTGAAAACCGTGGTGGATCGGGTTTAATGTGTTCATGGCCGCCCTTGCGATAATAGGATAAAGTTCTGAATTGTTGTAAATTTCCCCTTGACGGTGAGTGTGTGACTTAACCAATTTGGGTGTAATGATTTGGCGAACCCAACCATCGAACTTTTCTATGCGCTTTTTTAAAAAATCTGCAGCACAGACCACTATTTCCGATGTGTCATACAAAAGGTGATTTAGATTGGGAACGTCGACCGCCTTTTATGCTATAAAACCGAAGTCAATGGATCAACATCCAAAGTCCGACGGCAAAAAGGAGTAGACCGGTTCCGCCGACTTGATAGCGTTCACGAATACCCTGAGCGTAGTGTGCTACGAGATACCCCGTGATGACGGCAATCACTCCAATCAGCAGAAAGCCGATGACATCTATTTCGTGATGCCAGCCGTATCCTAAAGCGCCACTGAGGGCTGATAACGCCATGGCAGCGGTTCCTGTGCCAATAGCGGTGCGCAGAGGATATCGTAGGCCATAGAGCAGCGCAACTAAAAAGAGAATGCCTCCGGAAGCGCCGATCAGTCCAGAAATGTTGCCAATGAGAAACCCCCAGGCGCTGACCGCTGCTACCACTTTCCAGTTTGGGGGTTTTGGTGCCTGGCCGGCCGGGGGAGGGGTGATGAGGGGGATATTACGCCATGCGTGGGACAAAAAATTCCAGGACATGGCGACCATGAAAATGCCAAACGCTACCGTCAACCATGCAGTCGGAATGTGGTGCGACAAAATCACTCCGGTTTGAGCCCCAGCCATGGCTCCTCCCATGAGGAGCGCTCCTTGATTAAACGCCACGTGACGCTGCCGAGCGTAACTCCATGCCACCGTGACCGACGTTACTACATCGACAGCAAGGCTGGTGCCAACGGCCGTGCGAAAAGGGATATGCATACCCAAAGTCAAAGCAGGTACCACGATAACGACCGCGCTTGCTCCGGAAAATCCGGTCAGGGCACCAGTAATGAGGCCAATGATTAAATACACTACGATATCCATTTCGCATAAGGCTCCTCTGCACGTAACGTTGAGTTCTCTGGCGCCTATTTTCATTATTAAGAAAAGGTGTTTGGCGTAAGGCGTTAGAACACAACGGCTCTATTACTATACAAAGTATAGCAATAAAGGTCAATCAAATGCTAGGAGTATCGGTATTTTATGGTCGATCAACCGTTGTATCTGTCTTGATAAAGACGTTTTTCTGTTGATCGGAGACATGCGTAAGGCCGCAATCAGTCAAAGGTGACAGGAGAGGATGTTTCGCTAACGCTCGGGACTGGTCCCCAATTGCTTGCAGGCCGTTTTTGCGAACAGTCGTAGGCATGGCAAGAAAAGTTCTCTTGGGGGTGCTTATGAGAACGTTGCTGTTATGTTTCAGAGGTTCTGATCACTTGACCATTGACGCCATGCGTGGCGCCAAATAGTCTATGTGAAGGGATAAGGCAAAGCAAGCACGTGGTGTTATGATGGATAGAAGGGTCACACAAAAAATTGAATCTAATGCGGGGACAAAAATGCGTACAAAAATGAAAATGATGTTAGTCAAGCAAGGCGTCGCTTTTTCTGGAGAAGTTGTCCTCAAAAATATCCAACAAAATGATGTTTTACGTTTAGGAAAGCTGTTTTACGAAGCCTATTATGACACCATTGATTATGAGGGAGAAACGCCAGAACAAGCTGTTCAAGAAATTAATGATACCATTAATGGCAAGTACGGGCCTTTTATAAACGACTGTTCCTTTGTAGCCGAAGTGAGGGGAAGGCCTGTGTCGTTTTCACTGGTTACGATGTGGCAGGGGAGACCGTTGCTGGCGTATACGGCAACGCATCCTCAATATCTAAATCAAGGTCTTTCGACAAATTTAATCAAGAATAGCATCAATGCGTTGCTGATGAGGGGGCATGAAGACCTCTATTTGTTTGTAACCGTGGGAAATGAACCTGCCAGGCATGTGTACGAAAAACTCGGGTTTATTCCCATTACCTGAGTTGAACATCTGCCGGGCTGTGCACCTGCTTGCGCTCTTTGTATTGGTTCGGGAACGACAACCTCTTCGAGCTGAATGTTGTGCGAGAAACTGATGCACAAGGTCCACCGCTGCTGCACCAAATAGTAGACGTTATACATAGAAGCAGGTACGTATAGACGTGTAATAGGATAGCGCAGAGGCTAAGACATTCAGTGCATGCAAGGAGCTGTGACCCCATAAGAAACTTGGCGGTTGCCCCTCACGAGGGTAGACGGCTCATTGCACTGCCGTTGCGGGTTCGGTGTGCGACTGAATATGCTGAGATGGTCGTAGATCATCTCAGGGATAGAGGCTGTGATGGGGCATTGGTCTAGCCTTGGACGGCCCGCCACGTTAATTCATCGACACGGACCTCGCCCATGCCGCGGCACATGCGGCACGTGGTGTACCCGCGTTGGTCGCAGTGGATACAGCCTTCACTTTCGCATTCTGGGCAAATATCTTCGCCATAGCCAAAGCATTGAAGACAGGGTTCCCATATTGCCGAAGGAGATTTACGAAATAGGGGCGATTTTCTCGATTTGAACATCTTCTTCACCTCCATGGATTAACGGGTTCTTGCGGTAAAAAGCGAGTGCCAGTCCTAGGTCAATGATTGTATCGAGATCCTTAAGATCGCAGCCAAGTATCGTCTGCAAGCGGCTAAGACGGTACGAAAGGGTATTGCGATGGATATATAGACGCTTTGAGGCGGCCCGTGCGTGGCCATTGCTTTCCAGATAGACTTGTAAGGTCCATAACAATTCTTGGCTATACGCGCTAGATTGCAATAAGGCGCCAAGTTTTTCTTGGACAAATTCCGCCTGCACCGATTCCGGTATAGTATCGAACCAGCGTGACAATTGTGACATCTCCTTTTGAAGCATAGGCAATTTCTCGCTTTGCCACCTTGAGAATAGCATCTCGCCTAACCGCCGACTAATACCAAAATCCGAAACTATTTATAAGTGCGCAATGATAGATACATGACGCCTCCGTTTTTTCGGAACCGCTATTCGCCAGTGAGGGGGCGTTCTTCATTGGTTGTCTGCGGCAAGAATAGCGATTCGGAAACGAGAGAGGTTAATGGCATTGCTCTGGGATATCAACGCACGGAAATTTTTTTAAAGTGATTGCATTTTCAACCAGAGGACTCGTATAATAGTAAACGACTTTGAATTCACGAATTTTATATCGTATATAAAACGTCGTGAAGTGAACTTCCGTAAACTGATGCATTGTGGTGAGCGACGAGAGGAGTTAAGGGCTATGATGGAATTGTCGAAAGTCATATCAGACATCTTGGAGATACTGCCATGGCCTTTCGTATTCGCAGGGTTAATCGCTATGGGCGCTTACCGCAATCCTGGGGTCATTAAAAAGATGGTCTTGGGGGCGTCAGTGGTCACCTTACTATTGGCAGGGTTGGACGCCGTTCTATACTTTGTGGGCTGGTCCACCGCGCATCACGCGCCGCTAGGTTCTTCACGGGGGCTGGGAGCGTGGGTTGACGTCAATGTCTTAACCATTTTGATGTCGTTGTTGGTGAGCTTCGTAGGATTAGTCGTCACACGTTATGCCTATACCTATATGCGTGGCGATGTGCACGAGGGACGGTTTCACCAATGGCTAAGCCTGACATTAGGATCATTTCTATGGATGATTGCGGCTTCCAATTTGTGGACGTTTTTCATTTTTTGGATTGCGGCCAGTTTGAGTTTGCATCCATTGTTAGCGTTTTACCGCGGGCGTCCCGCGGCGGTGTTGACGGCGCGTAAGAAATATTTTGTCGACCGCCTTGCAGACGGTAGTCTATTGGTCGCCTTTATCCTCATCGCACGTACTCTGCATACAGCCCAGTTTGCTGTGATTGGGAGCACGTTGATGAATTTTTCGGGTCCGCTGCCTTTCGCTTTGCAACTGGCTGGGGGACTTCTGATTGTGAGTGCCGTCCTCAAAAGTGCACAATTTCCTTTCCATGGGTGGTTGATTCAAGTCATGGAAGCGCCGACGCCGGTTTCTGCGGTGCTGCATGCTGGCATCATTTATACAGGGGTATTGTTGTTACTACGGCTAGAACCGCTGGTAGCGCAAGAAACATGGACAGGCGACGTTTTGATTGGAATTGGATTGCTGTCGATGATTTCAGGGTCGTTGATGATGATGGCGGCGTCAAATATCAAGGCGTCTTTAGCCTATTCGACGCACGCGCAAATGAGTTTTGTGCTGATTGAATGTGGGTTAGGGCTCTATAGTCTGGCGTTGTTACACATTATGTCACATGCCGTGTATAAGGCTCATGCCTTTCTCTCGTCGGGAAGTGTCGTGGAACAATTTCGAGCGCCCAAATTACAACGCGGGCCGGTGTTTCTTTCAGCCTCGCGCATGCTGATGAGTGTGGGAGTGGCCTTGGGTTCGGTTGTGGGTGTCAGTGTTGCGATGGGACTTCCACTATTCGCGCACGTTCCGCTATTGGTGATGGAAACGATTCTTTTAATCGCCTTGATTCAAATGGTTATGCTGGCGTTGACCGAGAGAGCTGTCGAAGGAATCCAATTCGTGGGGCTCATTATGGGGCTGAGCGTTGGTGTGTCTTTGGCCTTCTTAGGGCTTGGGTCCGTGTTCAATGGGTTCTTGGCGACTTTGTGGCCGCCCGTAGCTCATGCCAATGGGGGAGTTTTGCAATACGTGCTATGGGGATTGATTATCGTGAGCTTTGTCGGCTTGCTCTTCGTTCAGTACAATTTGCCGCGGATCCGCCGGCATCCCTGGGGGTTGGCCATTTACTTGCATTTGTATACCGACTATGTCGACATGATAGTCACGCGGTGGGTGCGCCAATTGTGGGGCTGTAAGATCGTGCAAGCGTCGGTCCTACCGGCTGCTCATCCATCGGAGGTCTTGTCATGACGATGGTGCATTTCAAGGGCCCACAACTCATCCAGCAAGCACAAAGTGTCATGGAACGGATTGCCCCACTGTGGCCGCTAGACAGTTTTGTCGCCGTCAATCCCTATATGGGCCTCATGCAGTCCTTTTGGGATGCGCACGAAACGTTGAAACGTGTTGTGGGCCAAGGTCTATGCATGCCGCGAGAGTATTATTGGCAGAAAATGAAAGACGGCCGTATCACGCATGAGGATATCGCCACAGCCATTCAAGAATTTGGTTATGGGGACGAGACGGCGGGTATTGAACAGATGTTAGTCCAACCGTCCCGCTCCCGCGATATACCCTTTAAGTTGCTGACGGATATTTTGGGTCAAATCGAGCAGCAAGATTGGTCAGCCTTTGTTGTTGAACACACCAGTCGTTATTGCGCCGCGTATTACGACCAAGGGCAGGCTCTTTGGTCATTTCCTTGGAAAGACTTGCCGCTGTATACCAGTTGGCGCCAATTTGTGCGGTATGATAAAAGCCCACGGCTATGGGGCGTCAAAGGTTTTGGCGAGGCGTTGGACCGGTGGCCGGATACGGCCGAAGGGGCCATCGTGCAAGCGATTCAAACACTCGATGTGCCAGGGGAAGTTTTGGACGACTATCTTTATGCCGTTTTGTTGAGCATTGGGGGATGGGCAGGGTGGACACGGTATTTGCGATTCCAGGCCGAACTGCAAGGAAACGACAATGCTGACCTCCAGGATCTGCTAGCGATTCGTCTGTCGTGGGAGGCCTTGTTGTATCAGTTAAAGTCCAGCGATCTATTGAAGAGTCGGTGGCGTGAATTCTTGGTCCAAGCCGCCGAGTCCGCAGGGCATTCGTCCAAGGAAATCCCAATCGATCCGATTTGGCAAACGGCATTGGAAATAGGATACCAGCGCCAGTTGTTGGGGCTTTTGAACGGTTCTGTCGAATCACAACCCTTCCAGGACCGGGCACCGGTGCAAGCGGTGTTTTGTATCGATGTGCGTTCAGAGGTGTTTCGCCGCGCTTTCGAGACGGTGGAGCCGGGCGTGCAGACCTTAGGTTTTGCCGGATTTTTTGGCATACCTATGGAATATGTTCGCTTTGGCGATAGTGCAGGGCAGGCCCATCTTCCGGTCTTGTTCACGCCTAGCTACCGTATCGCAGAATCTTTGAATCCGGATTCTGAACGACAAGACACGAAAACCCTCTTGGTCAAACGACATAACCAGCTACGGTTAAATAAGGTCTGGAAAATCTTTAAAACTTCGGCAACGTCCACCTTTGCGTTTGTGGAATCCGTAGGGCTTTTATGGGCGCCCAAGCTAATCAGCGACAGTATGGGGTGGACCCGTCCTGTTCCCAAACCAGATGACGTGGGCCTATCACGAACTGACCGCCGTCGTATGCAGCCTCAACTGTCATCTGAGAGCAAATCTCAGGACCTTGTTTCCGACATGATCACCGGTATTCCCGAAGCCGATCGACCTGCCCTAGCGGAATCGGTGTTACGCAACATGGGCTTGATGGGGAACTTCGCCCGTCTAGTGCTCTTAGTCGGGCATGGGAGCATGACGGTGAACAATCCTCAGGCTTCTGCGTTGGACTGTGGAGCGTGTGGAGGGCAATCCGGAGAGGCCAATGCGCGAGTGGCAGCCGCTTTGTTAAATGACCCGGGTACACGCCACGGCTTGGCACAGCGAGGGTTAGCCATTCCTGATGACACCTATTTTTTGGCGGGATTGCATGACACCGTGACCGAAGAGATACGTTTGTTAAATAAAGAGGTCATACCGTCTTCACATGTCTTAGATGTTCAGCAATTGGAACAGTGGTTACAGCAAGCGGGACAGCTTGCCCGGGCAGAACGCTTGTCCCGTGAGACAGATCAGGAGAACACCCCGGCTAAGGCTCGTGCAGTCTTATGGCGACGGGCCCGTGATTGGGCAGAGGTGCGACCGGAGTGGGCTTTAGCCGGCAATGCCGCATTTATCGCGGCTCCACGGCACAGAACGCGTCAGCGAGATTTAGCGGGCCGGGCGTTTTTGCATGAATATGATTGGCACCTTGACCCCACATTTAGCACCCTGCAGCAAATCATGACGGCACCGATGGTTGTAGCACAGTGGATTAATATGCAATATTACGGGTCTATGGTGGATCCGCGTCGTTTGGGCAGTGGCAATAAAGTGTTGCATAACGTGACGGGGGGATCTGTTGGGGTGCTCGAAGGAAATGGAGGCGATTTGCGGGCCGGATTAGCCTGGCAGTCTTTGCATGACGGTACCCGCTGGATGCATGAGCCAATGCGTCTCACAGTGCTCATTGAGGCCCCTCGGGAGGCCATCGATGAGGTCATTGCGCACCATGACGAGGTGCAGCACCTTGTCGAAGATGCATGGATTTATCTGTTTCAGATTGATGACGACGGGCGTATCCATCGCCGTGGTCTTAATAAACAATGGGCTCTCGTGGGCGCCCAGTGATTTGATTAGGGTGAGCAAGCCTCATATTGGTAGGCGATAAAATGTGAGAGGCAAAGGGTTCAGGAGGGGACGCGATTTGAAAGAAGACGAGGTTCTCATTAATCTCCATCAATTACGGGTCTTCCGAGAAGTAGCGCGTCGCATGAGTTTTTCCCGGGCCGCGGAGGAAATGATTTTGAGTCAACCGGCGGTGTCCATGCATATCAAACACCTCGAAGAAACGATGGGAATGCCGCTATTTGAAAAAGTCGGCCGACAAATTTATCTCACGGAGGCGGGAACTCAGCTGTTAGAGTACAGTCAACGGGTATTCGCCGTGTTGCAAGAAACGCGTGAAGCGATGGATGCGTTGCAAGGGGGCGATGCTGGACGTCTTCGGGTCGCAGCTGACACGACCGCTGGGGTCTATGTGGTCCCCGAGTATTTAGGCATTTTTCGTCAAAAGTTTGCCCGAGTGGACATTAACCTCGATGTTACAAATCGCAAGACGGCCATCGAACGGTTATTGTCTCGGGAAGCGGACCTAGCGGTTATCGGCAAATTTCCTCATGAAGCGGAATTGGAGGCTATCCCATTTTTGGTCAATGAACTTGTGGTCATTGCGTGGCCGGACCACCCTTTGGCCCATCATGAGAACATTCCATTAAATGCGCTTGCAGACGAAACGTTTCTGATTCGAGAAGAAGGCTCAGGCACCCGGGCAACGATGGAACAGTTTTTTGACGAGTCAGGCGTCAGGCCTCGTATTGGCATGGAAGTCGCAAGCAATAGCGCCATTAAACGGGCTGTAGTCCACGGTCTTGGGCTTGCAATCGTTCCGCGCCGCGCAATTGAACTGGAACTTCGAACTCAGCAATTAGTGGTGTTGAACGTCCAAGGATTCCCTCGGGTACGCTATTGGCATGTGGTCCAATTGCGTGACCGGATGTTGCCACCGCCTGCAGTGCATTTTAAGGCGTTGTTGCTCAAACACATCTCCACTCCCAAGCCGTCCTTGGATGTCTCCTCTTAAGTTGTGGCATTGAACTGTCGCGCCCTTAGGCATGCAGCGGGCGTGCCAGGAGCGGTGATGGGGCTGTTCGACACGGTTTGTTAAGATATTCTCTTGCACCGGGTCATGTTGACGCTAGGTAGCCTCATGGCCTGCTCTAATTACGTACACATGCTAAACGCAATGGCCTTCAGGGGATCCTCCGGTCACCTAGCCTATCCATTATTTCTGACTTATGGGTTCTTTTATGTTTCGGTATTAGTCAACAATGGGCTGAGCTGATACGCTTAATTCACAAAAAAACCACGTAATAGGTACTCACAAGGCCTATCATCGAAACAAAAGGCTGGAGAACCTGTCAGGACGGCTAAAGATATTAATGGGGGGATTGGCGTGAATCGTACGGTATGCTTTGCGGCCACCAGTGCTCTGAACTGCTTATGTATAGACGCTCGCAGTCCCCCAAACCCTGTTAAGCGGCAAAGTCATCAGGGTGAACAGAAGCGATGAACATTTGGAGGTCGAAGAATTGGCGATGAAAACGGTGTACTTTGTCCGGCATGGTCGAACAACATGGAATGACCGCGGCAATCGTTACTGTGGACGATCAGATTTAGAGTTGACGGAAGCGGGAATGGGTCAAGCTCTTCGGCTTGCGCAACTATTTGAGGATGTGCCTTTAGATGTGGCCTTTGCGTCACCTTTGCAGCGCGCTATTGCGACAGCGTTTCCGATTTCCAACCGCGCGGGCGTGTCCTTGCATATCGATAGCCGGTTGCAAGAAATTGATTTCGGTAACTGGGAAGGATTAACCCAACAAGAAATCGAGTCATCGGATGCGCTCCAGTGGCAACGCTGGGTGCAAGATCCTGCCGTGACCAAAGCAGGAGGAACGGGCGAAACGGGGCAGGAGGCTGTAGTCCGCATGCAGCATTTTGTTGAGGACGTGAAAAGTTGGCCGTTTCAAAATGTGTTGGTCACGTCCCACAATACCGTGATGCGTCTTTTTATTGCCGCATCTTTGGCATTGCCGTTGGCCAGTTATCGTCACTTTGAAATGGATAATGGAGACGTTTGGGTGATGAGGATTGGAGAAATGGGGGAGATGAAGTGGAAACCTGGAATTTCTTGCGCGCATAGAAATTCCACCACCGAAAATGCGGCAGCCATGACTGAACTGAGGTAATTAGCCCTTAGGCGGCCATAGAAGAAAACCACCATGTCCTAAAAAAGTATTTGACAAACTCCTTAATGTAGTGGATAATAGCAACGTTGCTGTGGTGGAACTCGGAGGCGTGGTGTAGTCGGCCTAACACGCATGCCTGTCACGCATGAGATCACGGGTTCGAATCCCGTCGCCTCCGCCACAAATGCCGCGGTAGCTCAGTCGGTAGAGCAGAGGACTGAAAATCCTCGTGTCGGCGGTTCGATTCCGCCCTGCGGCACCACTATAAGGTAAATGATGTGCATACCATTTGGGTGTGCTTTTTTTATTGTCATCAATGCCTATGCACATGATGCCCGAGGATTTGGGGAAACTAACCGTCATAAAAGAGGCGGAGGCGTCAGCGTCATGAAGTGGGCAGTGGTGGTGGCGATCGCCTGTATGGCGATGGGCATAGGGCTAAAATCTGCCAATGCAAGCGGGTCAGCGCCCAATCAAATGCCGCCGTGGCCATGGTCAGGCCGAGGTTTTGCAGCGGAATCGGTGCAATTTACGCCCGTTGCCTATCCGGTGAAAACCGTGAAAGACAATATGCTGCCCCAAGGCCAGACGTTGCTGTTGCAGCCGGGTCGACCGGGCATTGTCTTTCAAGTGGGTCCTGTTCGCACGTCTATCACCGCGCCCACCCAACAAATAGTCGCTCAAGGAACGGCGCCCGTCCATACGATTGTCATTAACGGGGTTACGTATCATTACGACCGGGTCTTCTCTGTTTTGACGACCGCTTACAATGGCCAATACTCCATGAACGGCCCGTCCGGCGCGGTGGCGGCTTGGGACGGACTTCCCTTGCACCAAGGCGATGTGGCGGTAGACCCTAATGTCATCCCGTTAGGAACGTATTTGTATATTGATGGATATGGTCCCGCGCGGGCTGTGGATACGGGCTCGGCCATTATTGGGGATCATATTGACTTATTCTTTCCGGAGCCCGCCTCTCAAATTGCTCGTTATGGAATTCAATTTCACACGGTGTACATTCTAACCCAGCGCCCCTCTTCGTATCCCGGCTAATCTCGCTCTCTTCTGAATGGTGTTCTTCGTGATCGATGTCACAATGCTCCCTAAAGTGCTGCGATAGAGTGTGGGCATGAAAGGAGCGCATGCCCGGTGGAAACGGCTGGCATCAAAGTCAAAAGTCTTGTGAAACAAACAATGGGGCGTTGGCGGTTAATGCTCGTAGGGTCCGCGACGACCGTGTATCAATAATCAGTGTGAGGCGGGTTTTCCTGGCAGGATCCGACGATTCGGCCGTTGTTCGAATTTTGAAGGCCCAATAGAGAAGGAGACGGTGATGAACTTGTCCGAAATGGTGCATTATAAACCCAGTATCAATATCGCACAGGCCCCGCGAATTTCGGCGCCGCTGCTGTATATGGGCACGGGATATGCATTTTTCATTTTGGCGGCCATCGAGGTTATCGTCCTGGGGCAGCCTATCGCTTTGGGACGCGCCGGGGAGCCGCACGTGATTATGGCTGTTCACTTTTTTACGTTGGGATTCTTGTCCATGACAGCTCAAGGCATCTTAACCCAGTGGATTCCGGTGGTGTTTGATGTCCCACCGCTATCTTTTCGCCGTACGGTCATCCAATTTCTTGTATATCTGAGCGGCGTTATCGGGTTCGCGTTGGGATTGATGTATGGGAACTGGCGAGTGTTGGCGCTGAGTGGAGGGATCTTAGCCGTTGCCATTGTATTGTGGTCAGTTGCATTATGGGGACAAATGAGGCGATCTGAGAAACACGGCAGCGTCTACCGAGGTATTCAAGGAGCAATTCTGGGGTTTAACGCGACATGGATTCTGGGTTTGTTTATGGCGTTGTCTTTCTTGGGATGGTGGCCTGAGTATCAAGTGCTGCGCGTACATATCGCGACAGCGCTCGGGACTTGGTTGGGTCTTTTAGTGTTAAGTGTGCAATTAAAACTGAACCCCATGTTTTCAATGTCTAAAGCTGAACGCACGAAACCCGCTCTGCCGATTATTTTGGCGGGAATAGGGACGCTCATGGTGTGGGCCTCGCTTCTGACCTCTGCACTTGTAATGCGACTGGGGGCCACCATATGGGTGGGCGCCGTGGTGGCATCTATCGTGCAACTCGTTAGTACCGTGCGGCAGGGGAAAATGTTTGACTGGGTGTTTGCAGGGGTGGGAACGGCTTGGGCGCTATTTCTTGCATCCTCCGTGTTAGGGATATGGCTTAGCCCTTTGGCGGTGGTAACCGCGTTTTGGGGGTTTCTCATTCTTATCTTTAGTTATCAATCTCGCATCATTCCTTTTATGGTGGCTCTACTTGTATCGAATAAACTGCCAGGTCCTGTGTTCAAGGCTTTCTTCTTGGCTCAAGCAATGTATTCGCCTCGGCAACCCATCGTAGTCGCTGTCTTAGGCGTCACGGGGGCCTTGTTATCTGTAGTGGGATGGGTTGGTCATTTTGGCGCTATGGTGTCGGCAAGCGGGATTGTGGCTCTGGGACTGGTTGTGACGCAGGTAATTAATATGGTTGTGGCAATAAGGCGCGCGTCCAAAAGACGTGAAGCACAAGTATAGGGTGCACAACGTCTCTACCGATTGCTACGCGTGACGCGTATAATATCGGGCATAGGGAGGGACGCCATGACCGGTAAGCGCTATGATGTGCCCTTGCTTCAGTTAATTCCGGAATCGACATTGTCCGAGATCCTCGTGATGCGTCATTATGAGGCGGGCGACCGAGTCTTTGAACAGGGCGAACCGACGTCAGGGTTATGGTTTGTCCTCGAGGGACGTGTGGCGATGGAACGGATCGGATTCGAAGGCCAATTAACCACGACTGGTGTGTGGGTGCTGGGCGATATTGTGGGGATTGCGGGGCTTTGGGATCAGAGCGGCTATCCTGCGTCGGCTCGGGCGCTGTCAACGCCGACGGTGATGGGCTGGATTGCGCGCACGATGGTACTGCGGCTGCATCAAGAAATCCCGGCGTTTGGCCTCGAAATTAGTCGGGTGTTGGCCGAACGTTTGCGATTCATCCAAGAGTCCATTGCCGACCGTAAAGGGTTGCCAATGGTGAACCAAGTCGCTTCGGTCCTATGGACCTTGTTTATTCGGATGGGGCGCATGATTAATCTGACCCATGAAGATATTGCCCGGTTAATTGGCACGCGTCGGGAGACAGTGACGCGTGCCATTCACACACTTGCGCAAGATGGCGTGATCTATGCGCACCATGGGATGCTGGAAGTCACTGACGCGGTCAAGCTGAAGCAATGGATGGCGGTGGTGGATAAAGATAGCGATTAGAATCCTCAAAAAGCGACCATCATGGCGGGATTCCAAGGTGGCGACTAGACAACGGTCGCTCTACCGCCGGATCGTTCACGTCCGTTAAACCCGCGTGCGATATCCTATGACGTGCTCATATCACCATGTGATGAAAAGAGGACTTCTACGTATAGCCGTCCATGTCTCGATGCGGTATGATGTTCCAAAAAACGGATTACCACGGAGGAGAGATATTTTTGGGGCTTTTAGAGGGAAAGACGGCCATTGTTACAGGCATTGCGAATAAGAGGAGTATTGCATGGGGGATTGCCAGGGCTTTTGAACGGGAAGGCGCTCAGTTGATTTTGACGTATCAAAACGATCGACTGAAAGAAAATTTGGATAAATTGATCGAGGAGTTGCATACGCCGGTCAAGACCGTCTTACTAGATGTGATGAACGACACTCTGATGGCAGAGTTTGCTGACCAATTGGGTCATATGGCTCCTGATGGCGTTCATGCATTAATCCATTCCATCGCGTATGCCGACCGTAAAGATTTAGAAGGGCGTTTTCTGGATACAACACGCGAGGGCTTTACGTTAGCGCAGACGGTCAGTGCTTATTCCTTGACCGAACTCACGCGGGCTGCTTATCCGTCGCTATTAAAGGCGGGATCGGCTAGCATTGTGGCGCTAACTTATCAAGGGGCTACGCGCGTCATGCCCAATTACAACGTGATGGGGGTGGCAAAGGCGTCGTTAGAAGCGTCGGTACGCTACTTAGCTTTTGACCTCGGTAAAGACCATATTCGTGTCAATGCGATCTCAGCTGGACCGGTGAAAACATTGGCAGCGTCTGGGGTGAAAGGCATTTCATCGGCGCTACACAGTACGGCCGAACGGGCCCCCATTCCCGAGAACATATCGACGGACGATGTCGGCAATGCCGCGGTGTTTCTGTCGTCAGATTGGGCTAAACGCATTACCGGACATATCCTGTTTGTGGACAGTGGATTTCACATTATGGGTTACTAAAAGCATCAAATAGGGTAAAGGAGGCACTAAGGTGCAAACGATAGGGATTGTGGGAGCCGGCACCATGGGAGCGGGAATCAGCCAACTGGCTGCGGTAAGCGGATTTGAGGTGTTGATGCATGATGCGGCGCCAGGGGCTGTAGGACGCGGAAAGGACCGAATTGCTGCGCGGTTGGCGCGGGCCGTTGAACGGGGCCAAATGACGGCGGACGCGGCGGAATCAGCCATGGAGCGCCTTAAAGAAGCCTCGCTGGAAGATTTTTCGGTAGCAGATGTGGTCATCGAAGCGGTTGTTGAAGTCATGGATGTCAAAAAAGCGGTGTTTAAAAGCCTTGATGCGGTAGTTCGCCCACAGGCCTTGCTGGCGACCAATACGTCATCGTTTTCTATTACGGAACTTAGTCGTTCAACCCGCCATCCCGAAAACTTCTTGGGGATGCACTTTTTCAATCCGGCGCCAGTGATGAAATTGGTGGAACTGGTACGCGGAGAAGATACCTCCGATGAGACGGTGGCGCTCGCGCAAGATATTGCCCGGCGATTTGGCAAAGAAACCGTGGTGGTACAAAAAGACACACCGGGATTTGTTGTCAATCGGATACTAATGCCTTTATTTATTGAAGCGATGAGGATTCTTGAGGAAGGCGTAGCGAGCAAGGAGGATATCGATAAAGCGGTGCAGTTAGGCCTCAATCATCCGATGGGCCCGTTGACGCTAGCGGATTTCACGGGGTTGGATGTGGATTTAGAAGTGATGGATTATTTGTATGATGAGTTTCATGACGACCGGTTTGCTGCGCCTCAAGTTTTGCGCCGTCTTGTGCGTGCGGGCCGTCTTGGTAAGAAAAGTGGCCGCGGATTTTACCAATATTAAACTCGCTAAAAACGAAAATTTTGTGGCCTAGGTGACTTGCACAATGCGAGAGAAGTTGTTATACTAGCAGAGCGTGATGCGGAAGTAGCTCAGTGGTAGAGCATTGCCTTGCCAAGGCAAGGGTCGCGGGTTCAAATCCCGTCTTCCGCTCCAATCTGCCGCCTGACCTATCAGGCGACGTAGCCAAGTGGTAAGGCAGAGGTCTGCAAAACCTCTATGCCCCGGTTCGAATCCGGGCGTCGCCTCCAATACACATGGGTGGTTAGCTCAGTTGGTTAGAGCGCTCGCTTGACATGCGAGAGGTTCACAGGTTCGAGTCCTGTACCGCCCACCATAAAAACCCGCAAATTGTATGCGGATTTTTTATTTTGCGCAAAGTACATTTCCTGGTTACCTCCTTTATCTCCGTTCAATGCTTCCGTTTTCATCATGGTACATCGATGTCTTACGAATAGAAATGTGATTCAGATGTTCTTCAGCTTGGCAGAAAACCTAGGCGTGAATAGGTTTTGATAATCTGGAATATACTAGCAATATCTTAGAACTAATACAGGTGGGGATATTTCAAAGAGATGGAGGCGACAGGGTGGTGCAGTGGTGTATTGGCAGTCAAGAGGATACTCCGCGGATTGATGCATATTTGGAGGCGCCTGTAGAGTGGACCAGGCAATCCCGAATGGAGTGGGCTGTCTGCGACATGGACGGCACAAGAACGGAGGGAGCCTATACCATGGCCCGCGCCGTGGCCAAACTCATTAGTGCCCATTATGAACCCTGGGTGACGCGGATTTTGCGGCAGCAGTACAGCTACTTGACACAGGAAGAACGCCGCATCATTTTGAGCCGGGTAGTCCAAAACCTTCGTACGGAAGACCCTGAGGCGGCGCAAGCGCGTGTGGATGCGATTGCTGCTCGGCTCACCGCATATTTTTGGACACACGATGTGCTGGTGATTGAAGGCGCCGAAGATTTTTTGTTGCATGATGTCCGTGCGGGCTTGATCGACGTGGTGGGACATATCGTGGATGAGTATTTTGCGGAGCATGAATACCGCCAATTTATTGGGTTTCTTAAGGATTATGTCAGTCAACAAGCGCCTCACGCAGACGTCGTGCATGTTCGGTGTTGTGGAAAACACATGCATATTGCGGATGCGCAAGGGACTGACGTTGGCCGCGAGATTATCGATGCTTTAGCCGAAGATTTGGATGATAGCGAAGAAACGCGCCAGGAGCTCTTGGTGAGTGCCTTGGTGTTGCTCGCACCTGCGCGCGTTGTATTGGACAGCACACTGCCTTCCAATTTGCAAGAGATGCTGCGCGCTATTTTTGACGATCGCATTCAATCGGTTGAAACAAAGTTGCATCCAGCGTCTTCAGCGAAACGGCCGGCCCGGGCTGATTCATGAAAATCAGGGCATACTACTCCCATGGACGCTGCTTGCCATGCCTAAGGGCTATTGACACGGCTTTGCGCTTTTCGGTATCGTAAAGGGCAAATAGTACTGCGATGAAGAGATGTGAATTTCCGTATTCTTTAAGAGAGAGATGTCCTTGGCTGAAAGACGTCTTAGTGACGCGGAAGTTCTAACCACCTTGGAGCGTCTAGCGAGCCTATAGCAGGCGAAGTTAGCGGCGGCGACCGATATTGCGCACAAAAGTCGGGCAGATTGTATGCCAATGGCGGTGGAACCGCGGAATTTTTCCGTCCCCCAGACAGATGGGGTGGCGGATTTTTTTATGGGGAGGACGAAGGTATGGAGGACTTGACGATTGAGCTACACGGCGATTATGTCGTAAAGAGTCCAGGGGTGCGGCCTATTGACTTTCAAGAAGAAATGCCGCAAGACGCTCTGGCGGCATGGATTGATGGAGACGTGGTGGATTTAAATC
Organism: Sulfobacillus sp. hq2; assembly: GCF_002903155.1. NCBI lineage: Bacteria > Bacillati > Bacillota > Clostridia > Eubacteriales > Clostridiales Family XVII. Incertae Sedis > Sulfobacillus > Sulfobacillus sp. hq2. The sequence goes on along the minus strand of NZ_NWUL01000047.1, from coordinate 245,020 downwards.
GGCCATTGACGCACGGCGGGCAGCTGCAATGGTTGACGTTTGCTGATAGTAGTGGCCAAAAGGTGTTTCGACATTCCAGCGCGCATTTAATGGCGCAGGCTGTCAAACGCTTATGGCCGGAGGCTAAACTGGGTACCGGTCCTGCGTTGGAGGACGGGTTCTATTATGACATTTGGCTCCCTAAACCGTTGACAGAGACAGACTTGAGCGCGATTGAAGAGATGATGCGGCAAATTGTTCAGGAAAATCTCGCGATCGAACGTTTGGAATTGACTCGTGATGAGGCACTTGCACTTTTTGCTGATCGTCATGAAGATTTTAAGTTGGAAATTGTGCGTCGAATTCCTGAGGGCATGACCATTTCCGCCTATCAACAAGGCGAGTTTGTGGACTTGTGCTCAGGTCCTCACGTGCCCCGCACCGGAGTGATTCAAGCGATCAAGTTGACCAATGTCTCGGGGGCCTATTGGCGTGGTGATGAAAAAAATCCCATGATGACCCGCATTTATGGTACGTCTTTTCCTTCCGAAGAAGAGTTGACACAACATCTTCAACGGTTGGAAGAGGTGAAGTTGCGAGATCACAGGCGGCTAGGACCGCAATTGGATTTGTTTAGTTTTCGGGAAGAGGCACCAGGCTTTGCCTTCTGGCATCCCAAAGGATATCAACTATACCGGACACTGGAGGAATTCTCGCGCCGCTTGCAGACGGAACGGGGCTATGAGGAAGTCTCGACTCCTTGGATTTACCGCGTCGGGTTGTGGCAGCGTTCAGGCCATTGGGATCATTACCGCGACAATATGTTTCTCATGGAACGCGAAGAAGAAGTGCTGGGCGCCAAGCCGATGAACTGCCCGGGACACGCTTTACTTTTTAAAAATCAAGTCCGCTCGTACCGAGATCTTCCGATTCGTTATGCCGAATATGGACCCTTGTCACGGTTTGAACGTTCCGGTACGTTGCACGGATTAATGCGTGTGAGGGGCTTTCACCAAGATGATGCGCATCTGTTTGTGCGAGAAGACCAAATCACCCAAGAGATCTTAGGGGTATTAGATTTAGTCGATGTGGTGTTTCGGGCATTTGGCTTGCCTTACGAAGTGGTTTTCTCGACGCGCCCTGATGACTATATGGGGTCTTTGGAATTGTGGAACAAGGCGGAGCACGATCTCGAAGCGGTTTTGCGCGAACGCGCCATTAAATACCAAATCAACCCGGGCGACGGCGCGTTTTATGGGCCGAAGCTCGATATCTCAGCGATTGACTCGCTAGGTCGACATTGGCAGTTGGCGACCATCCAGTTGGACTTCCAATTGCCTGAGAAATTTGATCTAACCTATGCCGACCAAGATGGAACTAATAAGCGTCCGGTTATGATTCACCGCGCGATTATGGGATCGGTCGAGCGATTCTTGGGGATTTTGGTGGAACATTATGCGGGAGCTTTCCCGCTGTGGTTGGCGCCTGTGCAGGTCATGGTCATCCCTATTACCGACCAGCAAAGCGCCTATGCTCAAGACATCGCCACGAAACTCAGGCGGCGGGGGTTGCGCGTTGAAGTCGATACCCGTAATCAGAAAATGGGCTACAAGATTCGCGAAGCCCAGGTGAATAAGGTGCCGCGCATGTTGATTGTCGGCGGCCGTGACTTGGAAAATCACACGGTGTCGGTGCGTACACGCGAAGAAGGGGATATTGGTGCTAAGGCCTGGCCCGAATATCTAGAAGAGTTGGTTGAACAAGCGCAAATGCCCTTAGACTAGGCCTACAAAGGGGGACGACGATCCCTTTGTGCTCAGCATGTTCACCAAGGAGGCTCGTCTCAATAGGAGATGAGCCTCCTTGTGCTGTTTAAGATAGAGTGAGCGGGCAACGCGACGCTGGTATGACCGTTTATTTGCGAGAAAGCCTCAAGTGCGGAAAGAACTTGAGCAGTCGTTCTTTCAAAAACTGGGCGGACATCCGGTGTTCAAGAAAATCCGCAGGCGATATAACTCATTACCCGCGACAGCACTGTACCTCTGGTGTCGCACTACACGGTCGAAATCCAAGGATGGCGATCCGGAACCGACTTGGGACCGGCGTTGGGTTAAAGATGCGTCCTCCCAATTGCTAGTGCACAAAATGGCTGAGATTCATGCCATGCCAACACGCCAAGAGATCCCAGAGCATTGGGTGAGTAGCATCTTTGTGATTGACGGGGGTAAGGCTTTTCGCTTACAATATTACTGCATATGCCGAACAAAGCAGAAGCATCAGCTTCTCACCCTCCGGTTTGGACCAAAAGGGTTGATGGAACGTGGTTTCTGTATTTGGGCGGAGTGATCCGCCCTTTTTTGTTTGGACCACCAAGAAAGCATTCGAAGGAGGGAAAAAAACTATCAAAGATCTCAGGATTAACAATGAGATCCGAGCACGCGACGTGCGTCTGGTAGGAGACGACTCCGAACAGTTGGGAGTCGTGTCATTGCGTGAGGCATTAGCGTTAGCTGAGGAGCGCCATCTTGATCTCGTGGAGGTATCCCCTACCGCCCGTCCCCCGGTGTGTCGGCTTATGGATTATGGGAAGTATAAATATGAGCAGGCGAAACGCGAAAGGGAGTCCCGCAAAAAGCAGAAGGTTGTGAGTGTCAAGGAACTCAAAATTCGTCCGAACATTGAAGACCATGATTTTGACGTCAAAGTCAAAAGTGCTCATCGCTTTTTGACGGAAGGCGACAAGGTCAAATGTACGATGATGTTTCGGGGACGAGAAATTGTGCATGCGGGATTGGGTCAGGAGACTTTGAGCAAGTTGGCCGAACTGGTTAACGATGTGGGGATAGTGGAGCGTCCGCCTCGTGTAGAGGGACGTAGCATGATAATGATTTTAGCGCCGAAAAAGGGAGTGTAACGCATGCCAAAGATGAAGACACATCGTGGAGCCGCCAAGCGCCTCATGATTACCGGGAAAGGGAAAGTCGCGCGGAACCGTGCCGGCAAGAGTCACTTGCTCGAGCACAAGTCACCGTCGCAAAAACGCCGGTTGCGCCAAGGGGTTCTGTTGTCTCATGCGGATTACCACCGTGCAAAGCGTTTGTTGCCCAACGGCAAGTAAGTGGCCTTGGGGTAAACTAATTGTTGTGGAGGGGTTTGGAAGATGGCTCGGGTAAAACATGGGATGGTGAGACATCGCCGTCACAAAAAGATTTTAAAGATGGCACGGGGTTACCGGGGTGCACGTTCCCGTCATTTTAAACCGGCAAACGAAGCGGTTATGCATTCATTGTGGTATGCCTATCAGCACCGCAAGAAGCGTAAAGGTGATTTCCGGCGTCTATGGATCACCCGTATTAATGCGGCTGCTCGCTTGAATGGGTTGTCGTATAGCAAACTGATGAACGGGTTGCACCGGGCAGGCATTGGACTGGACCGTAAAATTTTGGCGGACTTGGCCGTACGCGATATGGACAGCTTTAAGGTCCTCGTAGCCAAAGCCAAAGAACAACTGTAATTATGGCCGTGATACAGCCATTGGATTCACTGGACAACAAATCTGTTCGGACAGTGCGTCATCTTCTTACCAGTCGGACGTTTCGCGAAAAGCAGAAACAGGCGGTACTGGAAGGATTTCACATGGTATTAGACGCGGTGGATGCGGGGGCCCTCATCCACCTTGTTCTTTATTCTCAACGCATTGCCCAACAAGGGCCAGGACGCAGCTTGCTGGCACGCTTGCAAGCGGGACGCACGCGGTTAGTGTATGTGACAGATCGTGTGCTCAGTGAGTTGTCTGCCGTCGAGACGCATCAAGGCATTTTGGCGGTGGTAGGCATGCCCAAGTGGCCTGCTCTCTTTCCTTTGCCACAGGGTACGCCGTGGCTTTTAGGCATCGCCCATGAGATCCAAGATCCTGGCAATTTGGGCACCCTCATTCGCAGTTTTCACGCAGCGGGAGCTCACATGATGGGTTTGACTAAAGGTACGGTTGACCCTTTTAACCCCAAAGCTTTGCGGGCGTCTGCCGGTAGTGTGTTTAAATTGCCGGTGGTGGCGCTAGAGGACTCGTGGCTAGAGGACCTCGCGACGCGCGGCGTGCAGGTCATCACGGCCGTAGCGGAAGGAGGAGAAGACTACACCCGCATGGACTGGACGCGTTCTGTGGCCCTTGTGCTCGGCAACGAAGGAGCGGGATTGCCAGACGCGGTGGTACAACAATCCCATGCGGTCACGATTCCTATGGTGGATTCCGCAGAATCTTTGAATGTGGCTGTTGCGGGCTCTGTTTTGGTCTTTCAAGCGGCTGCGGCGCGTCGCCACGCGGGGCTTTTGCCAGTTCCGCCGGTTATGATACAATAACCGGAAAATAAAAGACAGTAAGCGATGATCCAGAACATGTCAGCCATCCCTGCAGCGCAGAGAATCCGGGTATTGGTGGGAACGGATCTGCAGGCGGTCGATATTCGCTGGGGAGTGCAAACTTGAACTTTACAGTAGGGTTTGCCGGCCGGTGCCGTTATCAACAGCCAAAGGACACATCCTGTGTCGAATTAAGGTGGTACCGCGAACACGTTCGCCCTTGGGGGGAACGTGATTTTTTTTGGAAAGGGTGATTCGGTCGTGCCATCGGACAATCGCTATGAGACATGGTTAGAGGACATACAGGAACAGACCGCGCAGGCTCAGGATGTTGACCAGGTGCAAGAAGTGCGCAACCGGTGGCTGGGTCGGCGTGGACTGATTGCCCAAGCAATGAAAGAACTCGCGGCTTTGCCTCTTGAAGAAAAGCGCCATCAGGGCCAGCTATTGAACGCTTTGCGGGAAAAGGCGCTAGAAACGATAGGGGGGCGGCAAGCCGCTCTGGAATTGGCGGAAGAGACCCGCCAGTTGCAACAAGAACGGTTAGATATGACCCTTCCTGGGACCCTTCCCCACACGGGGTTGCTACATCCGACCACGCGCGTGCGCCGATTCATTGAAGATGTATTTTTGCGGATGGGCTTTTCGTTGGAATATGGGCCAGAAATTGAACAAGAATGGTATAACTTTGAAGCGTTGAATATTCCCGCGAATCATCCAGCACGGGACATGCAGGATTCCTTTTTTACCAACTGTCCGGACAGGGTCTTGCGCACACATACCTCGCCGGTGCAAATTCGGGCCATGCAAAAATATCAGGGCTCGTTGCCCGTGAAAATTATTGCGCCCGGCCGCGTTTTTCGCCGCGATGATGACGCGACCCATGTTCCGATGTTTTTCCAAGTTGAGGGATTAGTGATTGATCACGGCATTACTTTGGCAGATCTCAAAGGCACGTTGACGGCGATGGCGCTAGAACTGTTAGGGAGTGAGATCAAAACCCGATTCCGCCCGTCATATTTTCCTTTTACCGAACCGTCGGTGGAAATGGACGTCACGTGCGCGGCTTGTGGGGGGACAGGCTGTCGCGTGTGCAAGGGCACCGGCTGGGTGGAAATTTTGGGGTCGGGCATGGTTCATCCCACTGTGTTGCGCAACGGGGGGTATGACCCCGACGTGGTGACGGGATTTGCCTTTGGATTAGGAATTGAACGGTTAGCCATGCGTCTTTTTGGTATTGATGATTTGCGGTTGCTCTATCAAAACGACATGCAGTTTCTCTCTCAATTTCAGACGTACATAGGGAGGCCTGGGTTATGAAAGTTAGTTACCGGTGGTTAACTCGCTATGTTCCGGATTTGCCAGCGCCGGCGAAGGTAGCCGACACCCTGACGCAAATGGGGTGGGAAGTGGCGCAGATGGAGGCTTGGGGACGGTGGTACGAACCCGTGGAACTGGTGGAAGTCGTTCAGCGGGTGAAGCATCCTGATGCCGACCATTTGTCGGTGGTCAGCGTCAGGCGCGGTGACGGCAGCACGATTGACATTGTCACGGGGGCTTCCAATGGATTTGTTGGAGACCGCGTCTGGTATGCGCCTGTGGGGACCGAACTGGTTGACGGCCGTGTATTGGAAGCGGTTCGCATGCGCGGCATCCTTTCACCAGGCATGTTGCTGTCAGCGGAAGAATTGGGATTTGACCAAGGGCCTCAAGATTTATGGATTTGGTCAGGGCCCGAACCGCTTGGGACGCACTTTATTGACGTCATTGGCGGTCAAGACACCGTCTTTGAGTTGGAGCTCACACCCAATTTAGCCGTCTTTGGTCAAAGCATGCAGGCCATTGCTCGCGAATTGGCGGCCGCATTGTCTTTGCCGTTGACCGAACACAGTCGCGGTTTTGAATACGGGGAAGATGCGTTGGCGCGCGTTTTAGATCTTCATGACTGTCCGCTCTATGGGCTTGTAGCATTTCAGATTCAACCGGACGCGCCAACACCTTTGTGGATGCAAGTCTTGTTGCGCGCCATTGGCCAGCGTGTGATTTTTCCGGCCGTAGATATCACGAACTTTTTGCTGTGGGATATAGGCCAACCGCTCCATGCCTTTGACCGCGATACCGTCCAGGGCTCTATTACCGTGCGTCTGGCGCATCCGGGTGAGCGGCTTGAGACTTTGGATGGGGAAGAGCGCACATTAGGGCCTGAGGACTTAGTGATTGCGGACGATGTGGGTGCACTGGCCCTAGCAGGCGTCATGGGCGGCACCCGGTCGGCGATTTCTTCAAAGACGCGCCATGTGTTGTTGGAGGCGGCGCATTTTGATTCCTCGCGCATTTTCCAAACCATGCGTCGGCATCAAATTTTTTCCGATGCGGCACTGCATTTTGGCAAAGGCACGGACCCCTTGGCGGTGTACACCGCCCCAGACCGCTACCGTGCATTGTTACAAGAGGCCGGACTCTTTGTGGCTACTGGGCCGAGCCAAGTGGTGGGGCGTATTGCCCCGGCTCGCCAAATTGTCTTTGAACCGGACAAGATTCGGCGTTTATTGGGGGTCGACTGGGCCGATGACAAATTGCGTCAAGGGTTAGAACGGCTGGGGTTTGGCGTGACAGCTGCAGGCGACGTCGTGATTCCTCATGCGCGTCACGACGTTAGTGGCAGTCACGATTTAGCCGAAGAAGTGGCAAGGCTGTATGGCTTAGAAACCATTAAGCCCTCGGTGTTTCTGGCGCCTGCCGTACCCGGTCAAAAAAACAGCCACGAAGCGTACCTGGAATTTTTAAAGAATTTGCTGGCTGAGGCGGGATATTGGGAAGTTGTGACGCGTTCGTTTACGTCACCGGAGCGGTTAGCCCGGGCAGAAATGACGGTCTCAGATGCGGTTGTCGTGCGTAATCCCTTGCGCGACGAAGAGCGGATTTTGCGCACGTCATTGCTTCCGGGCCTGCTCGAAACGGTTGAGGCGAACCGCGCCCGGCGGGGACTAGCCCTACGCCTGTTCGAAATTGCGCCCGTCTATCAATCGCATGCGGACGGGTGTCAAGAGATAGCGGAGCTGGCCGTTGTCCAAACCCTGGAGGGACAACCTGCTTATCCCCATCCTGAAGCCCCTCATGTGTTGGATTTGAAAGGCGTGATGGAATGGGTCAATGTGCGCGCTGATATGGGCTTGACATGGCGCCAGGTCGAGGAGCCGCCAGCGTATTTGCATCCCGGACGGACGTTAGCACTAACGAATCGCAACGGCACGGTGTGCGGGTATCTAGGCGAAGTGCGACCGCGCATAGCCCAGCGCTATCATGCCAAACGTCTAGCGGTTTGGGTCATGCGGCTCGACCTTCTGCCGTCTTCGGCCGCCGTGTCTTCCCAAATGCATAGGCCCTTACGTCTGCCCGAAGCCGTGCGAGATTTGTCCTTGGTGGTTCCAGCCAATATCGCCTACCAGCAAATCGTGGATGTGGTCAACGCTCTGGCCCTACCGGCTTTGCGCCGCATGACGCCTATCGACCATTATGTGGGTGCATTTGGTGAATCATGGACCTTGCGCTTTGTCTTCCAACCCGACGAGGTCACCTTGACGGAAGAGGACGTCGATCGCGCGATTCAGCAAATTCTGTCGTCGCTGGACCCTTACGGTGTAAAAATACGCCAATAATGCCTGATTATGGCGTGACAGCACAGGAAAAAAGCGGTATTGTCGAGAGGAGGAGAAAGACAGAATAATCAAGGGAGGCAGGCGTGTGACAGAACCCATTCGGACGACCGTGACCATTTATGGCGAGGAGTATTCTCTCAAAGGAGACCTGCCCAAAGATGTGATTCAGGCACTCGCGCACCATGTGGATGGCCGCCTGCGGGTTCTGGCCGCCAAAAATCCGCATCTTGGGATTTCCCGCATTGCTGTCTTGGCGCTTTTGAACATGGCGGAAGATTTGTACCATCTTCAAGAGCAAAATGAAGAACTTGTCCGGGCGATGCAAGAACAGTGGCGTAGTAACCGCAGCGTGAAGAATAAGACACCGTGATTGGGGACAGGGAAAAGGCCACTGCAAACGCAGTGGCCTTTTCAGGTGCTATAATCCAAAGGTGCATACGCAAGAGTTTAACAGATCTTTAGAGAAGAGAAAGGCAGGGGCACGTGAACACTCTTGATACCATAGCGGACAGCCGGCTGCGGATCAGTCTCGATTTAGTCCAGTTTCCTGCCGTGCTTCAGCAAGTCGCCGCCTGGACGGATACGCCCATGGGCCATGAGCGCATTGTCAACGCGGGGTATTTGAGCGAGGCTGCGTTGCGCCAACGGCATGATGCCTTGCAAGAAGTCATGCGACTGGTGCGTGACGCCGAGACGCTGGAGATCTCCCTCAAAGGCGCCATTCCTCTAAAGGATTTGGTGCGGCGGGCGCAAAAAGGCGGAATGTTGAACCCCGAAGAATTGTTAGGGATTGGGGTGACGCTGAAGGTTGCCGAGGCGGTTAGTACGTGGACAAATGATCAAGACATGCCGTTATTGGCACAGCGCATTGCCCGCTTGCCGTCCTTAGGTTACGTCGCGCAGGCTATCTTTCGCATATTAGACGAGCATGGACAGGTAAAGGACCACGCCAGTCCTGTTTTACAAAAAATTCGCCGTGAAATCAGACAATCGGAGGCGGAGATTGACCGCCTGCTCGATGGGATTATTCATTCGGGGCATTGGGCCGAGTTTTTGCAAGATCCCGTAGTCACCCTACGATTTGGACGCCGTGTGGTGCCCGTCAAGGCGATGTTTCGTAATCAAGTGCCAGGAATTGTGCATGACCGGTCATCTAGTGGGCAAACGGTATTTGTGGAGCCCATGCCGGTTGTGCAGAAACAAAATCAATTGACAGAACTGCGCAATCAAGAAGATGAAGAAATTCGCCACTTGCTCGCGGAGTTGTCCCGCACGGTCGGAAGTGTGGCCGATGACTGTGTGGTGACAGAACAGACATTGGCTTGGCTTGATGAACTGTTGGGGATTGTCCGCTACGGCCAGCACTCCGGGGCAGTTCTGCCCATTATCGGCGGGGAAGATTTACAGATTATCGAGGGCCGACATCCCTTGATTGAAGACCCGGTCCCGCTCGATTTGTCATTAGCCAAGTCCCGTCATATTTTAATTATTACGGGTCCCAATACGGGAGGCAAGACCGTCGCGCTGAGAACGACCGGCTTGATTGTGAGTCTGGCTTTGGCCGGTATGATGGTGCCGTGCCGCGCAGGGACAACGATTCCGCTCTTTGACCGGATATGGGTGGATATTGGCGATGAGCAGAGCATTGAGCAAAATTTGTCCACCTTTTCGAGCCACATGGCGCGGCTGATTCCCATGATGGAATTTGCCGACGACAAGACGCTTTGTCTCATTGACGAATTGGGGGCCGGAACGGATCCCGACGAAGGTTCGGCCCTCGCCGAAGCCATGATTCACCGCTTGCGCGCTCATCATGTTTATGCGGTTGTTACGACGCACTACAGCCGTTTGAAATTGCTGGGATTTCGCTTGCCGGACGTTGAAAATGCCCAAGTGGCGTTTAATCGCGAAACCCTCACACCGACGTACCATCTCATCATGGGTCAACCCGGCAGCTCGCATGCTCTCTATATTGCCCAGCGCCTAGGCATGCCGGCTGAGGTGATTGACCAGGCACGGGCCTTAATGGATGAAGAAGGCACGACCTTGGCCGATGTGATTGAAGAAGCCAATCACTTGCAAATGGAGTTGCGTGCTGCCAAACAGCAAGTGCGCGAACAAGCGGACGCCTTAGCGGCCCAAACCTTGGCCTTGGAACAAGAGCGGCGCAAATGGCTTGACACACGGGAAAAGGAAATGCGCCGGATTCGCGATCAGTGGCGGCATGAACTGGACCAGTTGCATGATCAGATGACCGAAGCCATTTTAGAAGTGCGCCATCAACAAGGACCAGACCAGGCGCGCGCTGTGGAGGCTTTGCGGGATACTTGGCGGCGGCGGGGCATTTTGCCCCAAGAGTTAGAAACGACGAAAGCGCGTCCCGAAGGGCATTGGCAGGCAGGAGATTATGTTCACGTGCGCGACTTTGAAGGGCTTGGGCAGGTCCTGGAGGTCAACGGCAAGGTGGCGTTGGTCGAAGTGGGGGCGCTGAGAGTCAAGGTGCCCGTTGGGGATTTAGAGGCCGCTAAGGCTCCGCAACCGGGGCGAACGAGAAAATCGCCGGGTCGCCATCAAGGGCTGTCGTCGGCCAAAGCGCAAAATCTTCACATGGAGTGTGATGTGCGCGGGATGACGGTCGATGAGATGGTGGATGTGGTGGACAAATACCTCGATGACGCGGTCTTGGCCGGAGCCTTTCAAGTCCGGATTATTCACGGCAAAGGCACCGGGGTGTTGCGCAAGGCTGTTGGACAGCTGTTAAAGGCTGACCCTAGGGTCAGCACCTACCGACTGGGCGAGCGCGGTGAAGGGGGCGACGGCGTAACGGTCGCGACGTTGGGAGACCGAGAGTAAGATTTTTAGGCAATCTATCAGTATGATATACTCTCGGCAGGATAATAGGGAGGATTGGGTTTGCAAGACATTCATAAACAATTGGACTGGCTTATCAGCGGCACCGATGACGTCGTCAGTCCCGCGTTGCTCAAAGAGAAATTAGAGAAATCGCAGGCGACGGGGCGCCCTTTGACGGTTAAGCTGGGGGTAGATCCGACGGCCCCTGACATTCACCTGGGGCATACGGTAGTCATCGAGAAACTCCGCCAATTCCAGGAACTGGGCCATACCGTGGTCTTTTTGATTGGTGACATGACGGGCCGCATTGGAGATCCGACAGACCGCGCGGCTACGCGCAAGCAACTGACGGCGGATGAAGTCAAGGCTTTTGCCGCCACTTATATTGAACAGGCGCGCAAAATCTTAGATGCAGACCGGCTGACTTTACGCTACAACAGTGAATGGCTGGAGCCGATGCAGCTGGCCGACACGATTCGGCTCATGGGTCAAATGACGATTGCCCGTTTGTTAGAACGAGACGATTTTCATAATCGGTTTACTGAACATGTGCCCATCTATTTTCATGAACTTCTCTACCCCCTGATGCAGGGCTATGATTCCGTAGCATTAAAGGCGGATGTGGAACTGGGCGGCACCGATCAGCGATTCAATATCATGACGGCCCGTCAAATTCAAGAAGCCTATGGGTTGGAGCCGGAGGTCGGAATTTTCTTGCCGATTTTAGAAGGCACCGACGGCGTTCGACGCATGGGAAAAAGTTTGGGGAACTATGTCGGCATCAGTGAACCCCCCGAGGAGATGTACGGCAAAATCATGTCCATTCCCGACACCTTGATTACCCGGTGGGCCATGCTGCTCTTAGGAGAAAATCGCACGGTATGGGAAGAACGGGTGCAAAGTGAGAATCCACGTGATGTGAAGGCCGATTTAGCGAAACGGCTGGTGACGCGATTTGCGGGCGAGGACGCAGCGGTGGCAGCACAAGAGGCTTTTGACCGCAAGTTTCGCGAGCATCAAGTGCCCGAGGACATGCCTTCGGTGGCGATGCCTAGCAATCCATGGCAGGTGTCGGCGATTGAGTGTGTGGCAGCGATGCCCGATGTGCCTAGCAAACAAGAAGCACGGCGGTTATTGCAGCAAGGAGCCGTGGTGCTGGATGGCAATCGCTTAGCGGTGACAGATGTCCTGAGCATCGCTGCGGGGTCATGGATGCGTATTGGCCGACGCCGGTATTACCGGTTTACGGTGTAAGGAGTGAGGGCATGGTAGCGCAAGATGAAGAGCGGTTAGGATGGCAAGAGATGGAGCAAGGCCAACTGGAAAATGCAGAAGTTCATTTTCGACGGGCTCTTGAACTCGACCCTTACCGTGCAGATGCTTTAAACGGCCTGGGTCAGGTCTATTTGTCGTGGGGCGATTTCGAACAAGCGCAAGAATTGTTTCAGATGGCTATTGCGCAAGCGCAGGAGGATTTGCCGCATCACCAACGCCATACGAGTTGGGAAGATGTCAACATTCGCCCCTACTTGCGGGGCTTGTATCATCTGGCCGTGACCTTGTTTCGTCAAGGACTGTGGGATGAAGCCTGCGAACCGTTGGAAGAGTTAGTTGCTTGGGATACCGAGGCGATAGGTCAAGATGGCTATTACTTGCTGGGCATGCTGCAGCTACGCGCGAATCGTCCGACAGAAGCTGTAGAATGTTTTCAACAAAGCTTGTCACGTTATCCCGAAGCATTTTACAGTGTGGGACTGGCACATTTTCTTCAAGGACAACTGACAGATGCGCGTCAGGCTTGGGCTGATGCGTTAGCCGTCATTCCGGATCTCAGCTTGTTTATTACCAACTATCCGGCCTTATTGCCGTTTCCATTATGGCAATCGGATGATGAGACCTTTGTGCGCACCTCGCGTTATGTGGATGATATGGTGGATTTATGGACACCAGAAGCCAAAGAGGAACTGGGGCGATGCATGAAAGCGTGAGCTGAGCGGGGAGGAAATGGAGGGAGCGGACAGTGCGAGCAGCCATAGTGGGGGGCGGCGCGATTGGATCGCCACTGGCGATGCAGTTGGCGCATGATCCGGTGATCGAAGAGTTACGGGTGATTGATGCCGACCGCATCGCCTTGTCCAATTTGCCTAGGCAGCCATGGTTCAACGAGACGGATATTGGCGACTTTAAAGCAAAATGTCTTGTGCGCTATGCGCCAGAGCGTTTGTCGGCGCGGGTTGAGGCGTTGACGGACGACAACGCGGCCCGTTTATTAGCGGGTTGCGATATCGTTTTTGATGCCTCGGATAATTGGCCTGCGCGCATGGCCATTCAACAATGGTCGTTTCAGACCGGTGCTCCCTGGATTTTCTCCTCGGCGCTTCGCGCGGAAGGGATGTCTGCACTGCTTTCTCCTAAGACGCAGTGTCTTTTTTGTTTATTTGGCACATTGCAGCAAGGTCCTCGGTGCTTTGAAGCGGGGGTGTTAGGAACTTTGACACTTGCTGTGGCCGGCCAAGCGGTGACGTTGTGGGAGTTGTGGCGGGAGCATCCTGACGATGTCCAGTATTGGCCACAGGGTCTATTTTTAGTCGATGGGGTGCAAGGAGCCGTAACGAAAATTGGCATGAAGGCGGTGCAATGCACGCATGGAGCTCGATAACCGGACGATTGAAAAGTTTTCTCGCCAAATATTGATGGATGAGATTGGCTATGATGGACAGTTGCGCCTGCTCTCGGAAACAGTGTGGCTGACGGGGCCAGACCCGTGGAGTGAGTGGGCTGCTCGCTATTTGCGCGCCGCCGGTTTAGAGGTCAAAGAGAGGCCCGCCGTCAAGACCTCTATGAATCTTCGTCTTATAGCCTCAAGTGGGCGTTGTCCAGACCTTGTGATTCCTGTGAGCGGTGAAGGCGGTCAGACGATGGTGGCGATGGGTTTGGCCATGACGCAATGGTTGCGGACTTTAGCATCGGGGGAGATGGAAGCATGACGCAACTCAATGTGCGTCTGGTGCAAATGAATAGTGTGGTGGGCGACGTCGCAGGAAATTTACAGCGTATGCTGTCCGCCATGGAGCGGGCCCGGCGCGATCACATCGATGTCGTCGTGTTCCCAGAATTGGCGCTTGCAGGATATCCGCCGGAAGACTTGCTGTTTCGTGCAGACTTTCTTGAAACCCTGCAACAGGCTTGTGATGAAATGGTCAGGCATTCGCAAGGACTGATGGCGATTTTTGGCTATGCTTATGCCGATGGGGGCTTGTTCAACGCAGCGGTGGTGGCGCACGAAGGGACTTGGGTGACGCGGGTGCAAAAACAGTATTTGCCCAATTATGGGGTATTTGATGAGGCGAGATATTTTACGCCGGGGCGTGAGACGGAAATTATTGATGCGGGCGCCTGGAAAATTGGGGTATCCATCTGTGAAGACGTCTGGTATCCCGACGGTCCGTACTTAGATCAAGCGCGGCAAGGGGCCAATCTTTTAATCAACATCAGTGCATCACCTTATTCTCGGGGAAAACGGGCGGCCAGGGAACGGATGTTAGCTACGCGTGCGGATGACGTGGCCTCATATCTGCTGTGGACGAATTTGGTGGGAGCGCAAGACGAATTAGTGTTTGATGGGCAAAGTGCGGTATTTGGGCCCGACGGCCAGGTGCTCGCCAGAGCGCGCGCTTTTGACGAAGACGAATTGTCGTTGACCCTGCACGCGACGCCTAGTCAGCACCGGCGATTTATCGACCCAAGATGGCGCTTGGGCCCAGTCTCTGACCAGGTAGGGGTTGTCCGCATAGGCTCCTTGGGCCATTTAGATGCTCCACGCTATGACCTCACGTGTACGCCGGTTTTAGAAGACGATGCCGAACTTTATCAGGCTCTCGTGTTAGGGGTCGCGGATTATGTCGAGAAGAATCATTTTCAGGACGTAGTCATTGGCTTGTCAGGCGGCATTGACTCCGCTTTGACGGCGGCGATTGCTGTGGATGCTTTAGGCAGTGAGCGAGTGCATGGGGTGTTGATGCCGTCAATCATTACGTCGACGGAGAGCCGGGAAGACGCATTGGCGGTTGCCAAGAATTTAGGTATTGCGACATGGGAGCTAGGGATTCAGGATATTATGACGGCGTTTTTGGATGAGTTGGGGCCGGTGTTTGCGGGGCGTGCTTTGGATTTAACCGAAGAGAATCTCCAAGCACGAATTCGCGGCACTTTGTTGATGGCGTTGTCGAATAAATTTGGTTGGCTGGTGTTGACCACGGGAAACAAAAGCGAAATGGCCACGGGGTATAGCACTCTTTATGGAGATATGGCAGGGGGATTTGCTGTATTGAAAGATGTGCTAAAGACCCAAGTATTTCGCCTGGCGCGGTGGCTCAATCAGGAGCGGACGCGTATCCCCAAGCGCGTGATATCAAAGCCGCCGAGTGCTGAGTTGCGGCCTAATCAAAAGGACGAAGATAGCTTGCCGCCTTATGATATATTAGATCAGATCTTAGAGGGTTATATTGAAGAAGACTTGTCTCCGGAGGCGTTAAAGGCCCGTGACTTAAACCCGGCTCTTGTAGATCTGGTTGTTAAGTTGGTGAACCGTAATGAATACAAGAGGCGTCAAGCTCCCGTAGGGATTAAAGTGACTCCGCGGGCGTTTGGGCGGGACAGGCGCATGCCAATCACTCGCCATTTTGAATGAGGCGTAAAGACAATAGGAGACGGTACTTGTTTTTAAGGAGGACTGCACGATGTCGGGGCATTCGAAGTGGGCCAATATTAAACGCAAAAAGGCCAAAGTGGACGCGGTGAAGGGGACCGTCTTCTCGCGCCTAACCAAAGAGATTATGGCGGCGGCGAAGCGAGGAGGCGGCAATCCCGATACGAATTTCCGCTTGCGCTTGGCTATCCAAAAAGCGAAAGACAACAACTTGCCTCAAGCCAATATTGACCGGGCCATTAGGCGGGCTACCGGTCAGGAAGAGGGCGTGCACTACGAAGAAGTGGTCTACGAGGGCTATGGGCCCGGCGGTGTGGCGGTTTACTTGCAAATCTTGACGGACAACCGTAACCGCACCGCGGGAGAAGTGCGGCATATTTTTTCCCGTCATGGAGGGGCTTTGGGGGAAACAGGCTGTGTGGCCTGGATGTTTGAGTCCAAAGGTCGACTGACCATTACCGAGACGAACAAGAGCGAAGAGGAATTGCTCGATGTGGCGATTGAGGCGGGGGCAGACGATTTGCGCCGAGAAGACGGGGAATTTGTCGTCCTCACGGCTCCTGATGTGCTGGATCAGGTGCGGGAATCGTTTGAAAGCCAAGGCATTAAAGTGGATGATGTGGAATTAGTGCAATTGCCGAAAACGACGACCGAAGTGAGCAGTGACGATGCCCACAAACTGTTAGACCTGATTGATTTACTAGAAGACCATGATGATGTCGAAAAAGTCTTCTTTAACGCGGAGTTCCCAGAAGACTTTGAGATGGACGAAGCCTAATAAGGGTTTTTTGTGAGACCCAAGCGTGACTGGGGCTTACGCCCCAGTAAGCCGCTTTTCATAGACGGGCGCCAGAAGTCTTTCACCCCATAGGTGGGGAGAACAATGGCGTATTTTTCCTTCTTGGCATAAACGCAGCGCATGCCCTAAAGTCGCATAGAACATATGTCCTGACAAAAAATAGAGGATTTTTCCCTGCCGCTGTGGTATTTAACAAAGCAAGACGCTATAAGCAGCGCAGGGACATTGTGGAAGCGGGTGTGTTATGCGGATGTTAGGAATTGACCCGGGCACGGCCATATGCGGGTGGGGCATTATTGACAAAGTGCGCCATGAGCCCTTGGCCCATGATTACGGGGCTGTGCTGACTTCCTCCACGTTGTCCGCACCCGAGCGCCTAAAACATCTGTATGAGGGGCTCATCGCTGTGATTGACCGGTATCAGCCGGAATATGGGGCGGTGGAGAAACTTTTTTTTGGGCAAAACACGAAAACGGCCTTGGCGGTGGGACAGGCACGTGGGGTGGTGCTCTTGGCCTTGAGCCAGCGCAATATTCCTATTGTCGAAATCTCACCGGCGGAAGTGAAGCAAACAGTGGCCGGCTATGGCCGGGCCGACAAGCACCAAGTGCAGATGATGGTCACGCGGTTGTTGCATCTGGAGGCCGTGCCCAAGCCCGACGATGTCGCCGATGCGTTAGCGATTGCGATGACGGGGTTGGAATGGGTGAAATTCCGGGAGGTGCTGCGATGATAAGCGAACTAACCGGCAAAATTGTCCACAAAGATGACGATGCGTGTGTGGTGGATGTTCACGGTATTGGATTTCGGGTGGATATGTCGAAACGGGCCTTGGCAGCACTGCCGGACGTCCAAAACCCCGTCCATCTCTATACCCACTTGGTGGTGCGAGAAGACAATTGGCGGTTGATTGGCTTTTTGGAGGTCGAGGAGCGGGAAACGTTTTTGGACCTGATTGCGGTGGGGGGCATGGGCATTAAGACCGCCTTATCCGTGCTCGGGGTACTAGGCGTCGATGGCCTGGAAGAGGCGATTTCTCAAGAACAATGGCAAACCATCAAGGATGCGCCAGGAGTGGGAGCCAAATTGGCCCAGCGTATTTTGTTGGAGCTTTCGGGAAAATGGCAGAACAAGCCCCGCCGCCACTCTCCGAACGCTGGGCCATCTTTGCCCCGCTCGGTCAAACTCGATGACGTGGGGGAAGCGTTAATGGCTCTTGGCTATTCCTTGGAGGAAGCCCAGGCGGCGTCTCGGCAAACGGCGGCCGAAGGAGATTTGGCTGACCGGATTCGTGAGGCATTGCGTACGCTTGACAGGCGATAAAGGGGGCAAGGACGATGCAAGACCGGGTAGTCTCTGGTCATTCGGGGGCAGAGGCTGAGACAGAAGGGACACTGCGCCCCGATCGGCTCAAGGAGTATATCGGCCAAGAGGAACTCAAAGAGAAACTGTCCATCTTTATCGAAGCGAGTCTAGCACGCAAAGAGCCGTTGGACCATGTGTTGTTATACGGCCCGCCGGGTTTGGGAAAAACCACACTGGCCCATATTATTGCCAACGAACTCGGCGTCGGCATCCGCTATACATCGGGGCCGGCGATTGAACGACCCGGCGATCTCGCCTCCATTTTAACGAATATTGATGATCGCGAAGTGTTGTTTATTGATGAAATCCACCGTCTGTCCCGTCCCGTTGAAGAAGTGCTGTACCCGGCCATGGAAGATTTTGCCCTGGATTTGGTCTTGGGAAAAGGACCTGGGGCGCGGTCGGTCCGTCTCGACTTGCCCCGGTTCACCTTAGTTGGGGCGACGACGCGGCCTGGCATGTTGGCGTCGCCGTTGCGGGACCGTTTTGGGGTGCTGTTGCATCTCGATTTCTATCATCCCGAAGAGCTCGCTCACATTGTGGACCGTTCTGCGCGGGTTTTAGGGATTCCTATGCATCCGGATGCGGCCTATGAGATTGCGCGGCGGAGCCGGGGCACGCCTCGCATTGCCAATCGGTTGCTAAAGCGGATTCGGGATTATGCGCAGGTGCGGGGAGACGGACAGGTTTCGCTTGTCCTAGCTACCGAGGCATTGGAACTATTGGCCGTCGATCCGATGGGGCTCGATCAAGTGGATCGGCGCCTGTTGGTGTCGATTGCGGAACGCTATCATGGCGGCCCGGTGGGCCTAGAAACCTTGTCGGCTGCGGTCGGAGAAGAAAGCGGCACAATTGAAGAAGTCGTCGAGCCCTATTTGCTGCAACAGGGATTTTTACAACGTACGCCACGTGGGCGCATTCTAACCCGCCGGGCATATTTGCATTTGGGCTTGCCGGCCGAACCGGAGTTAACGGACGAATAGACCAGAGCATGAGGAGAGGGGGAGTGGGAATGCGGTCGGATCCAGCGGCCAATGTCTCGATTTCTCTGCTCGCACGCGCATCAAGCGGCGATGTGGCCGCTAGAGATCAACTCATTTCGGAATATGTTCCGTTCATCTTAAAGACCGCTAGCAAGGTAGCGGGCCGCTATCTGCATCAAGGCGTTGATGAGGAAATTTCGGTGGCGATGTTGGCATTCAATGAAGCCATTGGCGCATACACCAAGACCAAGGGCAGTTTTGTGGGATTTGCCCAGACAGTGATTAAGCGCCGCTTGATCGATTATTACCGGAAGAAAAATTCGGGGCCGGCGGAGGTCTTGCTGAGCGAACTCGAACACGAGGATCCCCAAGGGCATGTGTTGCAAACACAGATTGACTTCATGGCTCACCGAGTGTGGCGCGACAAGCTGAGCCAAGAGGTGAGGGTGCAGGAAATTGCGGAATTGGAACAGGCACTTCATGCGTTTGGGATGCATGTAGCCGAGTTACCCAAAATTTCTCCACGGCACCAAGATGCGCGCCAGCGTGCGATCGCCGTGAGTCATCACATTGCGCATAGTGCCCGGCACCGAGAATATTTTTGGACGCGTAAGGAGTTACCGATTAAGGACTTAGTGTTGGAGACGGGGATAAGCCGCAAAGTCATTGAACGGCACCGCAAGTACATTATTGCGATTACGCTGATTTTAGTTTCGGACTGGCCCTACTTGCAACACTATGTGCGGGGGCGAATACAAGATGAATAACGTCTTGCACCGTCAGGCGCTGGTTATTGCGGTAGAACCTCACCATGTGACACTCCTATTGCCCGGGGGGCAGTTTAAGCGCGTGCGCATGTTAAGGCATCATCTAGAGGTGGGCCAGGAATATCGTCTCCCCGAGCACTCGCCATGGCAGCGGGCGCTGTGGGGCGTTGCGGCCGCGGTGGGCGCATTAGCCCTTCTTTTGACTCACGGCCCACAGTCTCCCACACCGCTGAAAGCCACGGCGGTTGTGAGCTTGGACATGAATTCGAGCATGAGCATGGTGGTCGCGGGCCCCAACCACATTGTGGTCAGCGCCAGTGGGAAAGATGCGAGGGGCCGTCGTGTGCTCTCCCAAATTCCGATTACCGGGCTGCCCATTGTCCGCGCGGTGGCTGACTTAACCCGCCAAGCCCGCAAAGACGGCTACCTCAACGCACACCATCCG
The DNA here is from genome assembly GCF_002903155.1 of Sulfobacillus sp. hq2. Taxonomy (NCBI): domain Bacteria; kingdom Bacillati; phylum Bacillota; class Clostridia; order Eubacteriales; family Clostridiales Family XVII. Incertae Sedis; genus Sulfobacillus; species Sulfobacillus sp. hq2. The sequence continues at coordinate 225,103 of NZ_NWUL01000047.1, read as the reverse complement.
TTTGTCGTGTTGGCGGCTGCCTTTGGCGTGCAGCGCCAAACCTGGTTTGCGCAGGTGCAAACCACTGAGCGTCACCTGTTGCAACAAAGCGGATTGTGGCAAGGGCGGCTAGTGGTTGTCTCGGCCGTCAGTCATTCCTCCTTAACGGCCATTGCGCGGCAACCCAGTTCTGTGGGACGCACATTGCTGTGGAGCGAGGTCCAAGGGGCCAAACACCATGTGCCTTGGGCCAGTCCGGTTCCCATGAGCAAACCCTTGCAATCTTTAGTAGAACCCATCTTGCACAACCCCCATCACAAGTTGGGACATCCCTTGGAAGAGCCCGTAGCACCAGGAATTCGGGTTAAAGCGCCGGTATCTAGCGCTCTTTTTACCCGTCATTCGGCCATTAGGCAACACATTGTTCCGATCGTGCCAAAGCCTGCTCCGGCAGCCGCTGTGACAGGACACGCGCTGCCACCAGGGTGGATACACCGGCCGTTATCCCGGGGACATTTCGCCTTACACCCCTTGGCTCATATCCAAGGTTATGCCAAATGGAAACGTTAGACTTGCGAAGTCTTAGGAAAATCTGCCACAATAAGGCGCAGAAATGACTGACAGGAAATGGGGAGATGACCACGCATACAACGCATGGCACGAGCACACTGTACTGGGTTTTTTTCGCCGTACTGATCGGCATGACGATTTGGATGTTCATGCAGCAATCACGGAATCAAAAAAATCGGCAAAAGCTGCAAAACAGCTTGCAAAAGGGCGATCAAGTGGTAACGGTAGGCGGTCTGATTGGTACGGTGGCCTCTATTGATGACAAAGTGGTCGTTCTGAAGATCGCGGACGATGTCAAGATTAAAGTCCTCAAAACAGGAATCGGCGGAAAATATCAAGACGCTTGAGCAATTCCGGTTTTCTCTCTAAGGTGTGCTATAATACGGGCGAATTCGGGACCAGACCGGATTCGATGAGACACACTGGGGGAGGCGGAAACAGTGGCGGATTCGTCACTTAACCCGTACTTGCGGGCACAACAGGCGTTTAAAGAGGCCGTGGATACGCTAGGGTTAGAGCCAGCCGTTTATGAAATTCTCAAACAGCCACTCCGATCATTCGAAGTGGCAGTCCCTTTTATACGGGACGATGGCAATTTACAAGTCTTCAACGGATACCGTGTGCAGCACAATGATGCTTTGGGACCGACCAAAGGCGGCTTGCGCTTTCACACGGCAGTCAACATGGATGAAGTCAAGGCGCTCGCCATGTGGATGAGTGTGAAATGCGCATTGCTTGGATTGCCTTATGGCGGTGCCAAAGGAGGAATTGCCTGCGACGTGGATCAGTTGTCCGACCACGAACTTGAGCGCCTCAGCCGCGAGTACATTCGTGCCGTCAGTTTGGTCATTGGTCCCGATAAGGATATTCCGGCACCAGATGTCTCCACGAATCCTCAGATTATGGCGTGGATGGTTGATGAATATTCGCGGATACGTGGGGAAAACACGTTTGGCTTGATTACGGGCAAACCGATGGTAATTGGGGGATCGGCAGGACGCGTTGCGGCCACTGGTCGTGGTTTAGTATTTGCTACAAAACAGTTGGCCACAGAACTGGGCATCGATTTTGCCAAAAGCCAGATTGCTATTCAGGGATTTGGCAATGTCGGGTCGGTGGCGGCCGATATTGCCTATGCTATGGGAGCCAAGGTGTTAGCCATCTCGGACAAGGATGGCGGCTTGTACAATCCCAGTGGCATTAATATTCCTGAGTTATTGGAATACCAAAGAGTGCACCGCTTTCTTACAGGATTCCCGGGTGCAGAACCCATCTCCAATGAGGAACTGCTCGAGTTGCCCGTTGACATTCTCTTTCCAGCAGCGTTGGAAAACCAGATTACAGCGGACAATGCGGGCAAGATTCGGGCGCGCATTGTGGGAGAGGGGGCCAATGGGCCCACAACGCCTGAGGCCGATCGCATTTTGTTTGATAAAGGCATTATGGTCATTCCCGACGTTCTTGGTAACTCTGGCGGCGTGACGGTTTCCTATTTCGAGTGGGTGCAAAATCAGACACGATTTTATTGGAGCGAAGACGAGGTTAACCGCCGCCTGGAAGAATATATGTCCCGCGCCATGGCCGAAATGCATACCATGCATGAACGTTTTGGGGTGACGTTGCGAAAGGCTGCCTATTTAGTGGCGGTGGAACGCATTGCGCAGGCGATGCGTTATCGGGGCTGGTTGAAGTAAACACAAGGGCCCGCTGTTTGGGCCCTTTTCAGGAGGTTTTGTGGTGGACAAGGAACCCTTAGAAGAGTTGCGGCGACGCCAAGCAGCGATTGTCGGAATGGGGGGACCTAGCCGCATTGCTCGTCAACATGCGGCAGGGAAGATGACGGCGCGCGAACGGGTGGCCGCGTTGCTTGATCCGGACTCATTTGAGGAAATTGGCGCGCATGTCCGCCACCGCGCTCGGGCATTTGGCATGGATCAGCAAGAGATTCCAGCAGATGCCGTGGTGACAGGTGTAGGGCGTATTCACGGCCGCGTGGTCTATGTGTTCTCGCAAGACTTCACTTCCGCGGGTGGTTCACTTGGCGAGATGCATGCTCAAAAAATTGTCCGTTTGCAGGATTTAGCGCTCAAAACCGGAGCTCCGATTATCGGATTAAATGACTCGGGTGGGGCACGCATTCAAGAAGGCGTGGATGCGCTCTCTGGCTATGGGGAGATTTTCAAGCGCAACACCTGGTCTTCAGGCGTTATTCCCCAAATTACGGTGATTATGGGGCCAAGTGCCGGCGGGGCAGTCTATTCCCCAGCGCTGACGGACCTTATTGTAATGGTCGAACATACAGGACAGATGTTCATTACTGGTCCTCAAGTCATTAAGACGGTGACGGGAGAAAATGTGACCGGGGAGCAAATTGGAGGAGCTCAGGCTCAAATTCGCAAATCCGGCGTGGCTCATATGGCCGCGGCTGATGATGCCGAAGCCTTGGCACTAGTCCGTACGATTTTGAGCTATTTGCCGAACAATAACCGTGAGCTGCCGCCTGTCACGGCGTGCACGGATCCTTTGGACCGCATGGATGAGGCGTTGGCCGAGACGGTGCCTTTGGACCCGAATAAGCCCTATGATGTGAAGCGCATCATTGCGAGTGTTGTGGATCCGGACTCCTTTTTAGAAATTCAAAACGGCTATGCTGACAATATTGTGATTGGATTGGCGCGCATTGGCGGACATTCGGTCGGCATTTGTGCCAATCAGCCCCGCGTGTTGGCAGGCACGATGGATATCAATGCTTCGGACAAACTGGCGCGGTTTGTAAGACTGTGTGACAGTTTTAATATTCCGCTGGTCACCTTTGTGGACACGCCAGGTTATTTGCCAGGAACCGCCCAAGAGTTTGGCGGGATCATTCGCCATGGCGCCAAAGTCTTGTATGCCTATGCCGAGGCGACGGTTCCCAAGGTGACGGTGATCTTGCGCAAAGCTTACGGAGGGGCCTATTTGGCGATGTGTAGCCGCTCACTGGGGGCAGACTGGGTCTTTGCCTGGCCGACGGCAGAGATAGCGGTTATGGGACCGGAAGGGGCCGCCAATATTATTTTTCGTGAAGATATCAATGCCGCAGAAGATCCCCAGGCGATGCGCCGTACAAAGGCTGAAGAGTACCGAGAAGAGTTTGCCAATCCGTATGTGGCGGCGGCACGTGGTTTTGTGGATGCGGTGATTGAACCCGCGCAGACGCGAGGACATATTGCACAAGCGCTGATGGCGCTGCAAAACAAACGCGATGATCGTCCGCATAAACGCCATGGCAATATGCCGCTGTAACGCGGTGAAGGGAGGATATTATGCCGGAATCGACAAGGCCCGATGACCTCGCCGCGGTCATGATGGCTGTCGCGCTCATGATGGAAGATGAACGAGAACAGACGGCATTCACCGTGAAGATTCGCGAAGTCTGGCCCCAGCCTTCGGAATGGCGATGGGTTGGTTGGTAACGAACACAAGGGTTTAATGACATGCAATTTGGTGGAGGAGGCACAGGAGATGGCGGTACGCAAGTTTCGAATTCGAGTGAATGGGGTTCTATATGAAGTAGAGGCGGAAGAAGTCAAAGAGGCCAGCGCTCCGCGTCAGGAAGTCTCCGCGCAGCCTGCCCCGGTTAGGGAGCCCAAAGCGTCGGCGGAACCTGCGCGGAAGCCAGCTGCTGTCGTCTCCCAAGATGGGGAGACGATCATCGAGGCGCCGTTGCCGGGATCTGTCCTCGACGTCAAAGTGCAAGAAGGAAGTTCGGTCGAGGTCGGGCAGGTGTTGGTGATTTTGGAAGCGATGAAGATGGAAAATGAGGTCACGTCACCGGTGCCAGGACGCGTCAAGAGCGTAAAGGTTCAAAAAGGCAGTGCAGTCGACGCCAATGACGTCTTACTTGTCATCGACCGAGCGTAAGATGGCAGGACGGCGGCGGGTCTTGGTGATGGCGCCTCATCCTGATGACGAGGCATTAGGCGCGGGTGGTTTTATCCATCAGGCAGTGCGGCAGGGCTATGATGTCTATGTCGTTTTGATGACCTCTGGTGACGGCTTTGTACAAGATGCCGAACGCTATTATCTTTCGCTGACCGTTACGTCGGAAGAATACATTCACCTAGGTTATGAGCGCCAAATTGAGGCGCAAAAAGCCATGGCGGCCTTGGGAGTGCCTAAAGAACGGGTGATCTTTTTAGGGTTTCCTGATGGAGGCCTGGATCATTTGTTTTTGCATTATGATGCGGCCGCTTTATTCGTCAGCCCGACCACGGGTTGCAGCCGCGGTCCGTACATCGAGTCACCCACTTACGGCACCCCTTATACCGGGGCCGAATTACTGAATGCCATTATTCGACTGTTCACCGAGATTCAGCCTGATTGGGTGGTTACCCCCCTTATGCTGGACCAGCACCCCGACCACTGGGCGACATCGGCTTTTGGGAGCCTCGCCCTGATGGCGTGCCGCGCCCAAGGTTTGTCGTGGGCGGAGCATACGGTACATTTGGGATATTTGGTGCATTGGAATGGGTGGCCCTTGCCTTTAGCATATCGCCCGGAAATGCGTCAGGAGGTTCCACCTTCGCTTACCACCTATCCTGGTTTGCGCTGGGAGGAGTTTGGCTATGACGCCCCGACGGTTGAAGCCAAAAGGGTCTCGCTGCTGTCTTATGAGAGTCAAGTGGAATTAATCAAGCCCTTTCTTCTGGCTTTCGCGCGTAAGACGGAGGTTTTCGGCCGTGTCACGCCTACGGTCGTTGATCAGGAAGCGGTCTGGCCCCAGCCACGGGCCGAGTCTTTGACGAAATTTTTGCGTCGTGATTATGGTATTGTGGCTAGCCGTTGGCGACATAGGCAAGGGCAGGACCATGTGCAATGCAGGGTCAAACTCGAGGGACTATGGTCCGCGCGGGTCGTCGTGTATGCGTGGGGAAAGGGTCTAGAGTTTTCGGGGTGGACGTCTGGAATGCAGGGCGGAGATGATCCGGGACTGCTGGTAACGCCATCGGCAGACCATGTGGACCTCACGTGGTCTGTGTCAGAAACGGGGACAGAACGGGAGTGGCTGAAGGGCATTGTGTTTTACCGGAATAATAAAATCACGGGGCGCACGGGGTTCTGGCCGTGGCTGTCCGCCGACCCGGAAAGGAAGGGATAGACGTGAAGGTATGGATCTCTGTCGATATGGAGGGCATCAGCGGGATTGTGGACCGTGACCAATTACTTCCTCAGGGGCAGCGTTACAGCCAAGCCGTGCACTACTTGATGCAAGATATCACGACGGTTATTGGTGCTGTGCAAGAGGACCCTGCAGTGACAGGCATTGTCGTCAATGATTCCCACGATGGGATGCTCAATGTGCTATGGTCGTCGATGCCGCAAGGGGTGACGTTAATCTCAGGCGGGGGTAAGCCGTGGTCGATGGTGCAAGGTGTAGATCAGGCGGATGTGGCATTCTTTGTCGGCTATCACGCTATGGCGGGAACGCCGCAGGCCGTGATGGACCATACCTATTCAGGCGAGATTTTTCAAGTGCGGCTCAATGGCGTGGAAGTCGGGGAAACGGGGCTGAATGCTGCCGTGGCCGGTCATTATCAGGTCCCAGTCGGCTTCGTCAGTGGCGATGACAAAGTGTGTGCCGAAGCGTCGCAATTGCTGCCATGGGTCACTGCGGTGAGCGTGAAAACAGCCACCAACAGACGGGCAGCCCACCTGTTAAGTGGCTTGGAAAGTGCGATGGCTTTGCGTCAAGGCGTACATGATGCGTTAGCGAAGTGGCACAGTGGGCGCTTGTCTCCCTTTATTCCTGATACACCTGTGACCTTAGAAGTGACGGTGATGACGACGGATATGGCCGACCGTGCCACGTATTGCCCGGGCACCCAACGCACCGGGGGACGTACGGTGCAGTATACATCTCACAGCATGCTAGAGGTTTACCGCGCTTTTTACACCATCATGGCATTGGCTGCGGGCCGCCCGCTATACTAAAATGCCATGCGTTTGGCATAGGAGGGGTCCATGAGTCTTTTTCTCGGCCTTGAAGAAATTTTGTTATTTGTGCCGGACGTGCAAAGTGCTAAACCGTGGTACGCGGATTTTTTAGGAGTCGACCCCGTTTTTGATGACCCCCACTATTGTGCATTTCGACTCTGTGGGGTGAGCATTGGGCTTCACCCATACGATGACAAAACGCCGACCCGTTCAACAGGGCCTGTGCCTTATTGGCGGGTGGCGGATATCCATCAGAGTATCGCGCAGCTACAGTCCAAAGGCTGTGGGCTGTTTCGTGGGCCAATTTTTGGGGTGGACCAACGTTGGGTCTGTCAAATGACTGATCCTTTTGGCAATGTATGGGGCCTCGTTCAAGTTTACTAGGCATTGTTAAAGCATAAGATGTCCACATTGCGTCCAACCTATGCGGAGTAGTTCACGTCCATTTTATGACGCAAAAAGACGGCACCTTTTTGTTGACAGAACTCGAACAGGCCACTATAATAGGCAATGCACTGGGGGCGTAGCTCAGTTGGGAGAGCGCTAGAATCGCACTCTAGAGGTCAGGGGTTCGACTCCCCTCGTCTCCACCAGTTATCCTCTTCAATTTTTTATCCTAGCCATTTATTCCGTCGCTTAGTTTTATTCTGGACTGTAAGATATTCCGAGCTTGAATGGGTCTTTAGGTATTTTTCTATTTGGACGTCTCAAACATTCGAAGGTTCCCCAAGAAGTACTCTTCCCGTTGTCTTAACAATCCACCTAAAAAGAAAGAGTATCTGTATTCTGTGATTGAAATAGGGTCCCCTTCCCGGTTTTGTTCATCCTCATCCTCGTCTTCCCCAATGGGTAGTGACCTATCGTGTCTGCGCATGCCGTCGACACAGTCTTCACTCGTGTCGTACCCAGCTGTCCTTCCGCGTTTGGCGCATTTTGTCAGAATTTCACCGCGATCTTGTGGAGATTTCGCCAATCCCTTGGGCCATCACACTTTTCGGACTTCAAAAAGTGTCGGCAAAGTGTCGCCACCACTGTAGCCGATAACTGCGTTTACATTGCGTACAATCCTTCTGAGCAGACACTCCTTTTGACAGGCCCGCACGCGGCTCCGTTTTCCGCGTGTGATACGGGGTAGTCGACAGGGGCTCGGGATCGATGGTGTAGGTCCGTCACGGGCGTGAATAAGACGCGACGGTTGTTACCATCCGGCGACAGCAGGGAAGCGCTTTGAGAACCGTTTGGCCAATCGCCTAACTAGAGTAAACCGCAAGGATCGTCGAAATATCGAATCGCAGCTCGGGCTACGGATTAAACTCTTTAGTCCGTGCAATCACAGACACTTCGATACCGGAACTGGAGGAGAAATAAGCGTCGGCATAGGGTAGCCACGCCGACACCACAAACGATCGCGTACTGCCCGGCGGCGTAATCCGTAATTGGTGATAGATTGTAGCTGCCTTGCCGTTCTGACCCGGCATATCAGACCCGATGAATGTCTCTTCGGCCGAACGCCCGGGTTTCAGGGTAACTGTGGGTACGTTCGGGATACCGTGCCCAAAGTAGGGCCCAAACATGGTCGAATCACGGCGAACGGCAAGATGAGATTGGTTCCCGGAGGCCGTAATACCGACGACGGTGGACCATCCGCGGAGCGATACGGGCGAATGGCCAATATTGTAAAATGGATAACGCCGCCGTCTGCGCCGGCAGCCACGGCGCTATGCACAATGGTCACTTTGAGGGTCCCCGTGGAATGGCCATGCGTGGTGGTGGTTACGGTGGTGCTCCCTGTCGAAGAGGGCGTCGTCGACCTCGGTAGCTTCAATCCGTTGCGGGGAACGATATGCGAAACGCGGACCGTTCCATTGCCCGTCGGATTGGCTGCGAGGTGGCGACTGACTCCGCATCCCGCAAGCGAGAACACACCAACGGCCACGGTCGCAACGATTGAAACGTGTCGTCTCATTAGAATGCCTCCCCGAGGCGCGTCTCAAGCCGTCTGACTCATCTGCTTAAACAACGACGGATGGAGCGAATTGGTTACGCACAGAGAAGGAAACGGCGGTCAACAGACATGCGCGACGGGGATCATAATCGAAGGGAGGAGCGCAATGCTCAGTGGGGCGATGCTTGGCACCGCCACGGAGGTTGTTCTGTGCAACCATGTTCGCACATGCCTCGCCGTTCTGAGCCTGTTGCCGAGATTTCGCGTCAAAAATTCGAAAAAGAGTCCACTTTCATTCGATGGGGGCCTGGCCTAACGTTTGGATAGTTTTTGATCCCCCAAGACCGGAGTCAGGCATCCTTTTCCTCGAAATCGGCCCGCGGGCTGGCGGAGTACAACGGGCGATTGTTAAGTCGTCTTGAGGAACAGATGGCTGAGATTTTGGGCCGCTCTGTCGACCTGGGCGGAAATTCTCCCAAAATTGCAACCGAAGATTCAACACGAAGGAGTATCTGCGTTTGAGCGCCCCGCGGGATGATGAGGTCATCATCGAAACCATGGTTGATGCGTTTACCACGATTTTACACTGCGGACCGAGCCAGTTGAGCTGGCGCTTAAAAGATCGATACTCACACATCTTGTGGCGTGACATGATTGGCTTACGCCATCGAGTTCACCATTATGGTGGAATTGATTTGTTGCGGTGCGGGAAACAATCCGCACGGATTTGACGCCGCTTCTCGAACAATTCATTGCATTACAAGACCAGATGACATCGATGTAATAGTGCTTAGGGACCGCCTGATTGCTTGGGCCTTGTTTTTTATGAACTCAATGAATATCCTACAAATACCGAATGGGGGAGGGATGGCCATGATGCAAAGCGTGGTATGCCTAAAGAACTTAAGACCGGAAGGATCCATGAGTCATAAAAAATTAGAGAGAGTGTGAGATTGTAGGTCACGGGGCATTATCCTCAATTTCTTCGGTGTGGCAGCGGTCAGGACCTCTCGTGGGAGGCATTTTGCTTGATCCAAGGAACCCGAATCACCCTGCGTCCTTTTACCCGCGATATGTGGCGTACGTATTACCATTGGCGTCTCGACCCTGAAGTCATGTTTTGGGCTACGGGAGAGTCATATGCGTCTAGCCTTGTACCGGAAGAAGCATTTATGGCGGCATTCGAGCAGAGTATTTTAGTGGACCATCACCTAGTATCTGGCTGTTTGGGAATATTTACGGATGACGATGACTTTATCGGTGAAGTCAGTTATCGGGATATGGATGTTGTGGCAGGCAGCGCCGTTCTAGGGATTCTGATTGGGAATAAATCTTACTGGGGCAAGGGATATGGGACGGATGCAGTTCGAACGATGTGTCGCTTTCTGTTTCAGCGATTTGGACTGCGCCGCATACAATTAGACACGTGGCCTGGCAATGTCCGTGCCTTGAAGGCCTATGCTAAAGTCGGATTTCAAGTGGAAGGACGCTTACGTGAAGCGTTACGAGTTAACGGGCAGCCTATGGATCAAATGATATTGGGTCTATTGCGCCACGAGCTGTTGGAAGACGAAGCAATGTCCTAAATGGGACGGGAGCCCCGGTAAGATTGGTTACCGGGGCCCTTTTTAGGGGCCAACGCTAGTCAACGGATTCCTTGGTGCGCACCGCGTCCAATAGCAACGTATTGAATTGGTCAAAGAGATCGCGTAAGGCTAGCTCAGGAATCATGCCGAGCTGGTCACCCACACTGACCTCAAAAGAGCGGCTGTGGGTTCCCTGTTCGCGTAAAACTCCTGTCAGACCGATGGCGGATGCGCGGTGAAGCTGCTCTAATATCGCCTCGACCTGTTCCTTGGGCAAGTCGATGTAGACATGAAACATATTGCTGACAGGGACCAAAGGCATAGTCCAAACGCCTTGTAAACGATTAAAGCGTGCGGCTAACTCTTGCGCTTGGGCGTAATAACGGGCCATGTTGTTGACACGCCGATGAAAAAAGTAGTCGGCGGATAGAATGTACGGATATAAACTGATGAGGTCGCCGCCATGGCGGCGTTTCCATATTTTTGCCTGATCTGTGAATGGCTTAGGTCCGGCCAAGATGGCTCCTGCAATGCCACCGATCCCTTTGTAAAAGGATACATAGACGCTCTCAAAGAGGGCAGACACCTCAGCCGCAGTTTTTTGGTAATAGGGCAACACCTCGAACAGCCGTGCGCCATCTAAGTGCAGAACGATGCCTCGCTCACGGCAGACATGGGCGATGTCTTGGAGCGTTTCGAACGGGGGGAGTTGACCGCCAATTTCCCGTTGTGGTAACTCGAGCAGTAAAACAGCGACGGATTCAGGCAAGTTGACGACGTCCGCTAGGTCGATGAGGCGATCGGGGGCACCAACGAGGATCGGCTCAATATGGTGAAGGTGGCGCAATCCGCCTTCTTCGTGAATTTCTAAATGGCATAGGGGATGGTACGCAACTTTGTGAAGATTTTTTTGGTCGCACCAAATGCGCAAGGCAATTTGCTGTGCCATGGTCCCGCTAGGAAAAAATACGGCACTCTCTTTACCCAAGTACTCGGCGATTTTGTTCTGAAACTCCTCGATGATCACGCCTTGACCATAATAGTCCGCGTCCGTCATTTCCTCAGTGTCCGCTAACGCTTCTTTTAATATCTGGACTCGCCGGCGGCCATGGCCGCTGATTTGATGGGACGTTTCTTTAAACGAAGTCAAAAGCGCATTGGGATTCGGCATCGGTCAGCTCCTTCGGGTTCATCTGAGGGCAAAGACGTGCGGCTCCTGCAGACGATGCATTCGTTTTTTACTTGGGGTCCTAGGCTGGACCTGGTTATTCTCTTGAGAAGTATAGCGCTTTTTCCGTAATCGTGGCGCCGTGATTAGCCAAGGGGGAGCAGAAGACGTTGTGTGTAACCTCCAACGGGTGCACTACGTTCTATATTGCAGAAATCGGAGGTGCGAAATGATGAAGACTTTCAGTTTGGTGGCGGTGGGCGCGGCATGCGGCTGGGTTTTGACCGGATGCGGTGCTACGCATCAGGCCGTGCCACCGCAACCGAACAAAGCCGCGTCACGAACCCAAACATCGCCCGCACGCAACAAGTCGACGGCGACCCCGCGTCCTACGTCTCCTTCACCAAATCTTGCAAGCCAACCAAATGGGACATCCGCGATTAAAACGTCTGTGGTCACAACAACAGCGCCAACGGTGACGGGACCCTTTAATCCGGTTGTGATGCAGGCCATGAATTACGTAAAAGTGCATACTCAAGTGGCCTTGCAAGCCCCGGAAACCATTGCGATTCCTGCGACCTCTCGCTACCTTGCCGCATCAGCCACCGCTTCCCCCACGTTCTACCGGGTGAATCTTCAGCTGACCAAGACACCCATGGGTTTAAACAATCCCCAGGATGACTCCGGCGTTAACGGTGGTTTAGCAGATGTGCTTGGCGGATTTGGCGCCACAGAATATGGTTCCCCGAGTGGAGCCGCTGCCACCTTGCATCAGTTGCTCTATATTCAACCACCGTCTTCGGCGCCCCAAACGGTGAATCTCGGAACCGGGTTGACAGGAACTCGTTGGAATAGTGGACTGGTCGAGTGGCACGAAGGCGACTGGACGTTAGAAGTGGTGGGAGGATCTGTCTTAGGGGATGTGCAAAAGGCGCAAGAGGTGGTGCTATATCTGCACCGTCATTTGTTGCCGGAGACCCGCGGGGTGCTCGAAGTGTTGAATGCGCCGGACGGGGCGCATACCACCGTGATATGGCAGGAAGGCTCGGTATTATACCAAGCTGATGACTATCATTCTGCCACCGGCGCCATGGAAATGGCGATGTCCATGCGCGAATATCCTTCCGGGGCGATGCCGTCGATGGACGCTGCGGCCACATTTTCGACACCGGAATTTGCGGGGGTTCATGTCAGACGTCTCACCGGTACGCAAATCGTGCCCGCCATTGCGCAGGGATATCAAAGCCCTACCGATAAGGCGATGGTGTTTTCCAGCAAGGCGTTTGTGCCACTGGAGGGATTTTCTGGATATTTAGATGGGCATTCGTTCGTTTTCGATATCTATCAAAATTACCCGAATGGCTTAGTATTGGGAGCAAGCTATCATCATGTGCCAGTGTATTTTGGCCCCGGCCCCAGCCCGGTCTTTAGCGTGATCAACTTTACAGGGGATGAGGTGGTGTTAGGAAATCCTGCGGCAGGCAGTTATATGGCCATTAATCTGATGACGGGGCAACGTACGGTGAATCTGTCCGCCGTTCTTTCGTTGAAAGGCTATCCAGGAATCGGATTGCCCTCGCACATTCTTGGGCTCCCCGGCACCCATTATTCGCCCCAAATTGCATATCCCCAAGACCCTTCTTAAGAGACGTGCACAATAAGGGCGACCAATTGGTGGCCCTTTTGGTGTTGACCCTTGACCATAACGACATTGCCCACTTTGACTGATGTGACGGCAATCGGTTTGTGTTGTGATGTAAATCGCGTGTGAGGTGTGAACACGAACACTTTCGTTTTGTCTTTTTTCGTCGTAATGGTGAGCGATGTCGAGGAGATAGCGGTGACATGACCTTTCACATGGACATCTCGCGGATGAGAAAAAGTATGGGGAGAGCTGACGGTCTGCGTAGGTGCTTCAGAACTCGGTTTCGGTGTTGTTCCGCATCCCGTGATAAGCCATCCTGTAGCGGCTGCAAGAAGGGTGATGCGGAGGATAAGTGATCGACGCATTGGGGTTTTAACCTCCTGTTGATATAAAAAGGACGGCAATGAGCAGATTTATCTTTGATCCAAGGGAGTGTGGAGCAAGGGCGTTAGAGCGCCCTTGCTCCACAATAGTTTAATTAGCCGTGGAGGCGTCATGCATGACACGAATATGCACCTTATGGGCGGTGACGTGAACGGCGACCATGGCATCCGCTGGAATTTGCGACAAGGATGCTGTGGGATGTCCGGGGTAGACGATAGTGACGGTTTTTGCGGCAATATTCACGGTGGCTTGGCCCCAAGCGGTCGTGAGGTTAAGGGCCGAGGTATTGCTTCCCGTTAAGGTTCCCACGACATTGTGTCGTGCGATATCAGCAACTTTTTTCCATGGCGCGAGGTGTTTGGGCATCAGGGCCAAGACAGCGTGGGTTTGCGGGTTGAGAATGGCCTGGACGTGTTGACCGACTTTTAGGTGGTCAAGCCAATGAGGCGCCGGGGAAGGCACCGTATAAGATACGGTTCCCCATTTTTTGGTCGTGAGCGTAATAAGGCCATTGGCAGCACTTGTAACATGGGCGAGGGTCCGGTTAGCCGGTGCTGCCAAAACCGTCGGGGCGAGGCTTGTCGAGGACGTCACACCGTAGGCGGTCACGCTTTGCCCTGGCGTGAGAGTCGAAAAACCAACGAGTTGTGCGGTACTGACTGCGGTCAGCGTCCAGGTTTTCTTTTTGCCCACAACTGTCCAAGTTCCATTAGTATTTTGTAAGGTGCCGTGGACCACCGGGACCAGAAAGATCTGGGGATGCGAGCCTTGCCAGCTAACAATGCGCAGGTGTTCTCCTGTTTTGATAGTATTAGCAAGGACACTATAGGGGCCCGCTTTTATCGCGGCATTAGCTAACGATATGGTGTGAGACAGTGCGTTCTTGCCATGCGTCACGGTCAGCGTTTGTCCGCTAATCGCTGTAACCCGGACAGCTAGGCCTTTATAGTGGGTATGTTTTTTCGTATGGGGCATGACGGTGTTTGTGCTAAGTTGAATGGCTGGGGAAGGGGCTGGTGAGGACTGAGCGAATGCTACGGCGCCTCCTCCGACGACCATGAGGCCGGATAGACCAATAATTAGGGTCTTGGTGCGATTGGTCATCACAAATGTGCCCTCTTTCGTTGTAATTTGTGGAAGAATGCAAGGCAGACTTGATTGCACTTCCAGTGTCATCTTAACCACTCTTACTGAAGTCGCCCTGAAAATGCCCTGAACTTCTGCTGAATCTTTGAATTGGACGATACAATTGATGGGAAAGACAGCGGTTTTGGGTGTCTTGGATAAAGGTGGAGGGTGGTGCACCGTGAAAGGGTGAGCGCGGCCTTAACAAAAGCCCAAGGAAGCACCCCCCGGGGCCGTCTTCAGTGGTGCGTCGTCACTGTGCGAAGGTGATCCAGCGATTTGCGGTAAAATTCCAGAGAAAGGCGGTGAATAATCCCATTGCCATCGCAATGGGGACTGCGATATGTGCGGAGGCGACCGCGACCCACACAGCGCCTTCGTTCAGAGCTAGCCCCATGAGCGCGACGCCAATGAACAATGGTAATTGACGCGAGAGCATAGCGGATGGGCTGCGAAACGTCCAACGGTGGCTTAAAGGATAGTTGACAGCAAGGCCTACGAGAAAGCCCATACTTTGACAAGCCAGGTAGGACCAATGGCTAAGGTTGTAAAGAACAAAGCTCGTTGTCCATGCCCCCAGGGCGGCGATACCGCCTGAGAGCGCATATTTTATGGCTTGGCGGATTAGGGAGACGCGCAATAGAGCAGCCAGACAAAGACCGGGGGCAATGAAAAGCTGTTTTACGCTTTGACGACCTTTTGAGGTACCCACCGTTCTTGTTGAGTGTGTTCGAGATATTCGGCATCGGTGTTGACGGCCCATAAATTGTAATCTCCACCTAATAGATTGCGAGCGGCTAAAAACCCTGTCATCATCGCATGATCTTGATTATTATAACGGTGCATGCCATTGCGGCCCACGAGCTGCAAGTTGTGAGCGATGTGCGCTAATTCGTGTCGGATGGTGGCAATCCGCTCTTGATATCCTTCATCGTAAACCGGATAGGCTTTCGGCACGCGTACGACGTGTCCATCCATAATAAGGTGCTCCTGTTTGATGAGCTTCATGCGGCGCAGCTCAGACTCGGCAAGCGCTAGCAGCGCGTCATCGCTCTGATTCCACAACCCGTCGCCTTCAAAACAAAAGTATTCCATCCCAAGACATGTTGTGGACGGATCGGGGACCATGGCCGGACTCCAGTTGCCGAAGTTTTGTATGCGTCCGACTAAGACTGAGGGATCGTGGATGTAAATCCAGTTATCGGGAAACAAATTGGAGGTGTTGATAATGAGCGCGACTGTAATGAAATCGCGGTAGTGCAGGGCGCTAGCAGCCTCCCATGTAGCGGAACTCACGGCGGGACGCAAAGCCTGAACCAGAGAGCGTATGGGCATGGAGGAGATTACGTGGTCAACACAATGCTGGGTGATATGACCATGTGCATCTGTGGCCTCCAAGGCCACAATTCGGCCGTTTTGGTGAGATAGGCTGATGATTTTCTGACCCATGAGCAATTCCGCGCCCTCTTCTACCACCATTTGTCCAACTTTTTCCCAGAGCATGCCAGGGCCTAAACGGGGATAGTAAAATTCCTCAATAAGCGTCTTCACCATGTCTTGCTTCGTTTCTCGTTTGGGGAATAGCGCGTGGGTTATCGCGCTCATCAAGTTTAAGCCTTTTATCCGCTGCGCAGCCCAATCGGCGCTGATCTCATTACACGCAATGCCCCACACTTTTTCTGTATACGTTTTAAAAAATATGGTGAAGAGTCGACGACCAAAATGGCGTACGACCCAGTCTTCAAATGTCTTTAATTCTCGATGCGGTGCGGCTTGGGCCTTAGCATAATCCATAAGACATAAGAAGGTATTGAGTAGGCCCATGTTGGAAAAGGCATTTAGGGGCTTAAGAGGGTAATCGTAAAATTTGTTTTGGTAGTATATGCGTGATTTACGTGGTCTTACGAGAAGGTCGACGCCTAGAATTTTCGCCCAAAAGGCTTCGACTTCTGGGCTTTTGGAAAAAAATCGGTGGCCTCCGATGTCAAAACGATAGCCTTTATACTCGACCGTACGTGAGATCCCACCCACAAAACGCGGGTCTTGTTCGAAAATTTTTACGGTCTGTCCATGTCGCGAGAGCTCATATGCCGCACTTAACCCGGCAGGTCCGGCTCCAATAATGGCCACTCTCATGTTTTAGGTCTCCTCTGACACTGAAATTGATTCACCTTAACCCAAGATGCGAGGCGCAAGACATCAACACGGTCCAATGGCTCTACTTATGTCTAGCGACTGTCATAGTGTGGCGAAATCTTGGGTGTATGGCCGCTACATGCTATGCCATGTGGGGACGTGCCCCTTAACACGGCGGAACAGGAGAACAGGGCGTGAAACGCGCAAATTCTTGTAATCTCCAAGGCGTTGAAGAATAGCGTGACGTTGGTGGGATGCCTTTTGTGTGACGGCTTCCAAGAGGAATGAAACCCAGATGACCGCCGGTTTGATTCGGAGTTATATGATTTAAACTACATAGACCCTTTAGGGCAGGTCTGCAGCCAAGAAGGCATGGACAATGAAGTGAGGATAATACGTCAAGGCCGCCTCGCACGCCGTTTGTTAAACCCAACATGACGGCCTTATCTACGAGTTGTTCTCCATGTACAAAAAAATCAAGCGTTGCGATGATGATGAGGTATAAGATAGTTAGATCAATCAGGTTGTGCGTCACAATGGATCTCACCTTTGATATTCAGCTTACAAGATATACCATTCATTTGCATTTGATGTCTACTACAAATAGTACCACAACTCAAGGAAAATAGGGGAAATTTATACATTTTTTGTCATAATATGGTGGAAATAGGTCGCGTATGTCGTGGTTATCATAACGCTTGTTCAGATGAGGTCGCGGGTGTGTTTGCGGGGTGGTTGCGATCTGGCGTCTGGAATGGGGGGGGGGTTCAGATATTGTTCCTTCCATGGTACGCAGACACAAGGCAAATCGCTTGTGTAGTCGACTTCTGATCTTTGGCTTGTCATCTCTTCTCAAATAACCAAATGTTGTGTTGGTGCGCGATGACTTTCCAATGGGAATTCGCCCGCAATATATGGAACCAATGGTGGAGTGCCGCCGCAGACACAAGTTCATTCGACATATCGTTCATATCTAGGAAGGCGTAGGTGCCAGGCCTACTGCTTGCAATATCGCTCCCATCAATTAAACGAATGTGGGACCGATTGGCCAATAACGCGATATCTTTGTTCATCCCGATTACGGGAGCGTTCGGCGGGATGCGGTGCGACATATTTCGCAAGACTCTTTGGTAGGGTTGATGATAGGTGAGCAATTGACCGGAAGCTTGGGTAAAGGTGAAGAGCAATAAACCAGCCATGGCCCACGGCCATAGCCATTTGGTTTGTAAACGAATCTTTGGCCAGAATGTGAGGGCGGAGGCAAACAAGAAGGGGACGGCGGGAATCCAATATTGGTGAAAAGGATAGATTTGTGGGTCAAATCCAGACAGCGCATTGAAGGCGAAAACGGATAAAATGGGAAGTCCATAAGGTGAGGAGAATGCGCTCAACAGCGGTAGAACAAAGCCGAATGCCAGAAGAAGCACGACAACGGCAGCAACCACGTTGGGACGGGTCCAAGCATCGAAAATAAGCCCGGGATGTGACAAAAGATGAACGATGGCTGCCGTGGGGTCTACTCCAAGCCACCCATAGGTGACAGCCCAAACCGCGACGCCATGGGGATAGATCCAGGGCAAGACCACGAAAAAATCGAGCAGCACAGTTCCTAATCCAATCAAGATAGCGATAATGCCGTAACGCGTCGCCTTGTGAAGCAGAAGACCAACGCCAAAAACAGCGGTCACCGCGGCACCGACGTCTTTGGTCGCTGAGGCGATGAGGAGCCCTATCACGAATAGTCTAAGGCGCCTATTCTCAAAAGCCCAAATGGCCAGAAAGAATCCTGGAATCATCATCACGTCGGGATGCCAATCGAAAAAGGCAGGACCTATCACAGCAGGATAGAAGGCATAAAGGAGTAGCCAGCCTATGAGATCTAAGGCGGTGAGTTGATACTTCTGAGCGTAATAAAAAATCCCCAAAAATCCTGTACTCAGGGCAAGGACTTGAATGAGAAGAATGCCTGGCTGACCGATTAAGCCATAGAGCACTCCTAAGGGATAGAGAATGTAGCTGCCGGCATCGGCTAACGCGGGATATCCCACCACCGTGTCGTATGCGCGCCAGTGTCCTTGACTGATGAGCCACAAGGCTTGGCTATACCATGCCATGTCCATGCCCGTGGCGTGCCAGCTTTCTAGACGCCATAGGGATATGACTCCCGCCGCAAGGGACAAAGCAAGCGCCACTGCGATGGCAACCGCTTGGACAGAGCGTTTCGGATGAGAAATAGGATTGGCTAGAGATTCGTTCACAGGAAATGCTCCGTTTCATGCGTAGTGTGAGGGGACTATGCCAAGTTTACATGATATGAAAGGCTCCGAAGAGCAAGCCACAAATCAGCTCCAAGCGAAACGCTTGCCAATAGCGAAGACGAGGCCACCCAAAGAGGTCTGGCAAGGTGAGATTCCAGAGCCACATCAGAAGAGCAGGAATGCCAAAGACGACCACGGCGACCAAGAAGACACCCAACGAACCGAATCCAGCAAACGGTAACAAGGGAAACCCGCTAAAGTTCAATAAGATCACGCTCCTCTTTGTGAGTCCGACTGGTAAGTTTAGGATATCATAGGCCAACTTTTCTAATGGATATGGAACGCTTATGTCGTAAAATAGTTTGGAAGGTCATAGCCCATCATGGAAACCTGTTGGTACGTGGGCTAGTCATTGAGTCGATGGCGACGTGAGCATAGAGGCAGCGTTTGCCCCCCTTTTGGGAAGTTTATTTCGGAGAAGGGATTTGAAAGCTGTGGCTAAGCACCTTGTTCAAGAAGCTGTCTATTGGAGCCGGCTAGATCAAGGGGATTGGTCGTTGTATTTAGCAGCGACTGAGTCCGGATTGTGTGCTATTACGCTCCCTCACGACACGTTTGCTACGTTAGAACAGTGGATTGATGCGCATATTCCTGGGGCTGTACTCGAGCACAATGTCATAGCACTTGCACCATATACGACTCAACTACAGGAGTATTTTAACGGCCAGCGTCAGCACTTTACCTGTGCTGTGGATATGCGTGGCACAACGTTTCAACGCCGTGTTTGGAACGCGTTGCGGGATATTCCCTTTGGCACGGTGCAAAGTTATTCCGATATCGCTGCCCGTATTGGAAGCCCGCAAGCGGTTAGGGCTGTTGGTGCCGCCAACGGCGCCAACCCGATCCCCATTGTCGTGCCTTGCCACCGCGTTATCGGCAAGAATCGAACGCTCACTGGCTACCGAGGAGGGTTAGAGGTGAAAGCGCATTTACTGGAACTCGAAGGAATAGCGGTGAGTCTAGATGCACGGCGCTAAGACTAGTCTTCTTCGTAGCGATTTCCCCGTGGTAGGCCAAGGATTGGTGTCATGAAATAATGTCTAAGCGCACATGGAAAACCGAAGAGGAAGCACCTATGGCCTTTTGTACGCTATAATAGTCGCGACATATGAGTCGCACGAAGGATATCAGAATGCTTCGGGTTGGTTCAACAGGGCTTAAGAAGCGAGGAGCGTGGGCGTTAATGAGTGACCCATATGAACCGCACCCTTATCAGGGTCAGAAGGCGGTGTTAGCGACCAAGCATCAAAAGGAAATCGTATTGGGACCGCCCTTACAGCAAGCTGTCGGATTAGATCTCTATGTTCCTGAAAACATCGATACGGACTTGTTGGGGACGTTTAGTGGAGAAATTGAACGACATGGCACACCGCGGGACGTTGCGTTACGCAAAGCCCGGTGGGGGATGGAATTGACAGGCTTGTCGTTAGGTTTGGCGAGTGAGGGGAGTTTTGGGCCTCATCCGCAGCTGCTTTTTGTGCCGTCGGATCATGAATTGCTCGCGTTTATTGATCAAGAGCGAGGCATAGAAATTGTTGAGCAAACGCTGAGTGTCGAAACCAATTATGGCCATCAGGCGGCGAAATCTGTGGATGACCTGCAAGAATTTTTAACCCAGGTGCAATTTCCTTCGCATGCGTTGATTGTGCGGCCACACTCGGGATTTCAACCGGATTTATTGTTCAAGGGGATCTCTGATGTGCCTAGCCTTCGCAATGCTGTCGCCTTATGCAGCGCAGCATCGGCAGATGGGATGGCTCATGTGGAGACGGATATGCGAGCGCATGTGAATCCCATGCGGCAGCGCGTCCTAAATGCGTTAGCGGCCCAGTTAGGCAGACGGCTCGCATCGCGTTGTCCTTCCTGTCACGCACCGGGATTTGGCGTGGTCGACGTGGTCAAAGGTCTGCCCTGCGAGCAATGTGGGCTTCCTACCCAGCTCATTAGTGAAGAGGTGTTTGGCTGCGCGGTGTGCACCTACCGTGAACAATACCCGCGAAGTGACGGTCTGCAGGTAGCGCCTGCGGCGAGTTGTTCCTTTTGCAATCCATAACCAATAACGGCTTACTCTCATTCGGGCCTCTTGCGTGTTCTAAGCCTTAAAGAATCTAGGAGAGTGGGCGTGATAGGCGAAAACTAAGTCGGCTATCACGCCCACTGCGCGCTTAGGCTTCTAGCGAATGACCCAGAATGATCTTCTGACAACCTCAAGGGCGAGGGTGTCGGCAAGGACATTTTTGCTCGCTCTTTGGTGCGGTGATAGCCCAGCCAGAGCAGAAATACCTGTATTGGTTAAGGCAACACGTGATTAATGTGATTAATAAGGATAGCCCCAGGTACCGTTGGGTAACCGCAACATGACATAGATGAGTGTGTCTCGCAAAAGACCTTGGGGATCCCGCGTATTTTGATGAAGCACAGCTTCGCGATGAAATCCAGCCTGTTCGGCCACGTGTTGACTACGGTGGTTGCGGGGATCACAACGAATTTCAAGCCGCTTAGCATCTAAATGGTGAGCCGCCCAGTCTACAATGCCTTGAACAGCTTCAGTCATCAGCCCTTGGCCCACTGCGGAGGTGCGAAGCCAATAACCGATCTCGAAACATCCGGCCTCCCAATTGAGATTATGCAGACCGCTGCTGCCAACAAACTGGCCTGACGATTTGAGAAAAAGATGCAGGCGTAAGTTCTTGCGGAGTAAAAATTCAGCAGAGGCCTGGCGGACATTGCTTTCTGAGTCGGATACCGACGGTAGCGTGTGGGCCCACGGCATCCACTGCCTGAGCTCCTCATAGGATTCGACGATGGCCTCATTGACCATGAGACCGTCCCCGGATAATGGACTTCGAATGAGGAGGCGTTCCGTTTCAAAAGCGTTGGGAAAGTCTATGAGAAGCGGATTCATAAGGACTCCTTTTTACTCCCAATTATCTCTAATATTAAGGACGCCCTCAAGACTTTTCAGTGCCTCGCACAATGTTACAAGGGTTTGCTCATTGCAGATGGGATGGCAATCCGTTCGCGTTTCATCAACACAAAATATAGGGTGCTGGCGACAATGAGTCCCACAATCCATGAAATGTCAGCGCCTCCCATTGCCTTGGCGATGGGGCCTTCGTAGAGGGTTGTGTTGATAAAGGGAATTTCGATGACCGTCGTAAGGACGAACGTGAATAAGGAACGCCTATTAAATTTGGGATATTGGCCACCCGCGTGCAAGATGGAGGGAATATCATACTGCCCGTGGCGGACCCAATAGAAGTCGGTCAGGTTAATGGCGGTCCAGGGAATGAGTACATAGAGAATTAAAAGCAAAAAGTTACTGTAGTTGTTGAGGAAATTTCCCTGTCCCCAAATGGCAAGGGCTGTTCCGACGATGCCGGCTGCGAGGATGATGCTAATGCGAGATAGTGCACCAAAGCGCCATGGTTTAATGGCGTGGAGAGTTGTCGTGGTAGACATAAAAGCGCCATAGAGGTTCAGCACATTCACCCCAATGATCCCCAGGACAATGACGGGAAAAACGATAGCAGAGAGCGATCCTCCGACTCTGTCTGCAACGAAGGCCACCGTATTGGCGTTAAAGGCTTTTGCCGCAAAACTCATCATGACGGCTCCGATAGACATCATCCAGACGGTGCCAATCACCGATCCCCAATAGGTATAGCCAAAACATTGTCGGATAGACGTGTCTTGCGGCAAGTACCGTGAATAATCAGCCACATATGGTGCATAGGTAATCTGCCACGTCGTCGAGATGGAAATGGCTAGCAGAAATGTGCTCCATGTGAAGTGTCCGGCGGTTGGGGCGTGAACGGGATAGATTGTCCATAACCGAATGGTCAAGAGGACGAAAACTATTGCAAAGAGGTATCCGGCCCATTTTTCATACTGATGAATCAGGTCGTAGCCAACAATGGCGAGAACAATATTGATGAGACTGACGAGAATAATCGCTAGATCTATGGGCATCCCAAGCCATGCGGCCAGCGCCTGCCCCCCTAAGACCGCGCTCGTTGCGAAGTAGCCCAGGTACATCACAATAACCAAGAGCAGTGGCAAGATGGCCCCATACAATCCAAATTGGGCGCGGCTTTGGATCATTTGAGGAATGCCCAATTTCGGGCCTTGCGCAGAATGGTACGCCATAAAGACGGCACCGGCTGCATTGCCTATGAGAATGGCTAGAATTGCACTCGTTAGATTTAATCCTAAAACAATACCCAGTGCGCCGGTAACGATGGTGGTAATCTGCATGTTTGCGGTGAACCAAATAAAGAAGAGGTTGCTGACTTTTCCGTGTCGCTCTGTCGGTGGAATATAATCAATCGAATGGGTTTCCACTTTCATCTCGTTGTCACGTCCTTTGTGGATACTGGTGTTCGGAATGAAAGAGATGTTACTTTAATGAGGCGATACATAAATGAATCCATACATCATATTATCAATAGAAGTCGGAAATGCAAGTTAATTATCTGGAATTTAGAATAAATAACAAAAAACATTTAGGATTAATGGCGTCTGTTATCGACGTCGTCTTGGAAGGTGCTATAATGTGGATGATTGATTAGTTTCATGAAGTCCAAACAATATGAATGGAGTTAAACGTTATATGGAGATCGCGAGCACCATTGAGTCTTTTGCTGAGCGTATCCGGCGCATTGCGGATGATTCGCCTGCCAACCAGCAAATTGCGGAATATCTCGATGATCACCTACGAGATGTGTCCTTTATGAGTTCTGCCGAATTGGCTAAACAGACGGGCGTCAGCCAGGCATCCATTACCCGCTTTTGCACCGCGATGGGGTTTGCAGGGTATGGTGATTTTGTGCACGCGCTGCAAAATGTGGTGCGAGAGGAGTGGAAAGCACCAGAGCGCACAATTTACCTGCGTCCTAGCCTTCCTGAAGATGCCGATCCCCTGTTGGTGCAGGAGATTACTAATCTCGAGAATTTGCCTGAAATTCTTGAGAGTGAATCGATGGCAAGGTTGGTCGATCTCGTGGCGCGAGCCGAACGGGTCGTGCTGGCGGGTGCACGTATTTCTAGCACTCTTATTCCTTATGCCGCCTACTGTTTAGCCAAAGTGAGAAACGGCATTGAAGTGGCGACGCCGGGTTCGGTCCTATGGGATAATTTCACCCCGCAACCAGGCACGGTTATTGTGGGATGGGTGTTCCCGCGCTATCCCCAGACATTGCTAGACTGGTTGCAACAGGCGCTGCACAGTGGGGTGCCAGTGGCTGTGTTGACCGACCGTTGGATGTCGCCAGCCATGGCCTGGGCCGATCCAGCGCTCGTCGTACCGGTTTCCAATGCGTCTCTCTTTGACTCGTATGTCGCGCCAATGTTTTTAGTCAATTACCTAACGCGCCAAGTGGCACAAAGGGTTCCTGCGGTGCGTGAGCGCTTGGAGCAGCTTGAAGAGCGCGATCAGCGTTTAGGGGTGTACTGGACGCGCCCGCATCACTGAGCACAAGGAGATGGATGGATGTCCGCGATTTCTTCACAACGCTTGTTATCGCGTATAGAGCAATTGCGCGTGATTGGCCAAGATCCTCAAGGCGGTATTACCCGCCCGTTTGGTAGTGCAGCGGAGATTGATGCCCGCCAGTGGTTTGTGTCAGAAGCTCAGCAGGCGGGGCTAAGCCTGCACGTTGATGCGGCGGGCAATATATGGGCGCGTTACCCCGGCAAGCGCTCTGGGGTGTTGGCCGTGGGATCGCATTTGGATACCGTGCCTCACGGGGGTGCCTATGACGGTGCGCTTGGGGTACTGATGGCGCTTGAAGCGATTCAGAGCTTAAAGGAGTCCGGATATGCCCCCGAACATACGTTGGCCGTTTTAGTGTTTACCGGCGAAGAACCCAATGCATTTCGGTTGTCTACCTTGGGGAGCCGCCTTTTAACCGGGGTTTTGTCGTGGGAAGATATTGTCTCGGTCACGGATGATGAGCGTCGGCCTGTCATGAAGGCCCTTGAGGCCGCAGGGGCCAGTCCTGATGCTCACGATTTGTCACTGGACGATGTCCGGGGCTTTGTAGAACCGCATATCGAACAAGGGCCACGCCTGCAAGACAGCGGGGAAGTTCTGGGCGTAGTCTCCACGATTACGGGGATTATTCGGCACGCCGTGACGTTAGTGGGCGAGCAAAATCATGCCGGGACGACACCTTGGGCGCTCAGACACGACAGCGTGCAAGCGTTTGCGCAGGTTATGATGATTTTTCAGCAGTGGTTGGCCCGCTATACGGGCCGAGTCACGGGCACCGTGGGATTTGTGGACGTTTATCCAAACGCGGTGAATATTGTGCCCTCTCGGGTCGAATTTATCGTGGAATGGCGATCGCCCGACATGGACCTTTTGCAACAGGTCGCTCAAGGGTATTGGGAGGCGGTGGAAGCATGGACCCGTAGCCACCAGATTACGGCGAATCGTCATGTGATATTGAACCAGCCGCCTAGTCCCATGGATCAAAGCATGCAAACCTTATTGGCTGAAACCATTGCCCACCGTGGGATGGCGGCCCCGGTTATGGCGAGCTGGGCGGGCCATGACGCGGCGCATATGGCCCGCCGTGTGCCAACGGGGATGCTCTTTATCCGCAACAATGGGAAAAGCCACTGTCCCGATGAAGCGTGTGAGGATGATGATATTCTCACGGCCCAGCAGGTGCTCACCGACTTTCTCGTGCAGTGGGATGAAACGCTGGCTAAGGAGGGAATCCGGTGATAGACGCTTTCGTGGCTTATTATCCGGAGTGGGTATGGCATCAAGGGGCCTTTGCGCAGGCCTTTGGCGTCGTGGTCAGTCCCCAAGATGGCCGCATTGTCGCGGTTGGCCCCAAAGAAAAAATTTTAACCCAATATCCGGATGCGGTGTCTTATCATTGGCCGCACTTGGCTATGGTGCCGGGCACCGTGAATACGCATACGCATTCCTTTCAACATTTATTGCGCGGTTTAGCCGTGGATGAACCCTTCTTAGTCTGGCGTGATCAAGCGCTGTACCGGGTCACGCCGCACTTAGACGCGCAAGCGATTTACTGGGGCGCTAAGCTGGCCTTTAGCGAAATGCTGCGGCATGGGATTACGACCGTCGCAGACTTTTTTTACGTCCATTCCCACGGCCTTGAAAATGATGAGGCCGTGATTCAGGCTGCAGTTGACGTGGGTATTCGGCTGGTCTTAGCCCGGACGTTTTATGACTGGGAGGGAGCACCTGCCGCTTACCGGGAGACGCCAGAAGAAGCTACACGCCGCACGCGGGCGCTGGCGGTCAAATATCAAGGGCATCCGATGGTGTCGATTCATCCAGCGCCGCACAGTGTGCACGGGGCATCGGACGAGATGATTCAGGCCGGGGTAGCCCTGGCGCGTGAGATGGATACGCCTTGGCATATTCATGTCGCCGAAGAGCCTTTCGAGGTCGAAGAGTGTCAAGCGCGCACGCGCCTTACGCCGGTCGCGCATTTGCAGCAAATGGGCGCGCTGGACGACCGCATGATTGCGATTCACTTAACATGGGCCAATGCTGACGATATTGCCCTATTGGGCGAAGCCAAGGCTCACCTTGCCTATTGCCCATCTAGCAATATGTTTTTAGCAGACGGAGTGACGCCGGTTGGAGCGCTACGAACGGCCGGGGTGACAGCGGGCCTAGGTACGGATGGGGGATGTAGCAATAACCGTGCGAGCATTTTTGAAGAAATGCGGATGGCCGCTTTGCTACAAAAAGTCCACACCTTGGATGCCACCGCGTTGGACGCGTCCTCCGTATGGGCGATGGGTACCACAGCTGGGGCGCAGATGCTTCAGGTGAACGCCGGAGACATCGCGGTAGGCCGTTTGGCTGATTTCGTGGCGGTGGACTTAACGCATGTCTCGTTGTTACCGTGGTCGCCCCAAACGCTGTTAGCCAATATTGTGTATGCCATGAGTCCAGAAGCTATTCGGCATGTCGTGGTGGGCGGACGGGCGGTGGTTACAGACGGCGAGCTTGTCACAGTAGATGCCAACGAGTTGTTTCAGCAGGTCCAAAATGTGAGCACGCGCTGGAGCGGGCAATAAAAGGGTTTGGACACATATCAAAGGAGGTCTTTGTCAATGCAGGATTTTACGCGTCACAGCGAAATTCAAGCCCCCACTGGCCCCGAACTTCACTGTAAAGGATGGGGTCAAGAAGGTGCATTGCGGATGCTCATGAACAACTTGGATGCGCGAGTTGGGGAAAATCCGGCACAGCGCATTGTGTACGGCGGACGCGGGCGGGCGGCCCGGTCATGGCCCGCTTATGACAAGATTGTGGAAAGCTTGCTGACCATGGACAATGATGAAACGCTCCTCATCCAATCGGGAAAGCCGGTCGGCGTCTTTAAGACGCAGCCGGGAGCGCCGCGTGTGCTGATTGCCAATGCTAATCTTGTGGGGAAGTGGGCGACCCTGGAGGAATTTGACCGGCTGGAACAAATGGGTTTAACCATGTTCGGTCAAATGACCGCAGGATCGTGGATTTACATCGGGAGTCAAGGTGTGATTCAAGGAACGTTTGAAACCCTAGCGGCTTTAGCGACCAAGCATTTTGACGGTACACTGCGCGGACGCCTCTATGTTTCGGCGGGGTTAGGGGGCATGGGGGGCGCTCAGCCTCTGTCTGTGAAAATGCTTGATGGGGTGGCGTTATTGGCCGAAGTGGATGCACGCCGCATTCAAAAGCGTTTGGATTCAGGGTATTTGGATGTTGGGTTGGAGAGTATCCCCGAAGCCGTGAACATCGCGTTACAGGCCAAGGCGGAAGGACGCGCACTCTCTATTGGGGTGCATTGCCACGCCAATGAATTATTGCAATACCTTGTGGCGGAACGGATTACGCCGGATGTCTTGTCGGATCAAACTGCGGCCCATGATCCGTTGGTCGGGTATATTCCCGATGAATTGACTGTGGAGGAAGCCACGATTCTGCGTGCTGAAGACCCGAGCCAATACCTGCAGAAAGCCCGGCAGTCTATTGCCCACCACGTCGAAAATATGTTGGTGCTGCAGCGTGCAGGGGCCCAAACTTTTGATTATGGCAATAACATTCGGCGTGAAGCGTTTGATCAGGGCGTAACCGACGCCTTTGAAATTTTAGGATACGTGCCGGCCTATTTGCGCGATTTATTCTGTGAAGGCAAAGGTCCATTCCGGTGGGCCGTATTGTCCGGCAGACCGGAAGAATTATACCAACTCGATCAACTCGCCCTCGATATGTTTGGGGATAATCCCCTTTTGCGGCGGTGGTTTACGTTGGCTCAGCAATATATTCAGTTCCAGGGTCTCCCGGCCCGGATTGCCTATATGGGTCTGGGCGAACGTGACGCATTTGCGGTGCGGGTCAACGAGTGGGTGGCTCAGGGTAAATTGTCGGCACCCGTCGTCTTCGGACGTGATCACCATGACACGGGTTCGGTGGCCTCGCCATACCGGGAAACCGAAAAAATGGCAGACGGTTCGGATGCGATTGCGGACTGGCCGATTCTCAATGCCTTGCTTAATACGGCAGCGGGCGCGCACTGGGTGTCCTTCCATCATGGCGGAGGCACCGGCATCGGCTATTCCTTGCACGCGGGCGCCGTGGTGGTGGCGGATGGGAGTGATGACAGTGCGGGACGCTTGTCGCGGGTCTTTTTCAATGATCCGGGCATCGGCGTCATTCGTCATGCCGATGCAGGCTATTCTTTAGCGGAAAAAACCATGCTGGCGCACAGTGCGCGCATGCGAGCGCCTTTTGTGGGTCCGGCATCCAACATCCCCTCGGATACTCGCGCGTAGAATCCCCTAGCGCGAGGCGAATGCTAAACACAACGGAAAGCGAGCGATGTCATGCGTCAGCTCATTATTCATGGCACGATTTTTCCGGTGAAGACCTCTAGAGCACCCCGGCGAGGCCAAGCACTTCCGGCAGAACCGCCGATCCGAGATGGTGCTTTAATGATAGAGGACGATATCATCCAGGCGGTGGGACCTACCAAGGACATTGTGGCGCAATATCCCGGAGTGCATGCCGTGTGGGATGCTAAGGGACGTGCGGTCATTCCAGGATTTGTAGATTGCCATACCCATCTCCCTTTTGCTGCATGGCGGGCCGATGAATACCGCCTGCGGCTTGCCGGCAAGCGCTATGAAGAGATTGCCCATGCGCGGGGCGGGATTGTTCGCTCAAGTCGACAATTGCGGCAAACGTCAGATGACCAGGTCACTAGCTTTGTTCGGGCGCTGGCTGGTGAGATGCTGACGACAGGAACGACCACCATGGAAATGAAAAGTGGCTATGGCCTGAGCGTGCGCGACGAGTTGCGGCAGCTGCGCCTCATTCAGACGCTGCGCAAGCAAGTCAAGCAACGGATTGTTTCCACCGGACTTTTTCTGCATGCGCCGCCGCCCGAGACGTCACGATCCTTATGGATTGATCAAGTGATGCACGAGCTTTGGCCGGCGGCTTACGATGAGGGGCTACTGGACGCTGTCGATGCCTTTGTCGAAGAGGGCGCTTTTACTGCTAGTGAAGCGCAGCCATTGCTCGTAGAGGCCGCGCAGCGTCAGCTGCTAACCAGACTGCATGCGGACCAATTGAGCCGCATGGGAGGAACCAAGATGGGACTCGACCTAGCGGTGCGTGGTCTCGATCATCTTGACTACTTGGCTGCTGAGGATTTGGAGCGATTAGCCTCATCCGGTACGGTGGCGGTACTGTTGCCAGCGGCAACATATAGTATGAAGCAAACGGTGCGCCCGCCAGCGCGCGAAATAATTGACGCTGGCGGAGCGGTGGCGATTGCCACCGATTTCAATCCCGGGACTGCGCCCATCTCGAGCATCCCGTTGACGATGTCGCTAGCGGTTCATCTCTTTGATCTCACACCCGAAGAAGCGCTGTCTGCGGTGACGATTAACGCCGCTTATGTCTTGGGATTGGATCAACAAATCGGCTCACTGGAAGTCGGGAAACAAGCTGATGTACTAATCTTGGATACCGATGAACTGGCGATGATTCCATACCGCGCGGGTCACAATCCTGTGGCGCGGGTCATGGTGCGAGGGCAGTGGGTGGTCGGCGAGAAGGGATTGGGTGGGGTATAACGGGATTGATTACCGCGGTACCGCCGGATACGGACATTGGCTATGGGCATTGCTTTCTTTAGGGGCATCCGAGGATTCTTTGGGATTTTTAGAGATCGAAAAAAGAGACAGCACACCTCTAAACGTGCTGTCTCTTGATGAGAACCGTGTTGTGTCAAAGCTGATCCCATGCTTAGGAAGGGGATATCCACCAATATTGGGGCGAGATGGCGTTGGTAAAATTATTCGCGGATTCCTTGACGCCATGAACATTCTGCGCGACTTCTCCTAGATCTTCCGGCATGGGCATCCACAAATTAGGCAATTGCTTGGCCGCAAACACTTGATAGGCATCAAGAGCTTGCTGAGCCGCTTGTGGGGACGGTTGGGGCTGGTGTGTGGCGGCGATGAGCTTATTCATTTCTGAATTGCTATAGCCGTAGAAATTGTATCCGCCACCTGATTCATACATCCCGCCACCGGTAGGATAACTGCCGCCATAACTCCAGTTGAGCCCGGTTTGTATTTCCCATTTACTGGGTTGGGCGTGATATTGCAGCATTTGTACAAACTCGACGGGTGTCAGAGAGACTTTAATCCCTTCTTTGGCCCAATCTTGCTGCATCAGCTGAGCCATGTCTAGTGTAGTGTTGCTCCCTGCAGCAAATTGCATGTTGAAAACGAGCTTTTGACCTTGCTGATTGGTCATCACGCCGTTGACTAAATGCCATCCATTTTTCTCTAGCAAGGCTTTGCCGGCATTAATGTTGAAGGGGTAAATGGGCTGCGTGAGTTGGGGGGCCAGGAATGTCGGGGGATGAAGGGGGACAGGACCAGTTCCCAACACGCCCATGCCATGATAGAGCGTGTTGATAATTGCGGGTTGGTCAATGCCCATTTGCAACGCTTGGCGCACCGGCAGTTGGCGCAAAATGCTCCCGACTTGGGGGCTGCGGAAATTTAACGGATTGCGCGCAATGGAATACGTATAGGCTGTATAGAGTTTGTCTTGGGGCAATTGCTGACGAATGGAATACATGGATAACGGCAAGTAGCCGACTTGGATGGTTCCCGTTTTTAGTCCGTTGACTTCAGACGTTTCCGACGTCTCATACGCCAAAATCAATTTGTTGATATACGGTTTGTGACCATCATAGTGAATATTGGGCACAAAGGTCCAGGAATTGTTTTGCACGGCATTGACAATGCGAAAGGGGCCATCGACGACATGAAAAAAAGAGACATTATCAGCGTTATTGGCTAAGTACGTCAATTCTTGGTTGACGTTGTTAGGATATTGGTTCCGCGATTGCGCTGGTAAGGGTAACAAATCCGCAAGTCCGTTATATTCAAACCAAATTTGGTTGACGGGCTGTGTGAGCGTGACTTGAAACGCATGGGAATTTAAAATCGTGACACTGCGAATGAGCGTGGGGATGCCGCCAGACCCTGCTCCAGAATATGGCCATGGGGCCGGCGCATTCGGAGAAGACGCGGCTTTAATTAAGTGCCACGTAAACAAGACGTCTTGCGCCGTCACGGGAGTCCCGTCGGACCAATGCCACTTCTTATTCATGGTTATGGTATAAACGGTGCCCGTCTTGTTCCAATGAATGCTGCTAGCGATGCTACGCGCATAGTCAATGGTGCCATTGGATGCGATATGGAAGAGTCCTTTGTACATCAGTGATGCCGCCCAAGCATCGTAGAGGCTGTTGTCAGCGTTGGGACGCAGTGGATTGTACCAATTGATTGAAATGAGAGGGCCCAACGCGTCGACAATGGTGCCGCCTTTCGTGATATGCCCGGCCTTACTCACAGCCGCAGGTGGCGAGGTCGCGTTGGTGCCGCACGCCGCAAGTCCTGCCGACAACAACGCGCTGGTGGTGATGACTCCGAAGGTTTTCGAGATCTTTCTCATTGTCATAGGAATGCGCCTCCGCTCTGGTCGCAAAGTTTGATACTCAGATGCTGTTCTTGTCCACATCATACGGACGGGCGTATACTGCCGCGTTTATTTTTACGGAGTCAAAAAATTATAAAGGTACCTATCCTTGCATGGTTCCGAGCAAGGAGTAATGAAGAGCATAGAGGAAGGGCCCGGGTGAATTCCTGTGCATTTAACACAATAAATTTATCATATTTTCTTCCGATATGTTGAGAATAGTGCGGCAATCAATGCCTAAACAAGAGCAAAGCATGCGAATGATAGATCGAGGATTTCCATTTCTCTAAAGACGCGAGCGCTTTCTGCAAATATCTAACATAGAAAGCATAATAATGTTAGATATCTGAGTAAATTGTGTAATAGATTACAAGAAAAATAGAAGACAATTCGGTAATATAACAGAAAAATCCACAAAAAGAGAGGGAGAAAGTCGGCGGTATAGCGACTACAGAAGGGAGCAAAAGCTGATGCGGTGGAATGTGATGCCGGAAGGATCTTTAGATCGTGGGGCCTTGCGTTTAACAGGAGAGTTTATTCGTCTTCACGCTAATGAATCGCCTTTTTTATTGCCTGACGTGGTGCGGGCCGCCGTCGTGGAGGAACTGACATGGCGAGGCCAATATTATCCTGACCCGAGTGGTTCGTCTTTAAAACGCGTGTTGGCTGAACGGTTGGGCCTTGCTCCGGATCAGATTGTCTTGGGATCTGGGTCGGGTGATATTATTGAACATCTGATTCGAGGATTGACCCAAGTGCCTAACGAGATGATTATTCCTGAGCCCTCGTTTCCTTTATATGAAGCCATCGCACGAACACAGTCAGCCGTGGTTCGCCACGTTCCTCTTCGCAGTGATGGGTGCCTAGACTTATTCGGGACCTTACAAGCTGTTAATGGGCGAACATCCCTTATCATCCTTTGCAATCCCAATAATCCCACAGGAGGATACCTCCCTTTATCCGAAATTGCAGCGTTTTTGGACGAGGTCCCCTCAGAGGTGGCGGTATTGTTGGACGAAGCCTATTGGGAAATGACCGATGCCTATGCCAAAGGACAGCCTGGGGCTGAAACGCTATTAGCACGCTATGACAACCTCTTAATTTCCCGTACCTTTTCTAAGTACTATGGGATGGCGGGTATGCGCTTAGGGTATCTCTTGGCTGCGAATGCGGCCGTGGCGCAGGCGGTGCAGCGCCGCATGAGTCGGGCTATGCCCAACCGCTTAGCCTTAAAAGGCGCAGAAGCGGCACTGTCTTCGGCGGCAGAGGCGGCATACCGGGAATATGGAGCCATCATCCGCCGCGAGCGGGAGTTGATGGTACGGGAAATGACCGCGTGGAACCTTTCGGTCTACCCCACTCAGACCAATTTTATTAGTGTGGCATGGCAGGATCACAGCCATGCTATGGATAGTGCCCATATTGCGATACGCTCCGGTCAGACAATGGGCTTACCGGGTTTTTCCCGCATTACGATTGGCACCCCGGAACAGAATGACCAGGTCTTACGCGTGATTAAAAACAGTTTGGTGACCACAAATCTTTATGCACCGTCGACCATTGATGCCAGATAGAGAGGATGGACAACCATGGCAGAAAATCGTGCATTGGGACAAGATGTTGGTCGATTGCAACCGCCCCAGCAGCTCGCTAAAGATCTGGGATGGTTAGCCGTCATTGGATTAGGCATTACAAGTGAGGTGGGGGCTGGGATCTTTTATTTGACCGCCCAGGTGCAAGCCGAGGTTCCTGGCATTGGTCCTCATGTTCCGTTGGCCTTAATTGTGGACGCTTTACTCGCCACCGTTTTGGCCTTGACCTATTGGTTCTTTTCTCACTCTATTGCGGGTGCTGGCGGAGAATATCTTTTTGTCTCGCGTAGTCTGGGGCCGCAAGCCGGGTTCATTGTCCATGTCGTCTCATGGTTTGGCGCAACCGCCAGTATGGGGTTTTTGGCTTATACCGCGCCGTCTTTTTTGTCCGCTGCCCTGATGCCTATTGCTTCTGGTCTGGGGACATGGCTGGCCACACCCATGGGCACGGTCGTTGCGGGGTTGATAATGATATGGGGAGCGTGGGCGATTCATGCCCGAGGCGTCAAGCATGTCGGAACATTAGTGAAGGTGGCGACGGCGGTTATCGCGGTGGCGGCTAGTACGGTCATTGTTGTCGGGTTTTCTCATGGGCCCAGCACCTTAGCGCAGAAGCTGGCTGAACACGACCATCTGTCCTTCGCCTTTTTAAATGCACACGCGGGTTCTTCACCGCATTGGGCAGCATTTTTGGAGGCCTTGCCCATATTGTATTTCGCTTATGCAGGTTTGCGCAGCACGACATATGCGGGCGGCGAGGTGCGTCAAGCACGCAAAGTGGTGAGTGGCAGTGTCCTGGTGGTGCTGGGCTTGGTTGCGATATTGTACGTCACATTTGCCTTGGCGCTCTATCATATGGCGCCTTGGTCGGTTATCGCGGGCCTTATCGCGACGGGCCACAAGTCATTGGCGAATGCTTCTGCACTAACGGGATTGTTTTTACCCGCGTGGGCAGCTATTCTCTTAAGTTTCGCCGTTGCGGCCATTGTGTTTAAGACAATCTTGCCCGGAATGATGGGCCAATCGCGGATGTTGTTGGCCTTTGCCGAAGACGGACTCGTGCCGCAAGGTCTTAAGCATTTATCCTCGAAGAAAACGCCGGTACGGGCCTTAACTGTTGGGGCGGCACTGGCTAGCGTGGTCTTAATCCAAACCGGGTTGACCGGGACGCCTTTTGGAGTGGCCGCAAGTGTGTTAGCAGGTGCTATCGTACACGCTGCTTTGGGACTCGGGCTTATTATGATGCCGCGCATGGCACCAGGTTTATTTGCCGCCAATCAGAGCTGGCTTGCTGGGCGACCGGGTCTGCGAGTCGCCTTAGGGACACTGATGATCCTGATTGGCGGTGGTATGGGGGTTCTTGTTGTGATTCCTGAAATAGCCAATCCATGGTATGACAATCCACTATTTGAAGTCGCCTTGTTCGCGGTAATTGGGATCGCCTTATACCGAAACTATTGGCAAAACGTTCAGCGGACCCAATCTGAACAGCCCACCGCAGTAAATTCTTTCCCGCACCACAAGAGCTTGAAGCTGTCCAACAAGATGCCTAGGTGTGACACAGCAGAGACCAGGAATTAAAGACATCCGCAGAAGCGGGATAGACACGTCTGTTTAACAATACCTTCAATGCGTTGCCAGCTAAAGTCTTGTGTGACTTCGTCAAGTAGAGGGCAAAACGCTCTTCTTAAATGAGGACCGTTTTGCCGTGCCATTCCCAGAGAATAGGCGTTAGAGTTTGGTTAAAGATTCCGCAATGGTAGAGACTTGTGTTTGTGATAAGGTACGGGAACCTTGAATGAGGTAGTATATGCCTTGCCTATGAAAAGTTAAAGGCGGTGCGCTCTGACTCGCGGATGCGGCTTGATTCCACGTTCCGGTAACCGAAGAACCCAATATCGTGAGGGGCACCGTTCTTAAGACTGTGCGACCTGTGAGTATTGGCCTGGTAAACTCCTGAACACTAAAGTTACTATATTGTATTACGAGCATAGATCCTCCCCCGCTCATAAGGATTCTTTGCGTGTACTGGTATTGCGACCCGAACCCGCGCATAGGGACAGCCGCCGCGGGCAAGCCGATGGACTGGGCCGCCTGCATGATAAATGATTGTTGTTGATGGGTATACAGAATTGCGCTTTCCGCGTGCGTGCTGGAGGACCAACTGGGTAGCGCGGATGGCAGCGCCGTAGATGGAGAACTCGGCGTGATAGGCGAAGAGGTGGAGGAGGGAGATGAGGATACGGGACGTGATGACGGTGTGGTCGGCGGGGATGTGGAATAGGATGGATTCACAGTTCGTGAATGATTATGGTGAGAACCGGTCACGGGATGCCTCTTGGTGCCACAGCCGACGAGGACTATACTGCCCAAAAATATGGCTGCGCTGATGATGCCATATTGTCGTGTGAACATGTTATGAGGCCTCCTTGGTGGCAAAATAATGCCGTTGTCTAGAACAACGCGGCTGTTCCCGTGCCGGTTACAAGAAATTTGTGACAGGGGCCGTGCTGTGGATAGACACGGCCCCGGAAGGGCTCTTGCCTAGTGTGCGTTGCTTCTTATAGCGTAGGAGGCGTTGTTCCGGTCCAAGTTTGCCAATGCACTAACTCTTTGACGGCGAGGGCATCCGCCCACCGAACTGTTTTCAGTTGTGGTTCTGGCGGGAAATGATCAGTATAGCCGACACACAGGACGGCAACGGGTTGAATACCAGGAGGGATTTCCAGAACTTGGCGCAGGTGACGCGGTTCAAATAAACTTACCCAGCCCACGGCGACACCTTCCGCGCGGGCGGCAAGCCAAAGATTTTGCACCGCACATACGGCAGAATAGAGAGTCGTTTCCTCCATCGTGTGGCGGCCAAGCACTTCGGGTCCTCCGCGTTCGAGGTTGGCGGTAATCACTAGGACAATGGGCGCCTCGAGTAATCCTTCTAATTTCAGCTGTAAGAACTGTTGAGCGCGGTCGTCATCAAAGTACAGCTTTTGAACTTGTCGTTCGCGATCTGCTAAGCTTTTTAATTGTTGTTTGATGGCGGGATCTGTAATTAGAATGAAGTCCCACGGCTGTGAAAAGCCGACAGATGGCGCATGATGGGCCGCCCACAACAAGCGCTCTAAAATCTCGGGAGGCACGGGGTCGGAACGAAACTGCCGGATATCGCGACGGCTTTCAATGGCCCGGTAGACGGCTGCACGCTCAGGCCAGGAAAACTGATGGCGTGTGATGGCCCAAGGCGATTCAAGGGGGGCAGGGGTTTCAGTCAGCCCGGCTTCTTCAAATGTGGCCATTTCGCTAGCGATGGCGCAGGCTTGACGCAGCAGGGGCAAAGCTAATGCGGCGCCGCTGCCCTCCCCTAAGCGCAAGCCCCATTCCAACAGAGGATTTAGGCCTAAAGCGCTTAGTACCCGGCCATGGCCCGGTTCTGCGGATTGGTGGGAGGCGACAAGATAGTCGACCGCGGCGGGGGCTAAACGCACCGCGAGCAAGGCCGCAACACCGGTGAGATAGCCATCCAAAATGGTTACGATATGGTGCTGGGCTGCGCCCAAAATGGTTCCCACCATGGCCGCAACTTCATACCCTCCGAGTCGTGTAAGGACGTCAAAAGGCTCTAAATCCGGTCGATGATGGCGTTTCAGTGCCGCTTCAACCGTTCGGATTTTGTGTTCCCAATGGTCTTGGTCAATGCCCGTGCCGTGTCCCGTCATGGTGCGGGGCGATTCATTTAATAACGCCGACGCTAAGGCGGCGGCAATGGTCGTATTGCCAATGCCCACTTCTCCTAATAAAATCGCACGGTAGCCTTGGGCATGGGCGGCTTCTGCGCGTTGAATGCCTATAGTAAGCGCCATCAGGCATTCGTCCGGCGTCATGGCGGACTCGTCCACAAAATTGCGGGTTCCGGGCCGAATTTTTTGAGAGACAACGATCTTATCACGATCGTCATTGGTCCATTCGCCGTTCACGCCGACGTCAATGACTTTTACAACACTCCCAGCATGACGCGCCAAAACGGAAATGGCGGCAAATTGGTGTTGATAGGCACTGAGCATCTGGGCTGTTACGCTTGCCGGATATTGTGATACCCCGAGCGATGCGACGCCGTGATCGCCTGCGTAAATGAGCGTAATCGCTGGATCGACAGCAGGTCTGAGGGTGCGCTCGGCGCTCGCGAGCTGACACGCCAAGCGTTCTAACCGGCCTAAACTCCCAGGAGGTTTGATTAAGGCATCTAAATGATTTTGCATGTCGCGGTGAATCAATCGGTCCTTAGGCAAAATGTTGTTCAGTACTTGATCGAGGTCAGTTAAAGTTGTTGCCATCGTTGTTCTCTCCTTAGTCACCGTAAGTTCTAGAACGAGTTGGGCCAAGATGGGGTGAAAAAAATGCCCGACCTTAATAGGTCAGGCATTTTACCATCACGCCCTCGTAGCCTTTGTCAATTGGGCAGGTCTCCTGGCTTCGGGTCATCGTAGCATCGTCTTCCCACCCCAAAAGGGGCAGTGACGTGTTGATGCGTCTCACCGATTACAGTGGCGGGACCGCTCCGGACTTCCACCGGATTTCCTATTCTCCCGTTCGGGCACCCAATGACGTTATGAGCATTGTAGCGTACAGGAGAAATTCCAACAAACCTAAAATTGGTAAAGAAAGACAAGAAGGCTTGCTCGAATCCAGCAAAAAAGCTCTCCACATGTCCTGGGCTCATGGTTGTTTGCAGAGGAGGCCTTTTGAATAAAGCGCGAAACCCCCGTTATCGTTGTCCTTATGGTCCCTCTTGTCTTAGCAAGTCCATTATCCGTGCATAATCATGGGCGCCTTGAATAGCTTGTGCAACCAGCTTCTCGTACTCCTGGTGGCGGGATAGAGCGGCCTTTATGGGTTGAACAGAAGGAAGAGGCACGCTTAAGGAATAAATGCCCATGGCCGCAAACAAAATGGCCCACGGGACATCGGCCGCTAATCCTCCACAAACACCTAATGGCAACTGAACGTCGCGTGCACTCGCTGCAATGGCGTGGATGAAGCGGAGCAGGGCGAGACCACTATGATAAGAAGCGTCCGATTCCCTATCGGTGGCAAAGAAGTATTGCGACAAGTCGTTCGTGCCTAATGAGGCAAAATGGGCGCCATGTAAGGCAAGTTCGGGAACTAAAAATCCTAAGGACGGCACCTCGATCATGACGCCGAGGCTAACGTCATTGGCCGGGGATGATGACACCGTGGAAGCCACGCGCTTAGCCTGATCGCGACAAAAATCCCAGTCCTCGGTGGTTGTTACCATCGGAAACATAATGGACATGGGAGCGACTTCGGAGGCCCGGTAAAGGGCGGTTAATTGGTCCTGAAACAAGGTAGGATGGGTCCGGTATAACCGCATGCCGCGTGTGCCCAAGGCAGGATTCGGCTCAGAGGGCATGTCTAAAAAGGCCAGCGATTTATCGGCTCCAATGTCAAAAGTTCGGAATATCACTGGTCCTGAACTCTTCCGAAGAACATCACGGTATATCTCTTCTTGTTCGGAGATGGATAAGAGACGGCCGGCTTGTTCTAACAGCATTTCCGTGCGAAAAAGCCCTACCCCGTCTGCGCCAACCGCTGTGGTTCGGCCGGCTTCGACGAGGGATGCGATGTTGGCGCGCACCTCAACCGTTCGCCCGCTTGGGAGGGTGATGGGGTTTGTATGACCTAGCAATCCCTGCTCAGTGGGGCTTGAAGCAGGAGCTTGGGCCTCGGTATCGACCACGCCATTGGCACCATCGATGCTGACAACTTGTCCTTCATGCATGTCACGAATGGCGGCTTTGTCCATAACAACTACAGGGATCCCAAGATTTTGAGCAATGAGGGCGGCGTGCATCAGGGGGCTGCCTTGCGTGCAAATCACCCCAGCGACCGGGATTTCGGCCCATGTCAAAATGTTTTGGACCAAAAGGGTCTCACAGAGCACAATAGAGCCTTGTGGGCAGGCATCTTCTTGAACAGGGGCCAACGCATTTTGCCATAACTGACCCACTTCGCGAATATCCGCCGCACGTTGGGCGAGGTACGGGTCGTCAACTTGCAGCAAGGTGTTGGCAAATTCGTCGCAAGCCTGAGCGATGGCACTATACGCGCTAACACCGCTGCTGATGAGCGCTTCGACGCGGGCAAGGAGTTCGGGATCTTCTAACATGGATTTTTGGGCTAACAAGATATCCGCCCCGGTAGAAACGTGCTGGGCCTGCGTCTCTAATTGCAAGGCAGCGCTCTCCCGGGCTTGTTGCACGTTGGTGGATGTGCTAGGCGCTTCTGAGGTGGCTTGTACGATATGAATAGGGCCAGTGGTGCTCCCGGGAGATAACACACGACAGGAATAGTGCATTTATATGTCACCTTCTCTTGATAAATTGTGGGAGAGCGTTGAGGATGTATTCGTGTTCCCAACCACGAGGCACTTTACAATGCTTTCACTATGATTCATAATATTTTATGAAGTCAATAGCGAGTCGAAAATTTCACGGTATTTGTCTGAGCAGAGATAAAGAGAGCTCGGCGACACCCCTCAGGTGTCGTCGGGCTTTTTTAATGGGAGGTAGGAAAATGGTCGTGGTGATAGGGGCGGGCGCTACTGGATTGGGGGTGGCAAGGGACCTGGCCTTGCGGGGCGTGAAGGTCACGGTGGTGGACCAGTGGGAACCAGGCTTTGGGACATCGGGGCGTTTTCATGGTCTCTTGCACAGTGGAGCGCGCTACGTTGTGACCGATCCGACCGCTGCTGAAGATTGTTACCGTGAAAATACGTTGTTGCGGGCGGTGGCTCCGGACGCGATTGAGCAGACGGGTGGGATATTTGTTCGTTCGGAGGATGATGATCCCGGGTTCGAACAGGCGTGGCTGAAGGGCTGTGATCGTGCCGGCATTCCCGTGACGGCATTGGATCCTCGCGCCGTGCATCAGCGGTATCCGGACTTGACAACACGGGTGGCGTCAGCGTATTGGGTGCCCGATGGGGTCTTGGAAGGCTTTCATCTCTTGCAAATGCTGACTAAAGACGTGCTTGCCCATGACGGGACATTATTGAGCAAACACCGCGTTACCGCAATACAGACCGTGAACGGTCGGGTGACAAGCGTGAGTGCTCAAGGTCCGAATGGGGAAGTCGAGGTAGGGTGTGACGCCGTTGTCAACGCG
Organism: Sulfobacillus sp. hq2; assembly: GCF_002903155.1. NCBI lineage: Bacteria > Bacillati > Bacillota > Clostridia > Eubacteriales > Clostridiales Family XVII. Incertae Sedis > Sulfobacillus > Sulfobacillus sp. hq2. The sequence goes on along the minus strand of NZ_NWUL01000047.1, from coordinate 184,458 downwards.
GCCGGCCCTTGGGCCGGAGCCGTCGCCGACCTGTTTGAAGATCCGATCCCGATGCATCTCTCGTATGGATTAATGATTTTGTTTGCGCACCGCAAGTTTCCGGTGGTGGTGAATCGTCTAAAATCCCCGGGGGATGGGGACATTTTTGTCCCCCATCAGCACGTGACGATTCTGGGGACGACCGATGTTGCGCAAGATTCTCCTATCGCTCCAGATATTCAAGCCTCTGAGGTCTTGCGCCTTATGGACCTGGGACGTGAGTTGGTGCCCGGTTTAGATTCTTGGCGCGTGCTGCGTGCCTTTACCGGCGTGCGTCCGCTTTATGATGGACAGGGGCACGCCGCCACTTCACGCGAAGTCAGCCGCGACTTTAAAGTGATTGATCATCAGCGGCGCAAGGGTCCGGCGGGCAGTTTTTCGGTTGTCGGAGGCAAATGGACAACATTTCGTTTAATGGCCGAGCGCACGGCTGATATTGTGACGCAGTATCTTGGTATATCGGCCCCTTGTGTGACCGCCCAGGTGCCGTTAACGCCGCGTCCAGTGACATCTTTTTCGGCTTCTGAGCCTTACCTATGCGAATGTGAAAAAGTTTCCGCGTCGCAATTGACAGCCATTGATGGATCGTTGTCCGAATGGCGTACGGCAACATGGTTTGCGATGGGGCCGTGTCAAGGGACGTTCTGTGCTCACCGCGTCACCGCGCTGCATCATGCGCTGTTTCCCAGTGAAGATTCAGGTGCGGCACTACAGGACTTGCGCGCCGAGCGCACCAAAGGCATGCTTCCCGTGTTGTGGGGAGCCAATGCCCGTGAATACGCACTACAGCAGGCCGTCCGCTTCCAAACGCTGGCGGAAGGGGACCCGCAGTGGGCGGGCAACTCACCAGGGCTCAAAAATTCATGGCCTAGCTCAGAAGGGGTGACGCTATGAGCGCGATAACCATTATTGGGCAAGGGCCTGCTGCGCTATTAGCCGCCTCTTTTATCCAGGAAGTTCAGCAAGACTGTGTGATCGTGGCAGATTCGGAAGGCAGTTTGCCTTTGTGGAGCGGTAGCTTTGATTTTCATGCTCCAAGTGACGATATCAGCAACCCGTGGTCTTTACTCGACCGTCAACCGCTGATGCTGCCCGCTGAGACGTGGGCTTTCCTCTGGGAAAGCTTGGTGCGTTTTGAGCGAGCGGCTGGCATTCCTGTTGCGGCCGATATCCCGTCACATAATTGGTGGACGATAACGTGCACCGGTAAGTCAAAACCGGTGTTTGTTGTGCCACAGTGGCAATACGTTCAAAAAACCTTTCTGCCCGTTTGGTTTATCGGATTTCAAGGCTTGGCGGATTCCATGGCGGATTTTCAATGCCACACCTATCAGCAGCAAACGAGCGTGGACGCAGGGTTTCATGTGTTGCCTAACCCGGCCCCTTGGACACCTTCTTGGGGGCCGATTCGGTGGGCTAGCTACCTGGATACCGATGAGGGACTAAGTTGGTTAGTGTCAGAAATCCAGAAGGTGGCCCCAGAAATTCCTAAAACCTGGCCGATTTTGCTGCCGCAAGTGATAGGGCGCAGGAGGGCTGAGCACAACTTGCAAGCTCTGACGACGGCGTTGGGTCAGATGGTGTTTGAATACCCCCTCGTCACGCCATCTTTAGGGGGGATGCGCATCCGCGACCGTTGGGTGTGGTATCTCAAAAAACAAGGCGTGCCGTTTTTAACAGGGCGCGCCACCTCAGTCGAGAAGGGGCGGGTCACTTTGGCGGATGGGCGCCAGTGGCACAGTGACCATGTGATTGTCGCCACGGGCGGCATTCTCGGAGGTGGGCTTGAGGTGATGGTGGACGGACGCCTGCGAGATCCTCTTCGAGACACCGTGGTGGGAAGAATCCCACCCGGTCGTGCCATTGATCTGTACTCATGGGGACAAGCGGCCGACTACGGCACGCCGGAGATGACCGCATGCGGGAGTCAATGTGGGGGGTGGAATCCCAACCAAGATGGAAATGGAGGCGCCATGATTCTGGCAACAGTGTGGCAGAGTTTATGCCGGACCGGGATTTTCTCCAACCTTGGATCTTGTAACTCCGAAAGGAGCGTCACGCATGTGGGAAAATGATGATGCCTGCATCAAATGTTCCATCTGTATTAGTGTCTGTCCGGTCTATGGTCAGGACTTGGAGTTTCCCGGACCTAAGGCCTTGGGGCCCGATTGGTTTCGAGCGTATCAAGCCAACCCGTTGACTGTACCCAGCGAGCACGTCGATGACTGCACATTTTGTCAGTTGTGTGAGGCATCGTGTCCGGTGCATGTGCCCATCGCACATCTTATTGCGCAACATAAGAGTCTTAAGAAGAAAACGTGGCGTATCAACTTGCGAGACCGTATTTTGGCGCATCCGCACTGGGTGGCGCGCTATCCGCGCCTAGCGAATGCCCCCAACTTTTTGGTCCGCCCCTTAGGCTTTGGCACACAAAGTCGCTGGCCTCGTCCCCAAAGACGTGTGGCCCCGTTGTCTTCCTCACCTCAAGCGGATACTAGGCAGATTGTGGGGTTGTTTGTAGACTGTTATAGCAGGGGGTTTGACCAAGATGTCCTGTCAGCGGCTCAAGCATTATTGGAGCTTTGGGGGTTTTCGGTGCGGCTGTTGCCGCACGCTAGTCATTGCTGTGGTGCCGCCGCTTATGCTGCCGGCCAACCTGAGGAAGGACAGCGCATTGCACGCTCAACCTATGACGCCATGACCCCAGGTCTCACGGATCTCTCGCAGATTGTGACACTCAATGCGACGTGTGACAGCACGCTCAGGGAAGAATGGCCGCTGTACTGGAATTTGTCGTTGCCTGTACCTGTCCTATCCTTTTCGGAATTCGCTTTAGATAAGGCGCCTGCATGGTTTTGGGATGCAATGCATAAGGGGATGACGGCAGAACAGGAACAGGGGGAAACCACGTCTTGGATTCATACCACGTGCCGAAGCCGTGTGTCGCGTGGGGACGGCATATTAGAGCAACTTGCCGACAAAGCGGGCTTAGCTGCCACTCAACCATTGAATTTGGCCTGTTGCGGAGCGGGCGGATCCTATGCGTTCAAAGAGGAGCATGAAAAAACGGCTCATGCCTTGGGAGCGGCGGCGCTTGAGCAGGTCACAGAGACCCATGATCGGATTATCGTCGATAGCGGAACGTGTGCGTTGCATCTCACGCAGATTACAGGAGCATTGGCGAAACATCCCGCCTACTGGCTCTATCAACGCTTTTTGTCACTGACACAAAGGAGTGGGGACATTGCCTCTCAAGAAAAGTGATATGCCTGTGATCATTCAGGCCATTCGAGATCCCAATCAATGGCAGGACCTATCTCCATCCAGTCCCTGCTGGGTCTTCATTCTCGGGGGGACAATTGATAGTGTCGCAGAAAGTGTGGCGCGGTTGCAGCGCTGGGGTTGCAAAGTCTTTGTGCATGTCGATATGGTTAAGGGTCTCAATGGGGATTTTGAAGGAATTCGCTTTTTTCAAGAGTTTGCGGCGCCTGACGGTATTATCACGACGCATCCTTATACGATTACGCATGCGAAAAAGCTGGGCTTGGCCGCCATCCAAAGAATTTTTTTACTAGATAGCCAATCGGTCGAGTCTGGCATTCAACAAATCGCGCATGTCGATGCCGATGCCGTGGAAGTGCTGCCGGGATTGTTGCCCGTCCTCATTCGCTATCTGTGCCAGCGCATCGCTAAGCCTTTGATAGCCGGAGGCCTTATTACGACGACTGAACATGTGGCCGGTGCCTTAAACGCTGGCGCTATCAGTGTGTCGACCAGCAGCCAGCGCCTGTGGCATCAATCATGGGACCGGGCCTCTCTGACGGCGCCGCATCAGTCCAATCAATATCAGGAAGGATGACCAGAGATTATGATTACGCGTTCTTATGTGATTGCCGACCCCCAAGGATTACATGCCCGGCCGGCAGCGCAGTTTATTCAGGCTATGGCGCTATGTCCGGAAGCAGTGCAAGTCACCTTTGGAGAAAAGCAAGCTAATGGCAAAAGCATTCTTAATGTCTTGGCTCTTGGAGTACGGGCAGGTGATGCAATCGTTGTACACTATCAGACAGACGATGAAGCTATTGTGAAGCGGTGTGAGGAGGCATTACAGCCTCTGCTGCAATAAATGGACAGTGGACGGGGAACGTCTAAGGGCGTTCCTTTTGATTTGAATTTTGTTCATTAAGAGGGAGCCATAACACCTATGTTAGATGAAAAATTTACGGAATTATTCATCTCATCAACATAAAACGAGTCTTGCATAAATTAACAAGACGTTGTTTAATACAAATAGAACGGCAAGAGACAAGAGAAAGCCCGTGCACTGTTTGAGTGCGGGCTTATTTTTATTTGTTGGAATTAAACAAGGACAATGGAGGAATAAACCATGTCGACACAGCAAAAATATGGCAAGACCGGGTGGCGCGCTACGACCTGGGGTGAGCTGTTAGCAGAGTACCTGGGTACCATGGTGCTGTTAGCCTTTGGTGCCGGTAGTGTTGCGGTGGCGGTAGTAGGGCTAACCATGTCAGGCCGAACACTGGTGATTTTCCAAGGTGCTGGAGGTTGGTTATTAATAACTTGGGGTTGGGCTATGGCGGTGGTCATGGGCATATACGTGGCTGGCGGGATTACAGGCGCCCACATTAATCCGGCGGTAACGTTAGCCATGGCTCTGCGCGGAGCGTTGCCTTGGAAGAAGGTTGTTCCTTATTGGATCGCGCAGACCCTCGGTGCATTTACAGGAGCAGCCATCGTTTATGTGGACTATTATCCTGCTATTAATGCATGGAACGCAGCACATCATGTGATTTCACGATCAACTCCCGGCGGATTGACAACGTTTAGCATTTTCAGCACATTTCCGGCCTCGTATTTTCACGCCAACATGTTTGGTCCCTTTCTAGACCAGGTTATCGGCACATTTTTCTTGATATTATTTGTCTTGGCCATTACGGACATGAAAAATTTAGGAGTGCAAGGCAATGTCGGTCCTTTTATTGTGGGAATGGCGGTGGCCGCTATTGGTATGTCATTCGGCGTCGATGCTGGCTATGCTATCAATCCCGCTCGTGACTTTGGCCCGCGTTTATTTACATGGTTGGCCGGATGGGGGCCGAATGCCTTTCCGGGACCCTTTGGCTATTGGTGGGTTCCGATATTAGGACCATTCGTGGGGGCGGTTATTGGTGTGGTGGTATACAAATACTTCATTGAATTGACGCTGGAGAAGCGAATGACCTCAAAAGCGGCTGTGGGATTAGTGGATCCCGAGCCTCAATCTGAAGCCCAAGGGGGAACGGTCAATGTCTGAAGCGATCTATGTGTTAGCGCTCGATCAAGGGACCACGAGCAGTCGTGCGATCTTATTTGACCAGCAGGGCTTGCCGGTCGCCACCGGCCAACAGGAATTTAGGCAAATCTATCCCCAACCGGGGTGGGTAGAACATGATCCTGAAGAGATATGGCAATCGCAATGGCAATCTATTCAAGCGTGTCTTGCTCAAGCTAACGTGCCCATTGAGCAGATCAAGGCCATTGGCATTACCAATCAGAGGGAAACGACGGTGGTCTGGGACAGGAGGACAGGCAAAGCCATCTACAATGCCATTGTATGGCAGTGTCGGCGTACAGCCGATGTCTGTGATAGGCTACGGGCCCAAGGGTTCACGTCAACCTTTCAAGAAAAAACCGGTTTGGTTTTGGATGCGTATTTTTCGGGCACAAAAGTGGGATGGATTTTAGACCATGTGCCAGGAGCGCGCCAAGACGCTGAAGCGGGGCACTTGGCCTTTGGGACAATTGACAGTTGGTTGATTTACAAACTGACAGGTGGCAAGAAGCATGTCACGGATTATTCCAACGCATCAAGGACACTGCTTTACAATATTCATACGCTTCAGTGGGATGCCGACTTGCTCAATATTTTGCAAGTGCCGCAGAATATGTGCCCCACGGTTGTCGATTCCTCCGGAATTGCGGGATACACGGACACTCAGTGGTTTGGGAAAGAAATTCCCATAGCGGGCATTGCTGGTGACCAGCAGGCGGCATTGTTTGGGCAAGGATGCTGGACTCCGGGTACGGCCAAAAACACCTACGGTACGGGTTCCTTCTTACTGATGAACACGGGTGCGGAGCCGGTTCCTTCGCATCAAGGCCTTGTCACAACCATTGCATGGGGCATTAACGGGCAGGTGACGTATGCGTTAGAAGGCTCAATTTTTATCACGGGTGCGGTCGTTCAGTGGCTGCGCGATGAATTACAATTAATTCATGACGCCAAAGAAACAGAAGGTATCGCCTTGTCTGTGCCGGATACGGGCGGGGTCTACGTCGTACCAGCATTTGTGGGATTAGGGGCCCCGTATTGGGATAGCTATGCGCGTGGTACGATTGTTGGTCTGACCCGTGGAAGCAACCGCGCGCATATTGTGCGCGCAGCCTTGGAGTCGATTGCTTATCAGAGCCGCGATGTATTGGAGGCGATGATGAAAGATTCTGGACGGCAGATCAGTATGTTGCGTGTCGACGGGGGCGCTATCGCGAACAGGTTCTTGGCGCAATTTCAAGCAGATTTATTAAATTGCACGGTGGAACGGCCTCAAGTTACGGAAACAACGGCGATGGGAGCGGCATTTTTAGCAGGTCTTGCGACGGGTGTATGGCCGGGCTTTGAGCCTTTAGCCCAAGCATGGAAACGGGATGCACTGTTTTACCCCTCTATGGCGGAAGACACGCGGGATCATCTCTATCAACAGTGGCAGCGAGCGGTCGAGCGCGCGAAGAACTGGATTGAGCCCAGTGAGATGTAAAGGAGGCGACGACATTGAAAAAAATTATGAACAGTCCGGACACGTTAGTGGCAGAAGCGCTTGAGGGTCTTGTTATTTCCTTTCCCCAATACCTTAAGCAAGTCCCCGGAACCCATGTGTTGACAAGGGCCACCCCGAAGCCAGCCGGACGCGTAGGGCTTGTCTCCGGCGGTGGGTCCGGCCATGAGCCGGCTCACGCCGGTTATGTGGGTTACGGCATGCTGGATGCAGCCGTGGCAGGCGAGGTATTTACCTCACCAACCCCCGATCAGGTCTTGGAAGGCATTCGCGTAGCCGATCATGGGGCAGGAGTTTTGTTGGTGGTAAAAAATTATACGGGCGATGTCATGAATTTTGACATTGCGCGGGAACTAGCGGAAGCCGAGGGCATTAAAGTAGCGACCGTAGTCGTGAACGATGATGTCGCCGTGGAAGACTCTTCGTTTACCACGGGCCGCCGCGGCATTGCGGGGACCATTTTTGTGCATAAAATTGCAGGCGCATTAGCAGAGCAAGGGGCGTCACTAGAGGAAGTAGAAGCGGTGGCCAACCGTGTGATTGCCCATGTCCGCTCTATGGGCTTTGCCCTTGAGCCATGCACCGTGCCGCAAGCTGGTCAACCCACATTTACCTTGGCCGATGATGAAATCGAGATGGGCATTGGGATCCACGGAGAACCAGGCATTGAGCGCCAGAAACTGCGTCCGGCGCACGAATTGGCCCAGACCTTGCTGGAGAAGATTGCCGAGGACTTGCCGCTTAAGGCGGGAGATCACTTAGCTTGTATGGTCAATGGCATGGGCGCCACGCCCTTATTGGAGTTAGCGTCTTTAGCACGGGAGGTTTCATTGTGGGCCAAGGGGCACGACATGCCACTAGATGTGGTGTGGACCGGTGAGTTTATGACGTCATTGGAAATGGCCGGTGCTTCCCTAACGCTATTGCCCTTGGACGATACCTTAAGGGCGTTGTTGGCAGCACCTTGCGACACACCGCAGCTGCGACAAGGAGTTCACAATGACTAATACACAATTTCAACAACTCTGGGTTTGTTTTGGCCAGGCAGTGAGCGAACATAAAGACGAGTTGAACCAATTGGATGCGGCGATCGGGGATGCGGATCACGGCACGAATTTAGACCGAGGCCTACAGCAAGTTCTTGAAAAAATGCACGCGGCGTCACCTGCAACATTGCAAGCCACCTGCAAGCTGGTCGCTATGACGCTCTTAAGCACGGTTGGCGGAGCATCCGGAGCCCTTTGGGGCTCCGGGCTTCTCGCGGCGGCCAAAGTGTTTCCAGACACGGACACATGTGACGACAAGACGCTCACACAGGCCATACAAGCGTTTGTTGATAGCATTGAGCAAAGGGGCAAGGCCGTGGTGGGTGACAAGACCATGCTGGACGTATTCGTTCCGGCCCTGTCTTCGCTGGCACAAGACGCTGAACCTATAACCGTAGTTGTGCCTGAAATTGCCGCACACGCGAAAGAATGGGCCGAAGCCACGGCTTCGTTGCAGGCCAAAAAGGGGCGCGCGGCATATCTGGGCGCTCGCAGTGTGGGTCATATTGACCCAGGCGCCACGTCTTCGGCGCTTTGGTGGCAGTGTTTAGGGCGCATTATAGGAGGGTCTGTATGACGGGCATGCTCTTGGTCTCTCATTCCAGAAAATTAGTGAACGGTTTGGCGGACTTAACGCGAGAGCTCAGCGGTTCGGTGGTTCCAATAGAAACTGCAGGGGGTGAAGATAGTTTAGGAGTCACAGCGTCCATGGTAGCTAGCGGCATAACGTCCTTGTTGGCGCAAGGAGTGGATGGCATTCTAATTTTGGGGGACCTTGGCAGTGCCTTTATTTCGGCAGAAACAGCCATTGACCTCGTATCAAGTTCAATACCTGTGCATATTGTCGACGCGCCGCTCGTCGAAGGTACCATCGCGGCTGCCATGACGCTTAGCACCGGAGCTGCAATCCCAGATGCTATCACCGCGGCAACAGAGGCTTATACGATCCGTAAAAGGTGACACTTGGTTGGCAGTAACCCAACGATGGCGGGAGAGTCTAATGCCCCAGGGACATATCTGTTTGACTGCATGGCGGCGTTGACATCGCTACGATTCAGGAATGGAGTCTATGAGCGGGCGGGTTGGTCTACGATGGTACACAGGTGGCGTTTCATAAGATTAACCTCATCAACAAGACTGGATTACAAATTACCCTCGGCAATGTGCAAACGCAAACTTCTGCTAGCAGGACGACATGTCGCGGCGCACAGTGTTGCGTGAGACGCGCCATAACAATAAGCGGAAAGGTTAACACCCTTCCGCTTGGTCCTTAGAGGATCCGTGTGAGAGTCCAAGAATGTGGTTTATAGAGATGTGGGGTTCTTTGGGATCGCTAGGTGCTTGTTAGAGTTAGGTGGTGGACATCGGAACATAATCAATGTCATAGCCAAACCTTCGGGGACCCCAGATTTCCAAGATATTCTTCGTTTTCATAATAGGTGGCGCCGGAATCATTAGTACGGCCACGCGTTGTCCATAGCGCAACCTTTCGGTGGTTATGGCTTGACCAGTGATGGGGTCAACTAAGGTTATCAAATCGGGTACTGTCGCGATAAAGTCATGAGTCCCTTGACGCACGACTAAGTTCTCGTTTTGGAAATCCACATACAAAATGTCTTTATTTAGGGGCATACCTTGAATTGGATGTTAGTCTAATTTGTGGACACCTCGAATTGAGACAAGATGATACAATCATTCTCAATTGAGGTGAATATCCGATGGCCAATCATTATGGTCGCGCCTTTAAAGAACAAGCGGTGCAGCTCGTGTTGACCCAACAAAAGAGTGGCGTCCAAGTGACTCGCGAACTCGGTATTCCCAGCAAAACGTTGTATGGGTGGATTGCCGCCTACAAAGCCGACCCGGTCGAACCCTTTGTCGGGAGTGGGCATCGGAAGGCGGAAGACCAAGCCCTGCGCGATTTGCAGCGGCGTATTCGAGATCTCGAAGAGGACAAGGCGATCCTAAAAAAGCGATGCGCCTCGTCACCAATGATCGGAAGTAATCTTTCAGTTCATTCATGAACACCGCTTCCCCGTCTCGACGGCGGGAAGGCGAGCGCATCAGTCAAAAAACGGTGGCGTGGTTGATGCACGACCATCGGTTGCGCTCTCGCGTGACACGGAAATATAAAGCCACCACAAATTCTCGGCATACGTTGCCGGTGCACGAGAACGTCTTGAACCAAACATTTACCGCCGATCGCCCGCACGCCGTGTGGATGGCGGACATCACGTATATCGCCACGGAGGAAGGATGGCTCTCTTGAGCGAGCCTTCAGGACTTGGTCCACCCGAAACATGGTGGGATGGGCGGTGGATCGGCGCATGACGCAAGACTGAGTTATCCGGGCCTTAGACCGCGCGGTCATGCACAGCCGGCGGCCCGCCGGCGTGCTGCATCACTCGGACCGCGGCAGCCCATAGGCCGCCGCGGCGTACCAGGAACGGCTTCAGCAATACGGCATGACCGCGAGCATAAGTCGCATAGGAAATTGTTACGATAACGCCATGATTGAATCCTGACACAGTCTCCTCAAGAAGGAGCTGATTTACCTGACGACATGTCGAACACGGGCGGAAGCGGAAGTCGCGATCTTTGCCGATATCGAGATTTTCTATAATCAGCAGCGAATCCACAGTGCCCTGGGGATCGCACGCCAGCCGAAGCGGAGGCGGCGTATCGGGCGCGAGCCAGCTAATGTCTTAATTTCGGGTGTCCATTTTATTGGCATAGGTCCACCATTCCCGACAGGTTAGTGCCGGGAGACGGGGATGACGGTAACGGAGGCGCGGCGCCGTATGGTTTCAATCCACTCCCGACAGGTTAGTGCCGGGAGACAAAACCCGCACGGCATTGGAAGCCCCCCTGCCGAAGTTTCAATCCACTCCCGACAGGTTAGTGCCGGGAGACGGAACATCGGAAACATCAAACCCCAAAAACTCAGCGTTTCAATCCACTCCCGACAGGTTAGTGCCGGGAGACCGCGGCCACCACCAGCCTCGTGAAATCCGCAGGGAAGTTTCAATCCACTCCCGACAGGTTAGTGCCGGGAGACATCGCCCCAAAAACCGCAAAACGGCATAAACTTGGTTTCAATCCACTCCCGACAGGTTAGTGCCGGGAGACGGGGTCTTTTCGGCTACGATCAAAGGGAAAACCCGTTTCAATCCACTCCCGACAGGTTAGTGCCGGGAGACAAATAAACTGCCTAGATTTTTGTCAATCCAATGTTTCAATCCACTCCCGACAGGTTAGTGCCGGGAGACTCGGGGCCAATGGTGTGGTGGTCGGGACTGTAGGGTTTCAATCCACTCCCGACAGGTTAGTGCCGGGAGACATGTGACGGTAGACGAAGCTACGGGCGTGGGAATCGTTTCAATCCACTCCCGACAGGTTAGTGCCGGGAGACACTAGTGCCGGTGATTGTCTCCCCGCTGGTGACGGGTTTCAATCCACTCCCGACAGGTTAGTGCCGGGAGACATGCTGAACGTGCTAGCTGCCGACACCAAATACCGGTTTCAATCCACTCCCGACAGGTTAGTGCCGGGAGACAAATAAACTGCCTAGATTTTTGTCAATCCAATGTTTCAATCCACTCCCGACAGGTTAGTGCCGGGAGACGCCGGGACGCTGTCCATTATCTCTTTGTTCAGCAGGTTTCAATCCACTCCCGACAGGTTAGTGCCGGGAGACCATGTGGATAGGAATATCGTAATGGCTTCATAAAGGGTTTCAATCCACTCCCGACAGGTTAGTGCCGGGAGACAAGTCCGTAGCGGACTGCTGTTGATAGACTTCATGGTTTCAATCCACTCCCGACAGGTTAGTGCCGGGAGACACTGGGCCGTGAAAGTCGCCCGTAGTCTGCGTTATTGCCTAGTAATGCGCGAACGTCAAAAATGGGGCCTCTTAATCCTAAGTGTTTTGGTGTCATATAGGTCTCTTCCCTTTCGCATCAAGAGGCGCGAACCTTCCATAAAATCCACGGTCACTATAGGTTCGCGCACTATACACCACACCCGTTAGAACCTAAAAAATGAGCGGATTATCGAAATCTACGTACCGGTTGATTCCCTTGGACCAGACACACTCATCATGCGGTCCGGACAATCGGTATATTCTAACGTTGTCTTCGCGAGGACTAATCACGTCTAAGAGTGAAGTTTTGAGCTTGTGCAGCTCTATTTCGCTGACCCGGCACTCGAAAATCGAGTATTGTACGCGTTGCCCATAATTCAAACATAGCTGCGCCACTTTCCTTAGGCGTTTTCGTCCCATAGGAGATTCCGTAGCAATGTCATACGCAACAATAATGTCCATGGTGCACTCCTCCTATCGAAAGAGAAAGGGTTGGTAACTGGATAGATCTCCGCGAAGAAAACGTGCAAGGATTTTGGCTTGATATATCGGTAACAACCCTATTGGCACATTTTGTTTCAATAATTCATGATGAATTTCCTCCTGCTTCCTTTTTTGGTAGGCCATGATAAATGTTTTGCGTCCTTTCTCTTGAAGCACAACAGAGCCACCAGGCCGATAGAGAAAATCCTCTGCGGTGATTTGACGTCGATTGACGACAGACAAAACTAAGCGGTCGACGACATGCGCACGAAATTCTTCCATCAAGTCCAGCGCCAGGGCGGGGCGGCCCGGGCGCAAGACGTGCAAAAATCCTATTTGAGGGTCCAACCCTACAACCTCACAAGCGCTCTGACACTCCTGTGTCAGCATGGCATACCCAAAAGATAGCAATGCGTTGATTGGGTCTTTGGGTGGCCGCCGATTTCTTCCGGTGAAGGTCCATGCCGCATCGTCTTGGCGGATAAGCGCAGGGAAAGCGCGAAAATATTGTCGCCCAATGATGCCTTCTAGCCCACGTAGAGCATTCACGGTAGTAAATCGGGAAACGTTCCGGCCGATTGCGGTTACGGCGCGTACCGCTTTGAGCAACTGGCGCCGTTGACCTTCAGTGCCCGCGTCGCGCCCTCCTCGAACAAGGACCTGCCGCTGATTGTGAATCTTGCCCGCCACAAACATCCTTGCGATTTCAAGGCTTTGTTGGCGAGCAGCGGTTTGCTGGGCCACTCGCAGCAAAACATTTCCTGAGCTCGGTCCCTGCAATCGTCCGCGGAACGCGCCATACTCGGTCATCCAACTGAGGGACTTCCCGTCTTGGGCCAAACGGTGAATGAGATAGGGGCTGACGAGAACATTACCATAGGCTACGATAGCCCCAAGATGGTGCAGAGGAACCCGAATCAGCACGACGTGGTCGGCTTCGACGATGATTGTCTCGTGGTCCAAATGTGCATACGAGCCTGGCGTGGTTAAGTAAAGCGTATTTTCCAAAATCACCTATCATGATCCTCCTTCAGCATGTCCTCTAGGAGCATCGTCGTCGAGCCATAAAGTGTTGGCATACACTGATCCTCCAAGGAGCAGCCTACACACCGTTCGCGGCGCTCGGTGGGGGGAGGCAAATGCCGAGCCAAGATCAGTTGCCGGATGGTCTCAACCGTACGGCGCGTCTGCTCGCGCAATGCTTCCGTCACAATGACTTCCCGGCGTCTGCGGCTTTTGGCGTGGTAAATAGCTCCGCGCGGTACGGCCATCCCCAGCATCTCTTCGAGACATAAGGCCTGTGCGCATAACTGCAGATCGTCATTGATCCACTTATGCCGTTTGCCGCGCTTATACTCTACGGGATAGGGAACATGGTCATGCCACTCTACGACATCGGCAATACCGGTCAACCCTAATTTTTTGCTCCACAAGCGCAGAGATGTTTCGACCGGAACACTTTCTGCGTGGGAACCGACTTCGTCCACGTGCTGATGCAAATCTGTGCCTTCGGTCGTGTACAGGTTATCCTCAAAGATTTGCTCCTGATAAATCAGCGCACAGCGTCGTGGGCAGTAAGCATACTGATTTAAGGAGGAGATCGTCACGAGTGTTTTCATCAGACGTTATTCCATGGGGAAAAGCATTTCAACACCCATGGGAACGCGACTCGGATCAACCTCCACGAGATAGTCTGAGTAGGCCCGGGGATAATTTACCCCGGGTTTTTTCTTGACCGAGACAACGCGCCCAAGTTCCAACAAATTCTGCGCTGGCGCGCACCCTAGGCGCGCTTGCCGGGCGCGTTGCACGGGATCGGTGTCCGTCCCGACATGCTTGAAGACGATGAGCTTGCGCGTGGTCATAATGCCCTTGCTGGCTGAGCGATCTTGCTCGAACATGGACCCTACGGCCTCCCAAAGCAATTGCAAATCTTCTTCGCTGAATCCGGTTCCCCCGGTAGCCGGATCGGCTAAATGGGCACTGACAAATCCCTTGCCGAGGTACAATCCGTAAGGAACAAGCGATTTGCGCCCCATCGTGCGTAACTTGTCTTCGGGTTGCTCATTCTCCCACTTCTCCATATCAGAGACATTTTTGGCGCCAGGCACGGCATCGGCGACCGCCATGCGAGTTATTGACAGGTCCAGAGGAAGAATAGGGTCAAGAGAGCGGGAGAAAGCGATCTGCACGGGGCCCCGAACTTGTCCGGCATTCGCACCAGTGCTCATCACCGCTCCAAATGCCCGCACATCATAAAAATTCTGGCACATCCAGTCGCGGGCTTGGCGTACCCGTTCTTTCGCGGCGCCCTTGACGGTCACGCTCCCTGTTTCTTCATGCGCGCGCAGAATTTCGGTGTTCAGGTTGGTGGCGTGTTCAATAAAAATGGCGTAGGGCCGCCGATTATCTCGCGCGATCTGAACGTAGTTGCGCAGACGCCGTTTAATGGCGACATCCGAAACCAGGCCATGCATGTCTTCAGGGTCCAAGCGCGGGGCGTTTCCCGCGTCCGGATCTCCGTTGGGATTGCCATTTTCCACATCAAACAAAAATAAGAAATCATAGCGATTCTGAAGTGTTGTCATCGTGTTGTTCCGCCCTTTCACTGTTTTGGTGGGTTTTGCTACGATAATATGCCAGTTGATGATAATACCCCAGAGCAAATAGACTCTGATCATTTAAGGTGAGCGTGGTGGGGAAGTCGCGAATATGCGCCATCACTTGGGCCAGTTGTCCTTCGAACCAAAAGCGCAGGCGGCTGCTTTCTAGCTTGTTTAAATGGTAACGTGAAAGAGAATTGAGCCGGCCAAATGTGAGAGCCGGATTGGTGCTGGCCGCATTATAAAACCGCGTTACCACATCGGAATTGACTCCGGGATTCGCGGCATTCTGCAGCCGTCCCATCACAGCCAAAAGACGTCCGGCATGATATGCTGCCTCTGGTCGTTCCTCATCCAGTGCTTGTGTCATGTTGCGCCCCTCTCGATTTTGTCGTATGAGAAATGCTTTCAATACACCATAGGCATAAACCGGCACTGATGTAGAGGTACCCAGCACCGATTGGCGTATGCGGACCAAGGCCATTTGAACGGCTTGGCGGGGAATAGGACGGAGAAATACAGCGGCTTCCCACAACGCCTTCACAAATGGTGCGGGTAAATCCCGCTGCTCCGCCGTAAGATCTGCGAGAATCTTCCAGAATGCGGGCGTTCTCGCCAATAATCCTTCGGCTGAAACAATTCTTATATCGTCAAACCACTCAGCGATGTGATGTTGGAGGGTTGCGTAGGTACCCTCATACCACCCGCGGATCATGATGCGCGCAGACACTGCTGAGACCAGCACGGCATAAAACCGGTTGCCGGAAAACGCAGCAGGCGGAGTGCCTAAGCGAACGGCAGATAGGGCGCGGACTCCTTCGTCCTGAGCCTCTTGCTGGGCGCGCTCTTCGGGCATTTCAAGAAAGGCAAAAGGATCTGCGTGATCGGGTAACCGCTGTGCGAACCAGTGCAACACTTTAATATCACCAAATCTCGGAGCGTTGCTAATCAGCTGGGCCAGTGCTTGCGTATACCCGACGGCGACCTCCTCAAGCATGGCGGCATTGGCCCCTTGCACGAGACCGTATGAGGCAAAGGCGGGTTTGTCAAAGCTGACCAACACGCTGCCGGTGGAGGCTCCTCCGACAGAGGATAATCCTGTGACTTTGGGATGGGTGAGAGTCACAGGGCCCCTCCGACCCGTCACGAGACAGACAGCGGAAGAATCGTTAGGCCCCGTCAAACGACCGCGAAAGGCATCCCACCATGGATACCAGCGCGGATCTTCCACGGGAAACTTACCAGCAATACGGACTGTCGCTTTGTCGGTCATCCCCGCATTTTGTTGTCGCGCGGCATCAACGAGCAAGGCAGTCTGCTGGGGGTCGTTAAAAAATGTCACAGCGGCCTGAAGAGAAGGCAAGACCGCAGATGCCTCGGATAACAACTCCACAAAATAGGCATGTTTTGCCGCATTCTTGGGTAGGGTGTCCTCAGATCCCAAGGGAATGACCACCGATAAGGTGCCAATGAGAAAATGGCTGCGGGTTACTCCTCCGGCAATCATCTCGTTTTGGGCTAAGTCAGGAGCGCGGTTAAAGCGAATGCCGGGGTTTCGCTTTTGTTCCGGATTTCCTAATTCAATCAGTCCCAAAAATGTGCCATCCACTGTGATGTCAATAGCCCAACGGACATCTTTCGGGGTGTATCCTCTTTGCACCAGCAATCCTTGCTGCTGGGCATAGGTGACTAAAGCTTGCAGCATGGTCCTTCTCCCTTCGCTAATCAGACAAATGCGTATAATGCGGGACATTGATCACGCCAGACTCAATGCGGCAGGGGAATACCTGGATCTCGGGTTCGGAATAGGAATGGCCCGGGGTGTGGCGAGAAAACACATCATACAGCATAAGACCCCAATCGGCGGTGATGTCTATGGGTGCCGGTTCGTTGAGGTTGTCCGGGACCTGAAAATACGCAGGAAATTCTCGGCATCCCAAATAAGGCTGGTAAATGCACTGACCCTTGCGGGCCCGCCGAAGAAATTGGGCTTCGTACTTCCTGAGCTGTGGTTCATATCCGGGCCATGGTTCGATATGCCCAGACAGGCGGTAGTGTGGAGAGCGCAAGGCGACGGTTTGGCGTTGCGTACGGCCTTTTTGGTCACTTCCCATGTCATCTTTAGTGCCATCGGCCCACAATGGCTCGATGGCATGCGTGCCGGCCATCCACTGGACTATGGTTCGTTCGCTGGGGACGCGGTCTTTTACTTCATTGCGCCGTAAGGTAATATAGCGCGGTTCACTCAGCACCTCAATGCGGTCGATCACCCACTGAAACTCCGGTTTCCAGTAAATGGCCTCCATGATACCGCGGGCAGCGGAGGGAGTAATGACAGGGTAACTCATGCGTTCCACTTTCGTTTCGGGTCGGGTGAAGCACCCCAAATCCCCCCAAACTTCAATTGTAAGCATAGCAACCTCTCCTTAATGGCTTCCGCTAATAGATTGTCCTAATGGCACAGCGGCAGCCTATCAGACATTTTTCCGCACGGACCGATTATGAAATCAAGACATCCGATTGGGTTGGCATGAGGCCAAAAATCGGGCTGTAATCGTTTGCCGCGAGATAGATATACCATGAGGTTTTCTCGTGGCGCGCATAAATCGGCTCCAGTTTCTCCCATATAGGATCTTCTTCCCGCGGCCGGTAGATATTGACGCTAAAGGACTGTGCGCGCCTTACCCAGTCCTGCGAAAATCCCTTGACGCGCACATCAGTGGCCAACTCTTCAAAAGAACTCGAGTGGTAGGGAACCAGCACGCTCAAGGTGGTGCGGTCGATGAGGCGGTAGTCACGGTCCACAGCCGGAAAGTCCAAGGAGCGTATTTCTTGGAGCAACGCGCGATAGGTTTCTCCAGGTCGGTTCATCTCGTACAAACGCCGCCAGTACTGTGAAAAACTATCGGGATGGTGCAAATCGAGAATCCCTTCACGGTACATGGCGCGCGTAATACTCGTGGCTTGCTGGTAAATCCCTGGGGGATAGCGGTCTTCTGGCGGCTGGAAGACAATAAACCGCCCCGGATCGGGTAGACTTCCCTCGCGATTGCAGCGGCCGGCCGCTTGGGCCAAGCTATCGGCGGGGGCCCAGGCCCGGTACACCGTGGGGAAATCCACATCAACTCCCGCTTCGATGCATTGGGTGGCCACCACACGGCATCCATCCCCCTCCAAAGACTTCTTGATTGCCGCCAAGGTGTCGGTGCGGTGAGCCGGGCACATATTGGTGCTCAGATGAAAGAGAGGCAGCTCGTCTGTTTTCTGCTCAGCCACTGCCGCCGCTAATGCGGCCGCGTGCTGCTTGAGATTGACCATGGCTAAACACGCGGGCTGTTGCAGCATTTCTTCGGCAAGATGGGCCCATGACTGCGGAGCTTCCCGAAATTCCGTATGAAAACGGTGAACTTTCGCAAACAATTCCGGGGGATTATTAATAATCTCGCGAAATTGGCACGGCGTTTGGCTGATTTGCGCATAACCATCAGACAAATTATCAAATGCCGGCTGGGTTGCGGTAGCAAACACGACCGTCGTGTGGTAACGCTGACTCAGGGCACTCAGATTTGCCACGATGGGAATCGCCAAGGAAAGAGGAAGGCTTTGGACTTCGTCCAGGAGGATCACGCTGTTTGCTAGGTTATGCAGTTTTCGACAGCGGCTCGGGCGATTACTGAACAGGGATTCAAATAATTGCACAGTGGTGGTTATGATGATGGGGGCATCCCAGTTTTCAGCGAGGAGCCGGGCAGAGCCTTCTAGCGAGGCCGTGTCGCCATAGTCCGCTAAACTGTGGTGTTCAACGATATAGCGGGAGCCAAACATCGCAAAGAGATCTCGGTATATTTTGGCGGTCTGTTCGATAATCGTGAGATAGGGCAATACCACAATAATGCGGTCTTTGTGTTGCACGGAGGCTTGTTGCAAAGCGTATGCCAACATGGCCAGCGTCTTACCCGCACCGGTCGGCGCGGTCAGGGTGCGAAAGCCATCCGGTTCGTTCCCCGCTTGTAGAGCTTGGGTCCATACTTCGTGGCGAATTTGCTGAAGGGCCGATGAAATCCCTGCACTCTCTAATGACGCTAAGCGTTGCATGACAAGGCTTAATGCTTGCTCAGGATGGAGAGCTGGGCCTGCTTGTCGGAAAACTTTATGCCCATCGGCATCCTGGTGAAAGTGCGCTTCGGTATCTAAGAAATCGGCATCAACAAGACAGGAATAGAGCATGCGCACATCCAGCATCATGTTGAGCGAAGCGTTGGGTGCCGGCAGTGGATTCGGCACGACAGTCGTTCGGGGCGGCAAAGCTTGGAGCCCATCACTCTCGAATCGCTGCATAACGGTTTCGAAGGAGGCCTCTGAAAGTGTTAATGATAACGGATGATGTGTCATTAAGATGTTTGGGTCCATGTTTTCACGCATTTTCGACGTAGATAGCACATCGAGGCCCACATGGTGGCCTTGAATGGCTAGAGCGGCGCCAATAGCATGCAAATGCACTGCTTTCCATGCGCCGAATGACCAGTGATCAATATGCTGAGCTTTGCCTTTTAATCGTGCCTGGAACTTTTCACCGTATTTTCCGCAATCATGGAGTATTCCCGCGAGGGCGGCTTCCTCCGAAAAGCCAAGTGGAGCCGCAAAACTAGAGGCCATTTGGCTCACCGTCCGCAAGTGGTCCGAAAGGGATTGGGATTGGCCCCCGGTGGGGGCTGAATGCGCCAGCCATTTTTCCATTATGATGCCCTGCAGAAACGCGTTAGTGTTTTCATTATTATAAATTTACCATAATATGTCGGTTTAAGGGGGACGATAACAAATAATTCTCGAATTATAGGCTAAGAAAAGTGTCAACAGTCTGGTAGATCGGGAAGTAAAGCGGGGAATTATGCGCTAGTCTCGCATTTTGGGCGCTTTACGTAATAGGCATCCTGTTAATACAGGTGGTGGATCGGAGTTTAAACCCGCTCGGGTTCAGCAGGTTAACGCCGGCTTGAGTGTCGCAGTGAGAGTCTTAATGTACGGAAGTTGAAAAGGGGGAACGAGTGATGTTCACATCATCATTCTCAAACACCACGCCAAATTCGACGAACGGGAGAAGCAGTGGCGAAGCAATAATCGGAGGGTTTACGATAAGTGACACAGCAGAATTTATAAAAAAAATACATCGGCAGTACACTTACTTCTATGATGAGTGGAGGCGCCTTGTAGCAGCAAACACGGGCTCAGCGATTACGGAAGCCCAGAGTCTTGCCCAATATTTAACCGAGTTGAGTCGACGTCGGTCCCACGGATGGGATAGGGAGATATTGGCAGGAACGAAAAGGTCTCGGGAAACCATTGGGTTCAGAGAACAAGAAACCGAAAATATATACCGTGACCCTAGAAGAACGCGAGTTCATTAAGCAGGCGTGTTTCATTCGGCAAACGCACGGACCCCACGATGGTGACGTATAGTGGTCCCCAAAAACTAGACCATTGGGGAGGCCCTTAAGTGTTACACGGGACACACGATGGCGAAACAAACACGGCATTCGGCCCCCTTCAAAAGCCACGTGGTGCTTGAAATGCTCCAGGAAGAAAAAACGGTCACGCAGATTGCCGACTAGGGCATTCATCCCGGGCTGTGGCATCGAGGGAAACGCCAGGCCCTGGACAATTTCCCGCAGCTGTTTGCGGAATCGCAGGCGCTCAAACAGCAAACTCAAGCCCATGAGGAACAACTGACCGCACTCTATGCGGAAATCGGCAAACCGACCACCCAGGTCGAGTGGCTCAAAAAAATCTGGCCTCAACCCTGACCCGCGATGAACGGATTATCTTGCTGGTTTGGGGAGCGAATACTCTGCCGTGGACGACACTAGCCGCGTTGTTAAGCCTCAACCGCTCGAACCTCTATGACCGGCCCGTCGGGCCGGATGCCGACGAGATCGCCCTCAAGCATCGCATCGAGGACATTGACACCGATCGGCCCTTTTACGGATCCCGACGGATGACGGCCCCGTTGAACCAGGAGGGTTACGCCATGAACCGTAAGCGCGTGCAGCGCGATCTGCGGGCGATGGGGATTTGGGGGCTCGCGCCGGGTCCCCAGACCAGCACCCGGTGTGCCCGTATTTATTGAACGGTGTCACGCCGGCGTACCCCAATCACGTATGGGGAATTGACATCACGTTTATCCGGTTAGTGCATGGTTGGCTTTATTTAGTGGCCATTTTGGATGGGTATTCGCGATTCGTGGTGGCCTGGGAACTCTCCGAAACCTTGGCATGGCCCTTTGTGCTCACGGCCGATAAGCGGGCGTTGTCCATTGCCACTCCGACCATTGGGAATCATGATCAAGGCAGCCCTTTGACCAGCCCCCAATACACGGCCTTGTTGTTGGCCAAGGAGGTACAAATCAATATGGACAGTATAGGGCGGGCGTTGGACCATGTGTTGACGGAACGGCTGTGGCGCAACGTGAAGTATGAAGAAGTCTATCTACACGATGACCGTTCACCACGGGAAGCGCGATCAGGCTTGAGCCGATACTTTACGTTCTATCACGATCACCGGCTGCATCAATCCTTAGGCTACACGCGCCACCCGCGGCCTGGTATACGCCCCTTCCACCCTTTGCCGGGAGGGGGCCCCGAGATTGAATCCCTCCTCGACAGCCCTACGGGCTGGGTTTCCGGTTTGGTGCGGGCTGTTTCAGCCCGCACCAAACCGGAGGGTAAAGTCCCAATCATGATCAACAGAAAGAAGGCCAGTCTCACACTTTGAGGGTCAAAAATCTGTCTTGACAATGGGGTCCACCTTACTGTCAAATATCGACGCAAACGGATCGTTTTCGGAAACTACCCGAAAAAGTGGTGGCCTTCTTGGGACAAGGCAGTGCGCATGATATGCTGTTTGACCCAACAAACCGATATAATTCTGCCGGTCTAGCTAAAGGGGAGGCGATTTCTGGACATCACGAGGTCCCAGTTATCGCTCAATGGTTTTTAGAGCGCAATCCGCGCGTTACGGAAGTGAGATGCTCCTATTATCACAATGCCGCAGAGTCGGGCTATATGAAGGGTTCAAGATTCGCGGACAAAGTTGGCACGGACAATGGTTGCCGAACTCCATGCGATTTGAAGGGTTCATCGATACCGGAGGGCCGCGCGTAGTTTATGGGTAGCCAGAATTGCTACAGCATCAGTCTCATCAGCAAAAATTTGTGCCATCTCAGTTACGCTACGCTTCGACACGCGTTTCAATGGCGGTATGTAACACCATGGCGCCGGCGCCAAAGACACTGGTTAGGTCGCCTAGGCTCGTGGTTTGCACAGCAATTTGGCGGCGTCCTTCGGCAATCCCCCGAGCATTGACTGCTTCGTCAATTTCATGTCGAAGAAATTCCCCTAAATGGGATAATGGGCCGCCCAGAATAATCATGTCGGGATCATAAATATTCGCCACATTCGCGAGGCCGATTTTCAAATATGTCAACGTTTCTTCGACAGCTCGAACCGCCCAGTCTTCGCCTGCGGCGAAGCTAGTGAGGATGTGATCGAGTTCAATCCACTGCCTGACATCGGCCGTGCGCATGGCGCGTTCGGTTAACGCGCGTACAGAGGCCATAGCTTCAAAACAACCGTGACGTCCGCAACGACACAGCGGGCCGTTCTCAACAATAACCATGTGGCCGACTTCAGTGCCCGCGCCCGTCGCACCTTGCATGAGGTTGCCTTCAACAACCGCACCTCCGCCAATGCCCATACCCAGTGAGAGATAGAGCAAGAGTTCGCTATGTTGCGCTTCGCCAAAAAAGTATTCGCCTACGGCTCCCGCATTGGCATCGTTCACAATGAACACAGGCTCCCCAAAGAGTTGAACAAAAAAGTCGCGCATGGGGACGTTGGTCCAGCGAATATTAGGCGCATAAATCACATCACCCGCTGTGGAGATGATGCCGGGAATGGATATCCCAAATCCCAAGTAGCGTCTTTGGTCAATATCTTGGCGGAAGGCGGCGGCATCTTGGCCAATCGACTCGAGGACTTTTTCTGGAGGACTCGATAAATCGTAGTAGCCAATGGTTTGCCGTATAATACGGGCTTGCAAGTCAAACAAGATGACGTGGTAGCTACCGACGTCGATGGCGGCGCCAATAATGAAACCACCGGTGGGATTAATATCGAGCAATCGTTCGGGATGGCCGGGTCCTGCACTGACTGACCCTACTTCAGTTAGGATATGCTTTTGTAATAAACGTTGGGTCGCCACGGTAACGGTCGATTTTGTTAGCCCTAAAATTTCAGCGATGCGGCGACGTGAGGTGGGACCATTTTGACGAACAACGGTAAGAACCGCAATATCGTTCATTTGGCGCATTAAACTGTGGCGCGCCACAGAAATTGGCATAGAAGCGAGCTCCTTGACCTGTAGATTATAGGTATCAGAGTATCACAGCATAATGGCCATGCCAAATTTATGATGAA
The DNA here is from genome assembly GCF_002903155.1 of Sulfobacillus sp. hq2. Lineage (NCBI taxonomy): Bacteria > Bacillati > Bacillota > Clostridia > Eubacteriales > Clostridiales Family XVII. Incertae Sedis > Sulfobacillus > Sulfobacillus sp. hq2. The sequence continues at coordinate 161,121 of NZ_NWUL01000047.1, read as the reverse complement.
AATATTGCGAAATCTTTTAGCTTTGAGTCAAAATATCTGATAAAATGAACACAATCCGAATTAATTAAGGAGGAAGACTTTATTATGGCGACTGATAAGTTGGCTCCGCAAAGACATGATCATTTTACTTTTGGCTTGTGGACTGTTGGCAACCGAGGGCGAGATCCATTTGGTGATGCTGTTAGAGATACACTTGCGCCCACAACGATTGTTAGGGAATTAAGTAAGCTGGGGGCTTATGGTATTACACTTCATGATAATGACCTTATTCCCATGGAGGCAACTTCCGCTGAAAGAGACCGGATTGTGAACGAATTTCGCCAGACATTAGACGAATTCGGCATGGTTGTACCGATGGTCACCGTGAACTTGTTTTATGATCCGATATTTAAAGATGGAGCCTTTACCTCCTCAGCTCCAGCCGTAAGGCGTTTTGCGATAGACAAAGCCAAACGGGCGATCGATTTAGGGCGGGAGTTAGGAGCGCACATTTTTGTTTTGTGGGGTGGACGCGAAGGAGCGGAAGTCGATGGAGCGAAAGATCCCCGTGATGCGCTAGCGTGGTACCGGGAAGGAATTAATACACTAACCGAACATATTCGTAATCAGCGCTACGATATGCGCATTGCTTTGGAACCGAAGCCTAACGAACCGCGCGGTGATATTTATTTGCCGACGGTCGGATCGATGTTATCGTTTATTGGAACTCTCGATGATGCGGAACTTGTCGGAGTCAACCCCGAAATTGCGCATGCCAAAATGGCGGGTTTGAATCCAGTACACGAGATTGCCCAGGCCATTGACCAAAATAAGTTATTTCATATTGATCTTAATGATCAGCGGATTGCCCGTTTTGACCAAGATTTGCGCTTCGGGTCCGATGATATCAAGGGCGCGTTTTATATCGTTAAACTACTTGAAGACAGCGGATACGATGGGCCTCTCCATTTTGATGCGCATCCCTACCGCACAGAAGATGCTGAAGGCGTCTGGGAATTTGCGCGTGGCTCTATGCGCAGCTACCTAGGATACCGGGAAAAAGTGCGTCAATTTCATGCGGATGCGGAAATCTCTGGAGTTTTAGCGCGCATTCGGGAGTTAAATGAAACGGGGCCTGCTGTTGTGGATAGCTCAAGTTTGGCATACTGGCGCGAACGCGGCTATGCGTATGAAAAGCTTGACCAGCTTGTGACCGAGTTACTCTTGGGGCTAAGATAAGGGGCGGTAGGCTAACTTAGCCAAGCACAAGCGCACAGAGAATTACGACATCATTGCGTCACGTAGCGGAATTGGAGGGCCACTTAGCTGTGGAGAAGGTCACGCACCATATTGGAGACATTGACGTTATTAGTTTGGAGAATCCCTATTGGGCCTGCCTTATTGCCCCGGCGCTGGGAGGACAGATTCTGTCGTTGCGCTTCAAGCCGTTGAATTGGGAATTGCTCCGCGTGCCGAGTCACCAGAAAGCATGGGAAGATGAGCCATTCTTATTTGGTATTCCCATTTTAATCCCCCCTGGCCGGATTGCAGAAGGACAGTTTACCTGGAACGGGACTCATTACCACTGGCCTCAGAATGACACGGCTGGACCGAATCACCTTCATGGGTTTGTTTGGAATCGGCCATGGCGGGTTGTCGACGTGAGCGCGACACATTTGTGGTTGACGCTAGGCGCGCAAGGCACTGCTGACTTGGCGTGGTATATGGGGTCTCGCTTGAATGTTGGTGTGGAATATGCGTTGCGTGGCCCAGAGCTCCTAATTCGGGTGACGGCGAAAAATACGGGATCAATGAGCGTGCCATTCGGCATAGGATTTCATACGACTTGGAACTTGCAAGAACAGGATTGGGAGGTACTGATTCCTCGTGGGCGAGAGTGGGCCATGACTACGGCACTGATGCCCAACGGAACATTTCTTCCCCATTTATCATCGTTGCGAGGTTTACCCGTTGGACGATTAGCCACGTCCGTAGTGGCTGATGCCTGTTACCGCCTCGATGACGACGTTGATACCGCGGTATTCATGCGAGGTGCCGAGTCGGCTTTCGAATTTATTTGGCAACCCGATGCACAATTTCGTCAGTTGACGATCTTCCGGCCCTCGTTAAACAGTCCATTCATCTGCGTTGAGCCATGTACGTGGACACACAACGCACCCAATTTGTCCGTAGACCAGGCTATCAGCGGAATGAGTGGCTTAGATTCAGGTGAGGAAAAGGTGTTTGAGTATCGTATTCTGGCTAATGCGCAGTAGAATTCGTTACAAATGTTCGTTTATTGATCGATCAGGGTGTTCGCGGTTAGATACAATATATCAATCTTTTTCCTCTTCGTATGATGTCGTTCTGCTGTAGATTTAAAGTATCCCAAAGGCTTTTTGCCTTTGGGATACTTTAGGTAAAAATGAGATGACTGCACCATAAGCGATATTGAACGAACATTCTATCTGTTTGACTCGTTCCTAATAAATTAAGACGAGAGATGTGGATGAGAAAGAATTTTTGTTGATGTCGGAAACGGAATGCCTGTAGTAATAAAAGTAACGAGGTTAATGGGTTCGAAAATGTCAAAACAAGGTGCTGTTGTCAATAGTGGATGTGTTGTGAATTTGAGTAATCAATATGAAAGGTGGACAGCTGGATGAGTATGGTTGTGTTGGGGAGTGCGGTAGTCGACATGCCATTGGCTTATGACCACATGCCGGTAGATGGGGAAACAGCCCGCGTGACTAAGAGCGATATGACGGTTGGCGGTAAGGGTGTCAATCAAGCCATTCAGCTTGCGCGTTTGGGAGAAGATGTGACACTGATTACCGTCCTTGGGGAGGATCCCTTAGGGCAATGGATGAAAGACCGCCTCTCCGACGCTCATTTAACGCTAAGGATTATCACAGGATCCAAAAATACAGCTTATGCTGTACCGATTCAGTTGCCTGACCGTCATTTTATTTTTCATGTGCCCGGTGTCAATGAAGAGGTGTCGGTTTCTGACTTACAGGCATTGGCATACGACTGGTTGTCGGTTGATACGTTGATCTTGCAAGGCGAGTTACCGTGGGATGTGTCCTTGTGGGCAGCGTCGCAGGTCGTCAGTGCCGGCGGTCGTGTTGTGCTGAATCCAGCCCCTGCTGATAATCTGCCGCCCGCACTGCTCAACCTCGCGACCTTTTTGACGCCCAATGAGTCAGAATTTGCCATGATGACTCAAGCGCCAGAGAATGCGTGGGACGATGCGGCAGCCGCTTTATTTGCACAAAATCCGAGGCTCGAGGCGTGCTTGGTGACTTTAGGTGCTAGGGGCCTGTGGTTGTTTCAAAGGCAGCAACCACGGCTAGAATTTCCGGCCCTTCCCGTGGATGTCGTTGATCCAACGGGCGCGGGGGATTCGGTTACAGCTGTATGGACGTGGGCAGTATTCCGCCAGAACCTGTCGTATGAAGCGGCCTGTATGCTGGCGTTAAAGGCGGGTTCGTTAGTTGTGAGTCGCTTGGGGGCAGGGCCGGCCTTGCCAACCAAAGACGAGGTACTAAGTGGGTGGGTAACGCCATAGAGACTGAGGGTGTTAAGGCGATAACAGAGCCCTGAGATTCGTTGATATCAGATAATGAAGTTTTTCTCGGTGGGAGTGTAGTTCTAACACTTGTGGGGCCTCTAGAGGTCCGTCATACTAGACGTTAGGGAATGGCTAGGAGGTTGGATATGGAGCGCGCTCTTATCGCCTTTGACCTTGGCACAACCCATTTGAAGTGGGTTGTTACCGACTTATCTGGCCAAATTATTCTGGCACAAAATCAGATGCCATCGGGAGTAAGAACGGATGGGTGTCATTCCGAACAAAACCCCCTTTGGGTATATGACCGGATTGTCGAAGTCTTAAAAGATGCCAGGGTCCGGTGGAACATTCAACGTCTGAGCTTTTCTTGTGCAATGCACACGTTGCTGGTAGTGGACAGCGAGGGCAATCCTTTGACCCAGAGCCTGACTTGGATGGACTCATGCGCGTTTCCTGCGGCAGAACATCTGCGCAAGCAAGATGTGGCGGGGGATTTAAAGCGGCAAACAGGCGTTCCCTTACACGCCATGTCACCACTGGTCAAGTGGATTCACCTGCGCTCCACGCTGCCGAAGTCCGCACGACCCGTATCGCTCAAAGATTACCTCGTATTTCGCCTCACCAACCGGTGGCAAACCGACTACTCTACGGCTGCGGCCAGTGGTTTTCTAGGACTCAACGGGGATTGGTGTCCTCTTGCATTGCACTATGCGGATGTGTCTGCGCGTGACCTTCCTGAATTGCATCCTGTGACGTTGGCCATTCCTGATACCACCGGTCAATTCGAAGTTGTGCTCGGCGGCAATGATGCTGCGACTGCTCATGTTCATTTGGGTATTGCCCCAGATGGAGGGGTGGGGGTATTAGCGATGGGGACCAGTGGAGCGCTACGCACGACGTCAGCATATACAGTGGATTCGCCTGAGCTCTTCTGCTATACCATGGGACCAACCCGAGGGTATCTCGTCGGTTCTGCCTTTTCCAATATCGGCAATTACTTATCGTGGGTTGCGAACCTATTTTCCCTTTCGGTCGATGAGGTTCTTCACAGGGGGATTGATACCGTCCGTCGTGGGGAGCCCTTGCCGGTGGCGATCCCTTATTTATACGGTGAAAGGTCGCCGTGGTGGCGTGAAGATCTCCACGCCGAATGGCGTGGTCTAACCCCATTACATGGACGGGACCATATGTTAGGATCGGCGCTCTTGTCCATAGCCGCTATGTACTTCAGAGGGCTTCAAACTCTCGAACACCAAGGGGTTCCGCTAGAAGATCTCCGCATTGGTTCTGGTCTTCTTGACAGGCCATTTTTAGCGCAATTTCTTTCGGATTCGCTGAGTCGTCCGTTGTCGCTCGTCGATGCTCAAGACGCATCACTTATGGGGGCGATCGACCTTGCTCGTTCAGAAAAGGGTCTTACAACTCCGGTGATACAACGCTACTACCATCCATCCCATTCGTCACTGTATGAACGAACCCTTGAGAGGGTGTCGATTCTTGTTGCGTATCAAAAATCCTAGCATCATCGAAAGAAGTTCATAGCCCCCGCTCGCTTAGCTGTGCGAAATATTCCGGCATGGCCACCGCAAAAAATCGAACCTTTTAGCAGTGGCTGAATTTCAGAGTGTGATAAATTACTTCATTTGTCGCGAAGGGCAATTGCGGCAGGGATCTTGTGGTTACAAGATCTCCTTGCCCTGGTCTACGAGACGGCACTGCAGTCCGCCGGAGGTGTGCGCCTGAGTCATTCTATGGGAATTATAGAACCGGATCAAATACACCGGAAGAAGGAAGAATGTTTTGCAGAGTAGAAAGAAATAATTAGTCGCACTATTATATTAAACTGGGCTTCATATATTTTGGGAGGGGTTACGGCCATTCGTCAGCCAACGGAAGAAATTGGAAGAGAAGCGGCTGAGATGTTGATGCACCCGCGTACGCCGGTCGGTCAAGTACGGTTTATGGCCCAAATTCTTGCCCGCGCTTCTACAGCACTTACGCCATAAAAGGTCTATGTTGAGGGCGGTTGGTTTTCAATGCGCAAACAATCGCCTCCGACCGAACCATTGTGCGAGCACGCAAGTGGAAGAAACCATAGGGAGGCTGAATCCGAACATTAGCTACGCGACAAACCAATAAGGAGATGGATACGGTATGGAGGCAACAGGAGCCCGCCAGCGTTGGGTGCGACTCATCCCCATAATCTTTATTGTTTACAGTTTGGCGTACGTCGACCGAGCAAACTTTGGCTTCGGGGCCGCTGCGGGGCTATCAAAAACGCTTCATATTACCGCAGGATCCACGGCGCTTTTAGGAGCGATGTTCTTTCTGGGCTATTTTTTCTTTCAAATTCCAGGCGCGCATTATGCGGAAACGAAAAGTGCCAAACGAATAATCTTTTGGGGCTGATTCTCTGGGGGATATTAGCGTCTTTAACAGGATTACTGCCTAATGTAACATGGCTTATTATCGATCGACTGCTTTTAGGGGCGGTCGAAAGTGTGTTGTTCCCATCTCTCTTAGTTTTCAATACCCACTGGTTTCTAAAACCGGAGCGAGCCAGAGCTAATACGTTGTTGATTTTGGGTAACCCCGTCACAGTGTTGTGGATGTCTGTAGTGTCTGGCTTTCTCATCGCGGCGGTGGGGTGGCAGGTCATGTTTGTCTTGGAAGGCATTCCGTCCATCATCATGGCATTTGTTTGGTTGGCGCTTGTCCAAGATACACCCGAGGAGGCAACGTGGTTGCCAAAGAGTCAACGCGATGTATTTGAACAACGATTGAACGCGGAGCAGAATGCGTTTGCGCATCCGGTGAATTACTGGAATGCTTTCAAGTCGCGGGATGTTTTATTGTTAGCAGGTCAATATTTTCTGTGGAGTGCGGGTATTTATGGCTTTATTCTATGGCTACCTTCTATAGTTAAGGCTGCGTCAGGCCTTGGCATTGGTCTGACAGGTCTTATCAGCGCGATTCCCTATTTACTCGCGATTATACTCATGCTGGGGGCTTCCTTTTTCGCTGATAGAAGTCTTAATCGCAAGGCATATGTATGGCCCTTTCTAATGATTGGGGGAGTGGCGATGTATGCCTCGTTTGCCGTGGGCGTGCACCACTTCGTCTGGGCAATGTTGTTACTCGTGGTCGCAGGGGGATGCATGTATGCACCCTATGGGCCATATTTTGCGATCGTTCCTGATATCATTCCTCGTTCTGCATCGGGAGAATCTATGGCAATGATAAACAGCATGGGCGCATTAGGCTCGTTTGTGGGTACCTACTTTGTAGGTTATTTGTCCGCAGCAACCGGCTCGCCTAACGATGGATTTTTATTTATGGCGCTGTGTCTAGTCATTTCAGCAATTCTTACGATGTTGGTGCGGGTAAAGAGAACCGGTGCCGCGCAGACCCCTCCTAACGCACGTGGTCCCTTATCGGAAGTGACTCTATGACGACAATAAAAGCACTTCCACATTTTCAATGTCAGGCTCTCAGCAAGTTTCCTGGCTGGCCGTCCTTAGAAGAGTCACCCTATGCGTGGGCGTTCGGTGAACCTGCGCAAAAGCGCTTATCAGAAATCCAAGGATTTATTACCGCACCCAATTATCCATTGACTCGAGACCGTTTGGAAGCTATGACGTCGCTCATTGTAGTTTCCACATACGGCACAGGCTATGACTATATCGATGTCGCATCGGCCTCAGACCTGGGCATTCTTGTCACGCATACACCGGAGGCGGTTGTCGCAGCAACGGCAGAGCTCGGTCTCACATTGATTATGGCTTTGATGCGCCACATCGTTCCGCATGATCAAGCTATGAGAGAGGTCCTTACGGACGAATCGCCCAATCCGGGATTTCTCAATCAGGATCTGACACACAATGCCAACAGTCAAATAGTTGGGTTGGTCGGATATGGTAAAGTAGCGCAACGGCTCGAGGAAATATTGCGTGCCGTAGGTTTTCAGGTAATTTATACGCGAAAGCATGGAAGTCTTGAAGGACATCCAGGTTATCATACCTTGTCTGAGCTCTTGAGTCAGGCAGACTTTGTTGTGGTTCTCACGCCACTCACCCACGAGACGTATCATCTTATTGGGGAGCGCGAGTTGAATTGCATGAAACCCACTGCTTACTTGGTCAATATCAGCCGAGGGCCTTGTGTGGATGAAAGTGCTCTCGTGCGTTGCTTGACCGATAGACGTATTCAAGGCGCAGCGTTAGACGTTTTCGAACACGAACCGCATGTCTCTTCCGAGCTCCGTCAACTCTCGTCGATCATATTGTCGCCGCACACCGGAACCCAGACTCTAGAGGCCCGGTTTGAGATGACTCGCGATGCAGTCGCAAATGTTGAAAAGGGTCTCCTAGGTATCGCGCAGAACGGCGTTAATACCGAAAGATGGACAAGAAGACCGTAAGAATTATGGTATTGGATTGCAGGTAGTGCTGAGGGGCGACCCCAGTCGTTCGAAAAATTACATGCCGGGAAGAAACGGCTGGGGTCCAGGTTCCTCATGAGCCCATAATATTTCTGGATCACTAGTTGGTGAGTCCGTATAAGGATAAGAAGGTGGCTACTGCTTAGCTGCCAACATTTTATTTGTGAAAGATTTTTGGTGCCGGTGGGGACACAGGCAAGATTGCATCATCTATCAATCTGTGGGTTTATCTTTAGGAAGTCATCATTTGAGTGCTAGTCCCCGGCAACAAGAAGTGGTGAACGGGATATAGATAAAAGTTCGAGTGCGGTGGCAATATGATGTCTTGCCAAGGATTCGGCGCGAATTGCGTCATGTTCTGCTAGGGCATTCACAATCAGTCGATGCTCTTGTAGAGCATGTTGTGCTCTTTGCAACTGGATTTGGATAGTGGGAAAGAACAGGCGTGCAGAAATGTTAATGACTTCTTCTAAATGATGACGTAGCGGCATGTTATCTGCTATGACCGTAATGAGTTGATGAAAAGCGAGATTATGATTCAACCATTCGCTCGGAGACCAAGGCTCAATAGTGTTTTCCATGTGGTTTAGTATTTCGTGAAGTTCTGCAATATGGCTAGCCGTACATTTTTGGGCGGCAAGCCTTGCAGCGGCCCCGTCGAGGACCTCGCGAACAACGTAATAATCTCGAACATTTTCATAGGTGATAGGTAAGACAGTCATGCCTTGGGTAGGAGAAACGACGAGGAATCCTTCTTTTTCTAAAATTCGCAATGCTTCCCGCAAAGGGGTTCTGCTAATCCCGAATCGTTCGGCAAGTTCTTCCTGAATAAGGTGCATGCCCGGCGGCAGTTCGCCACTCAAAATCACTTCGCGTAAATTTCGCACGGCCGTGTCAACAAGATGGTTTTTTGTCATTAAGAGCCTCCATCATCTTAAATTATTGTATCCAATTATGTCTGAATGAATTATAAGTAACGGTTGCATACTGCGCAACGGGAAGAGAGAACAAATCTTGTCAAAATCCTTAAAAGTAAAGGAAAAATGTCGTGTCGAAAAACTGTTAGATATTATTGTGAACTTTTACAAAAGCGATAAATATGCGGACCAACCCATTACATTAGTGTAAATTTCATGATATATTCCCTCTATATTGGATACAAAATATGTCAAGGGGGTGGCTCTAATGTGTACGACAGGTATATTGAAAGGGACGGATAAAGAGTGGTTGTTGGGGTTTAAGACGTTGGATGCTGCTCCTGCTGGCACATGGCATGCAGAAGTCTCTTTCCCTTCGGGCATGCGCGCTTTAGCCGTAGGGATTACTGTTCAGCTGGGAATTAATTCAGGATTAAATTCGCAAGGGTTATGTTCTGTCCTTTCATATCTGGATACATGCATGCCCGATTCCAATGGTGGCCCGCAGGAATCGGGATGGGTGGGAGATAACCGAGGTTTGGCCAATGCATCGATGTTGGCGGAGTGTACCACGGTTCAGGAAGGATATCAGTTTTTATCACAATACTTTCAGCAATTTCCAAGCAACGTTGGAGGTAACTTCTTGTTAGCGGATCACCACGGCACAATAGGGGTGGTCGAATATTATCAAGGACAAATTCGATTTCAAGAGGGCGCAGGAAATTATTTGGTGCGCGCGAACAACGGCGTCTTGTTGGCTCAGGAGGAACAAAAGCTTCTTTCACCCGAGATTCAATTTGATCGCTTTGGGCGTTATTCACTGGCCGAAACGTTTGGAAGAACGAATCACCAACAGACGAAATCTGACGCTATTAACGCTATCAAAGAATTTTTGAGTAGCCACGGCGATGCGCTAAATCCTCCTATTTGTGTTCATGATTATGATGTGCCAGGAGCTCGCTACTCTCGCAGTGAGCCGATCTCTACGGTAACGGCAGTCATTTTTGATGTGATGAACTACCGGATGCTGTTTACCCGTTCCAATCCATGTTCGTTGTTGTGGGAAGATATGGCGCCACTGGAGATTAGCGTATGACAGCAGCGTTACAGGTAAGTGGTCTCCATCATGGCTATTTTAACCGCGGACAATACACGGAAATTCTGCAAGATATATCCTTTAGTGTTCCCAAAGGTTCATTTGTTTGCATAGTGGGACCGAGCGGTGCGGGCAAGACAACCCTGTTCAACCTCCTTGCGCGATTTATGCCGGTGCAACAAGGTACCATCTTGCTCGACGGATCCGCAGATAATGCTCAACGAGACAAACTTGGCTATATGTTGCAAAAGGATCTCCTGTTTCCTTGGCGAACCATATTGGACAACGTATTGCTCGGGCTGGATATACACTCTCGTCGTGACCGTCGCCACATCGAACGGGCGCACGAATACTTAAGGCGTTATGGACTAGAAGGCTATGCACATGCTTATCCGAACCAGTTGTCTGGTGGCATGCGGCAGCGTGCCGCGCTGATTCGGACGTTGATGATTGAGCCTTCACTCATTTTGCTCGATGAGCCATTTTCCGCACTTGATTATCAAACACGGTTATTACTCGAAAATGAGTTACTTGAGATTAATCGTCGTGAACACCGAACGATGATGTTGGTGACTCATGATATAGGGGAGGCTATTTCACTTGCAGATAGGGTCATTGTTTTGAGTCACCGTCCGGCGCATGTCAAAGCCATTCACGAGATTCGTCTTACAATCTCCGAGACTAGGACGCCATGGGAGGCGCGTAAGGCTCCCGAATATCACACGTATTTTGATATCTTGTGGCAGGAGTTAGGTCTTCAGATGGAGATTGCAGGGAGGATGAGCGCTAGTGGCAGTGAAACAGAAAATAGAGATCAGCAATCCCTCCAAGCCACGAATTTTCAATAGACACGCATCGACCGTTAAAAGCCTCGGATGGCAGGTCCTCATTGTGGGGATCGTATTAGTACTGTGGCAAATTGCTGTATGGCGTCACTGGGTCAATGGCTTTTTGACCGGCAGCCCGATGTTGATTTGGCAAAGCGCCCGGTCAATGTGGAGTGCGGGGAGCCTTCAAACCGATATTCAAATTACCGCGATTGAAACGCTCAGTGGTTTCGTTTTGGGTACTGTGGGAGGTACGATAATTGGCTACTCATTTTGGTATTGGACAGGAACGTCGAAGGTATTTCAGCCATTTGCCGTGGTGTTCAATGGTATTCCGAAGATTGCTCTGGCGCCCTTGATTATTATTTGGTTTGGTACCGGCATTCAATCGAAGATTCTCTTGGCGTTCGCGTCGACTGTTGTTGTTGCGTTGCTCGCTGCCTATCAAGGCGCCATGGAACTTGACCGGGATTTTGAACGCTTGTTATGGGCGTTTGGTGCGAACCGACGACAAGTGTTCCTTCATTTGATTCTGCCCGGAAGTATGCCGTGGGTCGTTAATGCGATGCGTATTAACGTAGGGCTGGCTTTGGTAGGAGCCGTTATCGGGGAGTTTATCGCGTCCCAGGCGGGATTAGGCCATGCTGTGTTTGTCGCCGGGAATTTGTTCGAATTAAATGTTGTCTGGGTGGGCGTCTTAGTCTTATCGCTGATGGCGTTGGTCTTGTACGGCGGGGTTGCGGTCGTCGAACGCCTCGTTATTCGAGGTCGCCCCTGGTAAGTGCGCTTAACTAATTGAGGGGGATGATTCATTGTGATAAGACCTAAACGGCTGATGGGACTTCTAGGGGCCACGGTACTATTATCCGGATGTGGTGCGTCGTCCGCCAAAGCAGAAGCCAGCGCTTCTGCAGGTACGAAGGTCGTTATTGCTCAAGCGTTTCAATCCTTATTGTATTTACCTCTTTATGTTGCGATGGACAAAGGGTACTTTGCTTCAGAAGGGTTACAAGTAACTAAAGTTACGAGCAATAGCGGTGCCAACGCCGTTGCGTCCGTTATCTCGGGCTCAGCACAGTTTTCCTTGCAGGACCCCATGATCGCAACATTGTCAGATATTAAGGGGGCTTCCGTGGTGCCTGTTGCGGGGGTTGTTAATGGAGTACCCGTATGGATTGTTGGCCATCAAAAGGGGTCTTTTAGCAACTTAGCGGGACAAAATATTGCGACTGCGATTCCGCCTTCCACCAGTACCTATTTGCTTCAACGGGCATTGAAGCAAAAACACATGAAAGCTAATTTGGAGTTTGTGGAGTTAGGGACCGAAGCTGCGCCAGTTTTAGCAGGTAAGGCGCAGTATGGTGTAGTTTACGAACCTACCGTGGAAGAAGCCGTCGCTCAGGGATTAAAAGTCGTCTATTCCTTTGCGCATCAATACCAATCCGATTACGCGTTCTCGAGTATTGATACGAGTCGGGCCTTTATGGCGAAACACCCTCGGGTCGTGCAAGAATTTGTCGACGGTATCGACAAAAGTCTTCGGTACATTGCCCAGCATCCCCAAGGGACGATACAAATTGCGATAAAAGAGTTCCCGACACTTCCGCCATCCGTTGTCAAAGCGGGGGTTCTGCGGATGATTCGTGATAAGGTCTACGCTACTAGTCCCGTCATAACGCCAAGCGAATTCCATAACGCTCTTGAGCTACAAGAATTTCTGGGAAATATCCATCCCGGACAGGTGTCGTATGCAGACATTGTGAATACAAAGTTTGCGCGCAATGCCAAATAAACGATGTTATCGTGTTAGTTGGCAATTTTAACAAGAAATCGCGCAGAAAACTGTGTACGGTAGTAGTAGGCTGTGGTGAGCAATATTCTACCTCAGCTAAAACCAAGAAGAATTTCAGATTATCGTTCGTCGTTACCTTGCCCACGTTGTTAGGCCAGTCCAGTAAATCGTACCCCGTTCTCTTGTTTCTGATGTTCACTTCTTAGGTGCAATACCCCGTGGCATTCCATACCCCAAGGCGAAGGTCCCTTTCACGACCTTTTTGATAAATTCACCTGCCAATGCGGCTAACGAGATCACGAACTTTACAAGGAGGGCTAAATGATGGCAACAAAAAGAACCTTTGGAAACTTGGTCAACAATCCGATTATGGAAGACTATGCGTTACGATATGCGCCATCGTCCTTTCGAAAATGGTCTCCATGGGCTGTTCTTATTTCTGCCCTAGGCGGTCAGACCGCTATGGCCAGTTATGCTATTGGTGGGTCCCTGATTTTGGTTTTTGGCTTCGCCAACGCCTTGTGGGCAGTCATTGGAGTGTCCTTGATTACCTTTTTAACGGCATTACCCATTGCTTATTATATTGGCAAAAACCATATTGATATGGATCTTCTCACCCGTGGCGCCGGATTTGGGTATCTTGGGTCTACGGTGACGTCCCTGATTTATGCGTCATTTACCTTTATCTATTTTTCACTTGAGGGCGCTATTATGGGCCAAGCTATCTCGGATTTCTTTCACATTAGTGTGGCGTGGAGTTATCTCGTTGCGGTCCTCATTATCATTCCGCTTGTGATGTTTGGAATGACACTGCTCTCGAAGTTTCAGGCGTGGACCCAACCCTTGTGGGTTATTCTCATTGCCTTTGCATTATGGGCTGTATTTGCCCATAACCCTGGGGCTATTAGTGCATGGACTCATTTTGGAGGCCATTCCGCATCAGGACCACATTTTTCGTGGTTGCTTGCGGCTACGGCAGGAGGAGTGATGATGTCCCTGGTCGCTCAAATCGGGGAGCAAGCCGACTATCTCCGGTTTATGCCCGATCAAACCAAGTCGAATCGTACCGCTTGGCTTTGGGCATTGGTTTTAGCTGGCCCGGGTTGGATTCTCATTAGCACCCCCCAGAATATCTTAGGCCAGTTTTTTACATCCTTTGTCGTTGGCAAGGGGTTGGCATCGCAAGCGGATGTGCCGGTGGTGATGTTCACGCAGGCTTTTCACAGTGTTATTCCTAACGTGGGCACGGCATTAACCATTGCCACGATTTTGGTGGTTCTCTCGCAATTGAAAATTAACGTGACGAATGCCTATTCCGGATCTTTGTCATGGTCGAATTTCTTCTCGCGCACGTTACATCGTCACCCCGGCCGGGTTGTCTGGTTGATGTTTCAACTAGGCATTGGGCTGTTGATTATGGAAATGGGCATTTTCGGGGCGATTGATAAGGTGTTAGGGTTTTATTCTAATGTCGCCGTGGCATGGATTGGGGCGGTCGTGGCAGATTTAGTGATTAACAAAGGTCTTTTGAAAATTAGTCCACCCGTTGTGGAATTCAGGCGAGCCCATCTCTACAACTTTAATCCTGTAGGATTTGGCGCGATGATTATCGCCTCCGTCATCTCTTTAGCCGCTTATTTCGGTCTGTTTGGAACGGCTCTGGCAGCATTTTCCTCCTATCTGTCGTTGGTTGTGGCGATGATAGCCGCTCCGCTTATCGCCATTATGACGAAGGGTAAGTACTACATTGCCCGTGAAAGCGACGCAGAAAAGGAGATTACCGAAGAACTAGAGCTGGCGAGAACAACGAGTCAATCCACCTGTGTCAGTTGCGGTTTTGATTTTGAACAACCCGACATGGCTAATTGCCCATTTCATGAGGGCTCCATCTGCTCCCTTTGTTGCACCTTGGAGTCAGCCTGTCACGACATGTGCAAATTACCGCAAGGAGCCGGCTTGCATATCAAGTTTGGTGAAGAAGCGGTGGTCGACGAATAAAAGAGAGGAGCGAACGTTACGATGGTTAAGAAGCACGCCGACTTAGATGCGGTAATTGCAGACCAAGCGACTGTGGTGTGGCAAAGTGTCGTAGAAATGTTCGCCACGTTATCGATCCCGCGTGATGTACTGCCTGCTGTGCACGTTGTGTTGCCATCGACAACGCAGAAAGAGAGCGTCTTATGATGAAGGCAGATATAACCAATTTATCTCTTCGTGAGATATTAGATGCTGTTGGCGAAAAAGAGTTGAGTGTCAATGAGATTTTTACGGTCTATCATGAGCAAATCGTCGATCGCAATCCTGTACTGAATGCTTTTACGGTGATAGAACCGGTGCCACCCGTTGAGGTCCGTATGGGTCCTCTATCCGGCATCCCTGTGGCCATCAAAGATATTTTTGACGTAGAAGGTTACCCGACTACCGCCGGTAGTGCCTTTCTTGAGGAGATTCCAAAGGCGGATGCGGTGGTTGTGGCCCAGCTGCGTGAAGCCGGTTGCCTTGTCATGGGCAAGACCAACACCCACGAATTTGCTATGGGCGCGACTACCATCAATCCTCATTTCGGGGCGACCCGCAATCCGTGGGATACCGAACGGATTGCGGGAGGCTCGAGCGGCGGGTCGGCTGCGGCAGTGGCGGCTGGGATGGCGATAGTCGGATTGGGTAGTGATACGGCCGGCTCGATTCGCATTCCCGCCGCATTGTGTGGTGTGGTGGGATTGAAGCCGACGTATGGGCGATTATCTTGCGAAGGGGTTGTTCCGCTCAGTTGGTCCTTGGACCATGTCGGTTTTTTAACCAAAACGGTGACGGACATGACCGAGGTATTCCGGGTTTGGGATCCCAACGTGTTGGATAGCAGCCGTCTGTCGCCGTCGCGTGTGGGTGTCGTCCTATCGTCGATTGAGTCTTTGCTCGATGACGCGGTACGTCAAGGCATGATTGAAGCTATTAGAATGGTCACACATCTCGGCTACCATACTGAGGAGACCGTCTTACCGTTATGGGAGCCAGGATTGGGCGCGGCGTTTATTTTATCCCGCGTAGAGGGAGCGAGTTATCACCACGAGTGGTTAGAAAAATATCCCGAACAATATGGAACCGACGTCCGCATCTTGTTGGAAGCGGGACGACGTTTTTCGGGCGTGGACTATGTGAATAGCCTGCGACTGCGTTCTATGGCCATGGCAGAGTACCAGGCTTTATTTGAGCGTTTTGACTTCTTGATGCTGCCAACCGTCAGTATTGAGGCGCCGCTTATCGCAGAACCCTCAACGCGTAATGTCCTTACGCAGTTGACCTCACCCTTTAATTTCTCAGGTTTGCCCGCCATCTCCGTACCTTTGATGCCCCAAGGGCGCGAACTGCCTGTGGGAATCCAATTTGTAGCGCCTTGGGGACAAGAGCATCGTTTGTTGGCATTAGCACAGCAATGGGAACAGGTTCGCGGGCCTTTTCTGAGTCCGGTTGCATAACACGTGATAACAGGAGGAGCGATAGATTATGAAGGGTCCGGAGTTCAAAGATTTTAAGGAGATTGCTCAGAGTCTGGGATTGCAGCTAAGCGATGAGGAATTAGGTCAATATTTCAGCGCGCTTCAGCCATCTTTTGATGGCTACGTGCAACTGGAAACGTTAAGTCAAGAAAAAGAAAGCTCATTTAACGAAGGGCGAGAAGGGCATCTGGTGGATCCTCAAGATAATCCGCTGGGAGCGTGGTACTGGAAAGGAGAAATTGTTGGCGCTAAGACCGGACTACTCGTCGGGAAACGCGTCGTTATTAAGGACAATGTCGCCGTCGCGGGTATTCCGCTCAGTAATGGCACATCCCTTATGGCAGACTTTCGTCCAAGGGAGGATGCAACGGTTGTCCAACGCATTCTTGGTGCAGGCGGTACGATCGTTGGTCAATCGGTCTGTGAGAATCTTTGTTTTTCGGGCAGTAGCTTCACTAGTGATACAGGGCCTGTGCGTAACCCCTATGATCCCATTAGGTCTTCAGGAGGCTCTTCGAGTGGCAGTGCCGTATTGCTTGCCACGGGTGAAGTGGATATGGCAATCGGCGGTGATCAAGGGGGCTCCATACGCATTCCCGCCGCATGGTGTGGGGTCTTTGGTCTAAAACCGACATGGGGACTTGTGCCGTATACTGGAGCATTTCCTATTGAACCCAGTTTGGACCATTTAGGGCCCATGGCCCGAACGGTTCCCGATGTCGCTCGTCTTCTTGAGGTGATAGCCGGACCTGATGGGAATGATCCACGCCAGAAAGGCGTCACCTTTGCATCGTCTGGTGACTATATGGCGGCTCTAGGCCAGGAATTAAGAGGCTTTCGTCTTGGGGTCGTAAAAGAGGGATTTGGATGGCCGCAGTCTGATCCGCGTGTGGACGATATGGTATGGGGTGTCTCGGAAAGCTTGGAGTCAAAGGGCGTTAGCATCGCATCTGTTTCGATTCCTTGGCATCGTCAGGCTATGCTCGTGTGGAATGCGATTGCTGTGGAAGGCACATGGGCCGTGATGATGAAGGGCAATGCATCAGGGTACGGTTGGAAAGGGCGTTATTCGCCAGAACTTATGTCCTACTGGGCGAAAGCATGGCGCCAAAATGCAGCAGCTTTGCCGGCGACGGTCAAGCAGTTGTTACTGGTAGCGTCGTACATGGAAGAACATACCTATGGGAAGTATTACGCCATGGCGCAGAATTTGGCAGGGGAACTGCGCCGTGCCTATGATAAAGCGTTAGAGGACGTGGACTTGCTTGTGATGCCGACTCTGCCGATGACCGCAACACTGCTTCCCGGTAAGGATGACCCCATAGCGGAACAATTGAACAAGGCATTTGAAATGGTGGTGAATACCGCTCCTTTTGATGTGAGTGGGCATCCTGCCATGACATTGCCATGTGGTCTGATCGATGGATTGCCGGTGGGCATGATGATTGTGGGCAAGTATGGGGATGAGGCGACGCTCTTGCGATTTGCGGACGCTTTTGCACGCCAAGTATCAAGCCCGCCCTCTCCTCCCGAGGCCGTGAAATTAGGGCAAGAACAATGAACAGAACAGTTTCCGGAGCCACGATTCTTCACGATTTGGAGAGCCTTGCCCGGTTTAGTGTGCCAACGTCTAAGGGAGGAGTCACGCGCCTGCCATGGACATATGAAGATGAACAAGTCGTGTTGTTGCTGACGGACACCCTGACCGCCGTAGGTCTTCAGGTCTCTAGAGACACAGCAAATAATCTGTGGGCTGTGTGGGATGTCGATGCTGACCGCAGCATTGTTATCGGCTCACACCGCGACAGTGTTCCGAACGGCGGACGTTTTGACGGCGCACTTGGGGTCATCGGAGCGATGCGGGTTATCCAGCAACTCAAGGCCGACCATTATCGTCCACGGCATAATATCGAACTAGTGGCGTGGAATGATGAAGAGGGTGCGCGCTTTGGGACTACCCTTTTCGGGAGCCGGATTTATTCGGGGGCCACGCCAGTGGCGCAGTTCTCTGACAAAATTGATCGACAAGGTACCTCTTTGGCGGAGGCTGCTCTTCAAGCCGGTTACAGTGTGGAGAAGATGGAGGCAACAAATCATTTATCACGAATGGCAGCGTATCTCGAACTCCATATCGAGCAAGGTCCAATCCTGGAAAGAAATCACTGCCATATCGGGGTGGTGTCGGGAATTAATGTGCAGTTTCGCGAACGGTTTACCATGCGTGGAATACGGGTTCATGCGGCTTATAGTGGAGCCGACCGGGCGGATCCTATTTTTGCAACCGCTGAGGTATGGCATAATCTTATGACCACCATTCACCAAGCGAATCATGGATACCCGTATCCGCGGATTGCGGCGACTGTAGGACAAGTCGATGTGCATTCCCATTTAATTAATGCCGTGCCACCGGACATTATCTGGACGTTGGACTTGCGATCGGACGATGCGAGTCTTGCTCAAGAAGTGCTGGACATGGTTCATGGGGACGTGGAACGCATTGCCCAACGGGCAGGCTTCAATGCGGAGATCACTAGGGTGGATGATCATGCGGTGTTAGCCGGAACAACGGATTCCTCGCAACCGATTGCGTTTGATCCGGTGCTGCAATCTATAGTGTCGGACGCGGCGCGCGACGGTGGATATTCATTTCAGCATATGGCCAGTTGGGCTGGACATGATGCCATGGCATTAGCGCCGCGGGTACCTACAGCAATGATTTTTGTGCCGAGTTACAAGGGTCTTAGTCATACGCCCGAGGAATGGACAGACCCCATGGACCTCGAACGGGGGGTGGATGTGCTGTTAAGGAGCGTGATCAAAGCCGATGCACTCCCGTAGAGGTGTTAATATGACGAGACGCAGTAGGGTAGACATAAGCAGAATTGGATGAGTATAGACCAATCCGTCTATGCTCATCGTAGGACACTTGACCTCCGCTTAAGCCCACCGGCAAATAAGAGGCCCAGCCCGAACGGCAGTGTGGAGCGTCTCGCTTGCATCCGGGGAAAATATCTCCGCTAGTTTTCTTCCCGTGTATTCGAGTTTTGTGGCGGGAGGCGTGAATACCCAGTGCGTGGCGCTTGCCCAAGGATTGATGCAACCCATAAAGTTATAAAGAGGGTCCAGCATCTCGGAGGTGCGCCATCTGCGGATCCGTAAAATACCGTTCGCGTCGCGGCAAAACCTTAAAATGGTCACAAAATGTGGCTGAGAGCACACAGACGAGGACAGAATTCCATGCGTCGGGTGTGTCAAGATGGGGCGTGATGGGGACATCATACGTAAAAGATTCGCTACGCTTGTTTCTTGGAACCGCGTTCGCGGTGCGGTGATTCCTATGTACACCACCCAATTAACATTAACGAGGGGGAAGGTTCAAGTACGGGATCTTGACTTCTTGGGCATCGATAAAGCGGTGACTGTTAAATTGAAGAGCTAAGTCACCGCCTTTATCGTAGGCCACATATGAGTTTCTGCGATGTATTTTGATGAGGACATGAGTTTAGGGCTTTATTACAGAGGACGAATCCACCGACTCAATTGAATCGTTATTTCATAGAGTCCGTAAACCGGAAGAATAGCGGCCATCAAGGTCAGAGGGTCTTGTGATGGAACGATGGCGGCAGCGAGAACCGCGCTGGCAAACAGAGCGAATCGGCGTCCGCGGCGAAGCTGTTCAATACGCAACCATCCTAGTTTGACAGTAATTCCAAGCCACGCCGGTACCGTAAATAGCACACCGAAGGCAAGGGAAAAAGTCGTCACAAAACTTAGATACGGACCGGCGCGTAATGACTCTGTGAATACGGATGCCGCAAATGTCATTAAGAAGCGCAATGAGGCGGGAATTAGAATGGCAAAAGTAAAGGCCACACCGATCCAAAAGAGTATAAGAGCCGTAAATAGCGCCCATCCCACCCAGCGCCGGTGGGCAGGGGGAAGAATGGGATTCAGATACATCCATATTTCATACATCCATACGGGAGATGTCAACAGCAACGCGACGGTTAATACGACATTGATTACGGTAAAAAAGGGTTCCGTGGGCGACAGCGTTAACAGGGCAGGGTGTGTTAAACCACCGTGTACATTGGGAATATGAGTCCAAGACCACGGCCACAAAATGTCTTGCAACAACTGCTTCCAAAAAATGGCGAGAATAATTCCGGGCGCTTCACGCTTGCCCGTGCTTTTGTGCAAGGTGCTGCGGCGAATATACTGCGCGTGCTTCGATATTATGGCAATCGAGGTAAAGAGATGGCTCATCCGATTGACGAAATTGCCAAATTGGAACAGCGAACGGACCTGGTAGCAACGATTCCGGAGTTGATGGCCATTGAAGGAAATATTCGCGAGCATTATTATCAGGCCTTTGACGCAATTTTGGAGGGATCTGGGTTTGTGTTTGGCACGAGGACGCGCAGGCCTCCGGCCAATCAACTCAATGCTCTAATCAGCTTTGGGAATTCGCTAATGTATACATCTGTTATGGGAGAAATTTATAAAACGCATCTTGATCCTCGCTTAGGTTATTTGCACACCAGCAATCAGCGCCGATTTTCTCTGAATCTCGATGTGGCAGAAATTTTTAAACCGATAGTGGTAGATCGATTAATTTTTACATTAGTTGGTAAGAAAGTTATCACCTTGAAGGACTTCAATAAGAATCAAGGCGGCATTATGATGTCAGATCGTGCTCGTAAAGAATGTAGAAGCTTATGACGAAAGGCTCCGAGCCGTCATTCGCCATCGCCAATCCAAACGGCTGGTGTCATATCGGCGGCTCATTCGTATGGAGTTATATAAGCTGGAAAAGCATTTCATGGGAGACCACGATTACGAGCCATTTGTGGCTCAATGGTAGGTGAACGGCGATGTTTGTGATTCTGGTCTATGATGCGGGGGTAAAACGCGATCCAAAGATCCTAAAAATCTGTCGTAAGTACCTCAATTGGGTGCAAAACTCGGTATTTGAAGGCGAACTGACAGAAGGCAAGTTCAAAGCTTTGCAGAAAGAATTGGGTCGGATAATTAATAAAAAGGAAGACTATATCATTATGTACACATGGGCCACCTTGCGTTATTCAGAAAGGATTACACTCGGGAGCCCTAAGGTCGAGGAAGGATTTATTTTTTAACGGCTGGGTTTTTTGTCGTCGATCTCCAGTAGCGCAAAAAGTGCCGTCGATCGACGACATATCATGATTGCTTCTCAGCCTTTGCTGACAAGGGTTAGCGTCTAAGCACTAAAATATTGGATCCCTTGCTGGAGAAACCTTTCGTTGACAAGTCAAGCTATATCAGCGCAAAATGGGTTCGTAGCCTACCTATGAGGAATTGAAACAATGTAAAACGAAGAATTTCGACCGTGATGGTGAAGTTCGTAGCCTACCTATGAGGAATTGAAAGCAAGCAGTTTTCGTGTGTTAAATTCTCGTCTCCAGAGTCCGTAGCCGACCTAACACTCCAAATCCTTCTCCGGAAATTTCCACTCAATACGGTAAGCCTGCTAATTTCGATTTTCTCGAATAGAGTTGTTGGCATTTTGTGTGATCGTCATTTTGGGCCTTAAAAATAATGGAAGGACGTTGTTGCTGGGGCGAGTATTTCGACAGATCATGTCCTGTCAAGTGGTGTAAAAGCTCCGGCCTCCTAGTGACCCGCTAAGCGAGTTGCATCTGGGAATCCCGCAACTCTTCCGGCGCGTCTGCGCCGGCTTCCAGTTTGGCCATCGACGTTTGGCTGAAGTACCGCCGCGGGAACGCGGCCCATTCGTCGTTGTACTCCATCAACACCGCTCCCACGAGCCGCAACGCCGCGGCGCGGTTCGGAAAGATGCCCACCACATCGGCCCGGCGGCCAATTTCCCGATTCAGCCGCTCTAAGGGGTTCGTGGACGCCATCTGCTTCCAATGTTCGTGGGGGAACCCCATGTAGGCCAACACCTCGTCTTCCGCGTCGGCTAACAACGCGGCGGCCTGGGGAAATCGCTCCGCGAGATGGTCCGCGACGCGCCCCAATTCTTCGCGGGCTTTGGGCTGATCCGGTTGGGCAAAGATCGTGCGCACGAGCGCGGAGACCATCGTTTGGGCTTGCTTCGGGACGTGAGCCAGGAGATTGCGCATGAAGTGTACACGGCACCGTTGCCAGCTCGTCCCCTGCAGCCCCTGGCGAATGGCCGCTTGCAGCCCCGTGTGCGCATCGCTGATGACCAGTTGCACACCCCGCAGGCCCCGTGCCACCAAGTCCCGCAGAAACGCCGTCCAAAACGCGGCGTCTTCGCTCAGGCCGATATCAAAGCCCAAGATCTCCCGGTCGCCCGACTGGGCGACACCCGTCGCCACCACGAAGGCCATACTCACCACGCGATCGCCGTCCCGCACTTTGAGATATTTGGCATCCAGCCAGACGTACGGATATGTGCCCTCCAAGGGCCGCTGCTTAAACCGGGTGACCCGCTCGTCGAGGCCCTGGCATAACTGCGACACCTGCGACTTACTGATGCCGGTCATCCCTAACGATTGCACCCGTTGATCCACTTTGCGGGTGCTCACGCCGTGCACATACGCCTCTTGAATGACGGCCACGAGCGCATGCTCACTGCGGCGGCGGGGTTCCAGGAACTCGGGATAGTAGGTCCCTTGCCGCAACTTGGGAATCGCCAGCTGCACCGCGCCTACGCGGGTCTCCCAGGTCCGCGGCCGATGGCCGTTCCGGCTGTTCGTCCGGGCCCCGGTCCGCTCATGCGGACCCGCCCCAATCTGTTGCGTGACCTCGGCTTCCATCAATTGCTGCAAAAACCATTCCACCGCCTCGCGCAGGAAATCGGTGTCTTCGACACCGGCCTTGCGTAGCAAATCGAGTAATGGCACAGTAGGGGTAGTCATCCCATTCGGACCTCCTTTGTGATCTTGACAATCTCTAGGAAGCCGAATGGGATGGTCTGTTGTCCAGACAAAATCTGGCAAACATCTAACCCCTATTTACACCACACAATTGGACATTAACATGTCTTTCCCGTTCGGCTATCAGAGGATGTCCATTACTGGGCGGTGATGCACCGTGAGATTACCCACCAGAAGGAATTGGTGGAACAAATTGAGAAAAGCAATCAAACCTTACGGGAAACTAATCAGAGACTGAATCAGGCGCAAGTGACGCAGCGAGCTTTTTTAGCCATTGTAACCCACGAACTCAAAACACCGCTGCATTTAATGCTGGGAGCTGTCGACACCGTAATGCGCAAGGCACCTCAGTCCGACTCGGACTTACAAGAAATGTTAAGTATTTTGAGTGACTCCGCTGTCCATCTCCAGGGTATTATTGAAGATTTATTGACATTGACGCGACTTCAAACAGGATCCTTGACGTTGTCTCCGGAATCGGTCGACATCGTCCACGAAGTCCGTCAGTGTCTAAGGCTATGGCAGCAAAATGAGCGCCGCATCGAATTTCACGCCGATGAAGAAACTATTCCCATTATTACGGCCGATCCTTTGCGCCTGCGGCAAATCTTTAATAATTTGTTGGCCAATGCGACCGCACATTGTAATCAGGTGGTGGCGGTAACGGTGACGTGTCGTCAACAATTTGTGGTCGTGCGGGTCACCAACGATGGGGAGAGGGTCCCAGAGCAATTTCGCGAGAATATTTTTGAGCCGTTTTTCCGCGGCAGTGAGCGTTCAGGCGGCGGCATGGGACTCGGCTTGGCCGTGGCTCGTGGCTTAGCGGAATCGCATCATGGTACATTGGCTTTGGTTGATGACATCTCGCGCCGGCTCACAACGTTTGAATTGTGCCTGCCGTTCAACAATGGTACCAGTGTGACGCATTACGAGCCCGAGGGAGAGGATGGCCATGTCTGTTGAAGACTTTAAAGCGTGCACAGCATTGTCGCGGATTATGGTCGTGGAAGATGAGTTTCGATCCCAACGCCTTTTACGCATTAATTTAGAGCCTTTAGGATATCAAGTGCAATGTTACAGTACGGGGGAAGAGGCATTAGCCGAGGCCGCCACATTTGATCCGGATATTGTTTTGTTAGATCTGATGTTGCCCCGGTTGTCCGGTTATGACGTATTGCACGCGTTGCGTGAGCAATCGGGTGTACCCGTCATTGTGATTTCGGCCCGCGATCAAGTCGAAGACCGGGTCAAGGCGCTGGGCATAGGGGCAGATGACTTTATTGTCAAGCCGTACGCGATGGAGGAATTGTGTGCACGAATGGCGGCCGTGATTCGCCGCCACCGTAGCGATATGCCTACCGCTCCCTTGACAATTGGCTGTCTCAAAATATTTACCGATAACCCGCAAGTTCTGGTCGGAGATATGACGATTTCGTTGTCGAAGACAGAATATGGGGTCTTGCTGCTTTTAGCGAAACATGTCAACCGCGTGATTGTGGCCGATACGTTGTTACGCCAAGTATGGGGCTCGGAGTATGAAGGGAATTATAGTATCCTACACGTGACCGTCAGTCGATTGCGAAAGAAAATCGGACAGTCGGCTAAAATGTATATTGTGACAAAGCCAGGCATTGGCTATATGCTCTCCAATAAAGAATGTCCGGTGTAAGCCTCTCGATACACTCATAATCACCAGACCAAGAAGGCCGTACAATCTGCGGAGGGAACCGCTCCCCGTCTTATGGTTGACCAAATACACCCTAGGCCGTAAGCCTAAGTCTCTGTGGGTGTGAAAACAACGTTAGTAAGTATTCGTGTTGCCCTGGTGATCGATAATCGTAAAAAGATATCGTCCCACAAGCTAGCGAAATCCGGCTATGGCATGTTCCCTCATCCATGTTGACCTTATGGCAGCCAACAAGATATGAGGAGGTAATGGTCACGTCAGCGGCTATATCCCATTTCTGCTCTATAACTTCCGCACACTTAATACTGCGCGGTATAAGCCGTTAATTGGCTTTGCAACATTGGTCGAGCTGTTGTTTTGGCTGGTAGGGGCTTCTAAGACTATGCCCTTTGATATACTGCTGAGTCATTTGGGGAACTTTCACGCGAGTAGCAAAAAGTTTTTGAAGCCTAAAGTGAGATGCCGGGCTAATGGCACGGGTGGGGAACACGGTCTTTGAGAAAAGATGGCATGTGATAGGCGACAGAAAACGAGGAAAGGTCGTCTCATATTTTGTTATAGTAAGGATATGGATCTTTTGGTAAATGTGTCTCGTGGGATCAAGTTCAAGAGCAGGGGAATTTTTTGTAGGAATACGCGAATGCATGGGGTTTTGTGAAAGTGCCTGTTCTTACCCCCAAGGGAGCTAAGACGCGATTGAAGTTTTCTGATATGAATGCGAAACACATAGACGATCGTTTGTTAAGACGTGTTAAGCGCCATCCATCCCCAAAGACGCCATGGGCCCACGTGGATTTGATAGGGAGCGTGGTGGCAGCTCTTGGATTATGGGGCACATACGCCGTTCCTTTCCTAGAACCCATCCGCGTTATGCTGGGCCTCGTATTGGGGTTGTTCGTGCCAGGCTATTTAATTATGGAGCTCTTAATCCCGTCGCAGAAAATCTCTCGGCTTGAACGAGTTGGATTGTCGTTGGCCATGAATATTGTTTTGCTCATTGTGATGGGGTTACTCATGGCACTCGTTCAGTTTCCTTTTACAGCTTCTCACGTGATGCTATTGCTGCTCATCGTAACTATGGTATTGGCGGTGAGTAATTTCTGGGTTCGGCAACATGGGCATGGGCTCCGTTCGGAGCGTGGGGGATGGAGCTGGAAGGACTGGCGTGTGTTTGGGGTTGTGGGTGGAGTGGCCGCACTGGTTCTGATGACGGGGATCGTCGTGAGCCGGACCTTAGCCGACCGCACCGTGGCCTTTTCGATTACCTCGCCCCAAGGACAACTGGCTGGCTTTCCCTATGAGATACCTGTTGGCCAAAAGTACCCTATGCGACTCAATGTCTCCAATCCTCATGCCCGCGTCGAAGTGTTTCAGCTACAAGAGATTGCTAATGCGTCCGTTATTCGCAAAGAAACGGTGAAGGTGTCTGCTCATGGGCATTGGAGCCAGTTAATTGTCTTGCCATCACGCGAACCAGGACGCATGCATGTGGAATTTCGCCTTCTGCAGGAGAAGGGAGGGCTTTTTCGCCGGCTATGGATCACATACCGAATTACGCCTTAAGGCGTACGCGTAGCAAGCGCGGTTTTACGATGGGGCCAGTCGCCGAACTCTGGGGTTACGTCATAGCGCTGGGGCTTGCAGAGATTGTCTCGGATATCATCGCTCCGCTGGTGGGCATATGGCTTCATGCGATTTTAGCAGCCATTATTGTTTACCGCGCCACAACAGAACAAAACGCTCTTAAGCGCCAATTCTTTTGGGTGTTAGCCATCTTGCCGTTGGTTCGGATTGTCAGTTTTGCGATTTCCTCGAAGACATTGCCGGGCGTTTGGTACTACGTGTTGGCGGAAACGCCTTTGTTGGGAGCAGCTCTTACGGCCAAGCGGGTGTTTCAATTGTCGTGGCAAGACGTGGGCATGGTGTGGCCAAAGCACTGGAGCCTCGTCATTATCACTGTGGTCACCTCGCCCTTTCTAGGGTTGCTGGAAAGCCGTCTCATTCATCCCGCGGCCCTGATTACCCACTTGACGTGGGGGCAGGCGCTATTACCATCCATTTTGCTGATTGTGTTTACCGGATTATCTGAGGAGCTTCTCTTCCGCGGCTTATTGCAGCATTATAGCCTGCCTCTCTTACATTATTGGCAGGGGATTATCTATGTGGCATTGGCGTGGGGCTTGTTACACATTGGTTGGCACTCTGGGCCAGATGTCCTCTTCGTCTTTATCGTCGGGCTGGCATGGGGCTGGATGCGAGAAAAAACCGGATCCATTTACCCTACCATTTTGGGGCACGGCTTGGCCAATATTGTCTTGTTCTTAATTGTGCCGTTTATGATGAAATAAGTGGTTCAGCTTCTGCTTTTATGACAAGTCGTCCGGACGCACTGAAAGCCGCGCCCTTATATGCGGTCTCGCAAACCCCAAAAATCGCAGGAGGAAGCTTCTGTGGCGCCGAGCCTGTTTCATGATATTTGTGTAAACTTTGGTGAGAACATTGCCCCAGGGCTACCTCAAGGCGGGTCTGGGACCGAGGAGGTCTCTTGCGGCCTTGAACCATGAGGGCCAACCGCTGATGCATTGAAAGACGCAAGCCCGTCCCATGACAGCTGGTCGGATACGATGAGGCCCGTCAAAATTTCCCACAAGGATAAGGGATCATGAATATTCCATCCGGTAAGCGCTTCAATTTGTTTAAGCCGATATTTTAAGGTGCCAGGATGAATGTATAGCCGGGCGCTGGCTTCTTTAATGGACATTTGCGATGCGATATAAGTTTTTAATGTGGTAAGCAGTTCGCTATGATGCAGGTCATCTTCTTGAGACAGGGGCTGGAATAATTTTAGGCAATACGCTTTAAATGCCGGGATTTTTCGGTGGTAGGGGAGAAGGCGAAGTCCGGGAATTTGGGACAAGGCCAACGGTGTGCTGATTCTCTGTGCGAATGCAAATCTTGCGGACTCTAACGCTTCGTCAAACGCATGAGGAAAATCGTCGAGATGGGCGACGTCTTGGCTGATACCAATGCCTATAGGGACCGTGAGGCCTTGCCGGATTACCGCAGTCCAAGGAGCAATTAAGGCGGGGGTGAATGGAGATGGCATTAATCCGACCCAAACGTCCTGAAATAAGCCGACCAACACGGGAGCATGTGAAGTGTTTAGACGCGCATATTGCTGTAATCGCAACAGAGTCTCCTCACGCTCTTCATGGTTCGCGTGGGAGGAAAGCCACACAACAACGCGCGCAGGACAGAGTGAAGAAAGCTGAGTGAAATAATTCCAGCGGTCTAATACCTCCGCTTTATCCACGGATACCGGGCTTAACAAAATCTTTAACAGCTGCTGACTTTCGTCCCAACTAACGGGGAGCACTTGCGTTTCAGCCCAAGTCATCGCGACGATTCGGGCTAACATCGGAAGCCATCGTGCCAGATCCCGATGATGGGGTGTTTGGGGTTGTATAAAGAGGCGACCAACGCGTTGATTGCGCCAAAACACTGCGTGGCTCAGCGTGACATCCGTTTCGTTGGCAGGTGATCCCCACACCGATCCATGGTGTTCTTCTAGCCACACGGATGCTTTTAGTCGCGCTTCTAATGATTCTAACAACTCGGTTACGGTGCAGGGTGCATTGGTAAAGAGAGAGGACAATTCAGGGGGCAGAGGGGATGTCGAAAATTTTTCCGTGCGTTCCCAAAAAGCAAGAGGGTTGGGGGGATAAAGGGTCGGTGCAGCGTAGGACATGGTCACAGGAGTCAGTGGTGATTGTGTCGCTACCACTAATCGGCAGGGTTGATCGTCAAGGGCCCATGTTGTTTCGACTCGCACCCACGTGGGCTGATCGGTTAGAGCGGCAGTCGTGCCCAAAATGTGGCAGGTTAAAAAACACAAACGAGGATTGGCGCGGCTTAAGCTAGCAATAGGACAAGTGTCGATATGCAAGGTCACTTGATCGTTATCCCCTATTACATGAACTTTGGCGCCAACGGCTTGCTTGAATTTCGCAACCGCTTGTACCGCATGAGGTAAGGTATTGACGGGTAAGTGGTTATCGGTAATCCATTGTTGAACCCATAGCGCGATGTGGTGGGCGGTTTCGATCATTTGCATCTCCTCAGACAAGCCAGGTGATGCATTGGAGAGAACACGCTCTATAAATTCTTCACGCAGTGTCATCAGCCACGTCCTTTCCAAACCTTTGACCATTAAGACAAAAATTGACTGAATTTCTGCTCCATATCGTCAATGAAATGGTAGTAAATAACTAGTACCATTATATATGCGTTACTAAAAAGTAAAAGGGGGATGACAATGCTGTACGAAGCTTTGGACCAACAAATTCATGCGCATACGGATTGGGTATTGCGTCGACAACGCGGAATTCCGAATAACCGCCGGTTATTTGTTGTGGCGTGTATGGATGAGCGATTGCCGGTCGAGGAGGCTTTAGGTATTGCACAAGGAGATGCTCATATTTTTCGCAATGCGGGCGGAGTAGTCACACCGACGACGTGCTTCGTTCGGCGATGTTGACGACCAACTTTTTCGGAACAGAAGAAATTATTATCGTTAATCATACCGAATGTGGCATGATGTCGGCCAAAACCGAGGTGTTGGTGCAAGCAATGAGGGAAAAAGTTGGCAGTTTAGAGCATGTGGCACTTGATCCCTCACTACCCGAACTGACGTTAACCGACCCGGAGGCCTTTGGGCGGTGGATAAAGATGTTCGATGACGTTGATGCTATTTCGGCGGCGCAAGTAAACTTCTTACGCAACCATCCTTTTATTCCCGCGCACGTTAGTATCCACAGTTATGTCTATGAGGTAGAAACAGGGCAGCTGCGTAAGCCGTATGAACGGCTGGCTGAACATGTGAATGACGCGCGTACGATGATTGAAAACGCCTACTTAGCCTAGGTTGTTCAGATTGCTGTATATTGCATGAAGGGACCAAGGGGTGCTGTCAACGGGGCTGGACTTTAAAGAACACAGTGTATGCGACTAGGGGCCATTGAGGCCCCTTTTAAACGTCCTATGTCGCCGTGTCCCAGTGGAAACATTACCACATACGTAAATTTGAGCAGGGGAGATGTGTGGGAAATCTCTTTGAATAAAAGAGACGTGAATTTTCGATAACCGTCCTCATGCATTCGTTCATTCTTCACATGCAGACGAGGCGTGAATAGAATACGGTGAGGTGAAATCCCAATGGTCCCGTGGCGCCATATTGTCGTTCTGACGCAGGAGAATCATTCGTTTGATCAAATGTTCGGGCATTATCCTGGTGCCGATGGAACTCCAACGGGCGTCTTAATGCCTAATCCTCGGGGACGTCCCATAGCTCCGTTTCCTTATTCGCATGATGATTGCGCGCTGTACTGGACCAATCCCCCGCATTCATGGGATGCGATCCATGCCGAATGGAATGACGGAAAAATGAACGGTTTTGTAAAGGTCGGCGGCCCCATGACCATGGGCTATTTTCCGGAAGGGTGGATCACAGGATATCTTTGGTTGGCGCGACAAGGGATCCTCTCAGACCAATATCATGCATCCGTCTTAGGTCCGACATTGCCCAATCGACTCTATCTAATTTCCGGAACCAGCGCCGGATGCCGCAATGACCCCCCACTTGGCAGCCGCCTAACCTTTAATCAAGTCACTGTTTTTGATCAGCTCAATGACAAGGGGATTACTTGGGCGTATTATGTAAACGGATATCGGCCAAACCTGCTGTCGCGTGCTTTGGCGAAAGCGCTGTATTTCTGTCCATTACTGTGGTTTCCCCGTTTTATAGATGATCCGGTACTATCCTCCCATATTTTGCCGTTGTCCCGCTTTTATGAAGACGTTTCAAAGCGCTGTTTGCCCGAGGTGGTGTTTATTGCGCCGGGCTTATGGACTAGTGGTCATCCGCCTACTCCTATTTCTGTGAGTATGCAACAAGCTGTGTCGATTGTTCGACATTTGGCGAAGTCCCCGGACTGGAAGAATACCCTCATGGTGCTTAATTTTGATGAAGCCGGTGGCTATTATGACCACGTCGCACCGAAACTGGTCGATGACTTTGGGCCAGGCATTCGAGTGCCGGCTATCTTATTGTCGGGCCGTTTGAGGTCACGAATTGACCATACCGTCTTCGATCATACCTCGGTGCTTCGCATGATCGAAGAGCAATATGATTTGCCGTTGTTGGGCGAGCGCACGAAACATATGACCAGCTTGGCGGCCGCTTGGTGACCAAAACAAGTGGTTGAAGCTCGAAGAGGTGGCGGCCTCGTGGGTATGTAGTGCGCGGTTCGCGTTATGGGTGCATGTCGAACAGAGAAGTTAAGGGGGACCCCTTAGTCGAACGAAATGGTCGTCATAGACGGTGCAGGGTCCTTATTGTGTTTTCTGTCCTGTTGTTTCGCTGGCTAACATTTGCTCTAAAACTTTGTGCTCACAGCAGTGAGTCGTGGACGCACTGACAAACACAGCTCGAGGACAAACGAAAGCCGCCCGTCGTTTTTGCATTAACGGGCGGCGAACTTGGTCACAAGGAAAACAAGCAAGCTGAGCGGATAGGTGCGAGACAGGGCTTTTCTCGCGTTCTACCTAGGCGGTTAGGCTTCTTTGGGGGCCGAAGAACTCATAGTGAATCTGATCTGGTGAGACGTTCAACTGGCTTAGGGCGGTGACCATGGCTTGCATAAAGGGTTGGGGGCCGCAGATGTAGAACTCGGATTCGGGGGCAATCAGGGTCGATAATAAGGGGGCGTCAATGCGTCCGGCTCTCAGAAAGTGCGCCCGCTCCGTATCTTCTTTCTCGGGGTTTTCATACACAATGGCGTAGCGAAGTGACGGATGTGTTGATGCTAGGGACTCCATTTCCGTTTGAAAGGCATGCACCCGGCCATGCAAGGCTGCATGCACATAGGTCACCTCGTGCTCGGGGTCATACGCTAGTAAGGAATGAAGCATACTCAGCAATGGAGTCATGCCGACACCACCACTTAAGAAGACAATAGGCCGAGGAGTGGTAACATCGAGCGTGAAGTCACCAGCTGGAGCCGCCACTTCTATGATATCGCCCACATGTACTTGCCTGTGCAGGTAGGTTGAGACCAAACCATCGGGCCATCCGTCGTGAGCCTCTTCGCGTTTCACGCTAATGCGGTAGTAAGATTGACCCGGTTGGCCCGAGAGGCTGTAATGGCGACGTTGGGTATGGGCTAAGCCTGGAATGTTAACTTTGAGGGTGAGGTATTGTCCGGGTTCATACGTGGCGATGGCACCCCCATCTTGGGGCTCAAGATAAAAGGACGTGATGACGTCGCTTTCTTGGACTTTTTTCTTGACGATAAAAGGGCGGAAGCCGTCCCATCCACCAACTTGGGTCGCCGCTTGGGTGTACATAGCTTGTTCCACATCAATAAAAGCGCCTGCGATCATCTCATAGGCTTGAGCCCACGCCCCAATGATGTCGTCGGTCGCGGCATCCCCTAAGACTTCTTTCATAGCGGCTAGGAGGTTCTCGCCGATAATTGGGTAATGCTCAGGCTTGACCCCGAGCCCACGGTGTTTGTGTCCAACCTGTCGGACAACTGGTAAAATGTCTTCAATGTGGTCAATATGCAAGGCGGCGGCATATAAGGCATTGGCCAACGCAGTTTGTTGTTGACCTCTGCGTTGGTTGGTTTGATTAAAGATATCGAGCATAGATGGTTCATTGTCAAATAAACGCTCATAAAACCGCGTGGTAATGTGTTCGCCATGCATTTCGAGGACGGGGACGGTTGATTTAATTATGTCTTTAGTGGTTTGCGAAAGCATAGAGGAACCTCCTAATAACTAGTCTAAAATAACCTCGTCGATGATTATAGTTCATTTGAACCGGAAAAGATATATATAAAATACATATTTAAAAACGATATATAGGTATTAAGTAGAAGGGAAGACGTTTTGTGAATCTGACGCTTTTTACCGATTATTCCTTAAGAGTGCTCATTTATGTGGCGACGCAACCCGAAAATCGATTGACGAACGTTCAAGAGGTGGCCACAG
Source organism: Sulfobacillus sp. hq2 (assembly GCF_002903155.1). Taxonomy (NCBI): domain Bacteria; kingdom Bacillati; phylum Bacillota; class Clostridia; order Eubacteriales; family Clostridiales Family XVII. Incertae Sedis; genus Sulfobacillus; species Sulfobacillus sp. hq2. Next base: position 128,354 of record NZ_NWUL01000047.1, on the reverse strand, counting down.
CGTATCGCATCTCGAATAATCATCTCGTGAAGGTAGTTCATAAACTGGGTAACTTAGGGTTATTAGAAACAGTACGCGGCCGCCATGGGGGTATACGTTTAGCACTGCCGCCTGAAGCAATCAATCTGGGATGGTTGGTACGGCAAACTGAAGAAAATTGGAATATTGTTGAATGCTTTGATGCAGAACAGGGATTTTGTGTGTTAAGTCCCGTGTGCCGCTTAAAAGCTGTTCTCAACCAAGCTTTGCAGTCCTATCTGGGTGTGCTGGATACCTACACTCTGGCGGATCTCGTCGTTAATCGGGATGCACTGCAAGGCTTATTTCGGCTGGAGATCAAAAGTCCTTAAAAATTCAAAGAACGGTGGGGTATGCGCGAAGTGCTCATCCCCAAGTCAAACGGGTTACTATTGGGAAGTTGACGGCGACGATGAAGTGAGATTTGAGAAGAGTTCCTGGGAAATAATGACCTTAGGGAGCGAAACGCATATCAGATGCCCAAGAGGGAGAGTGACTTTTTACGAAATAAAAAAGCCTCATGAGTAGCACGACATCTCATGAGGCCGGTTATCTTATCTTAATGAAAGAACACGCTGATTTGTTGAAAGAGCACGACCGCGACGGCCAGACTTAATGGAGCGATAAGAATAGTCAGACCCCGGCGTAGTTCCATCGCCGACGCCATGGTTGACGAAGACAGAATTTCCCGGGAGACAATAGCCAATAACAGAAAGACAAGAGCGAGCTCGCCGAGCACGCGAATATTGGAGCCTGCCGCAGCCGTTGTGGCTGCTACCACCACCATCATGGGAAACCCACTCCCTCAACACTTAATAGGTTCATTATACACAGATGCCATCCAAAGACCAAGGGTTTAGGGTATAATTAACCAAATTCTACTAAAAAATGACTGGGAACTATTGGAGATCATTATGAAAGTTGGGCTCTTTACGTACGGTATGAAAGATCAGCTTACGGGCATTGGGCAGTATGCGATGCATTTGAGTTACGCCTTAAAAGCGCAATATCCAGATATCCAGATTATCTTGCTAAACCCTTATCCCCATTCACCTTTGGAATGGTACCGCGATTTTCCGGTAATCCCCATGCCTCGCTTAGCTTTGTTGCCAGGGGTGATCATTGCAGGGTCTGTGGCGCTAGCAACGACCGCTAGGCGGTATCATTTGGATATCATTCATGATCCCTGCGGTATCGCCCCTTTTGCTTTTCCCGGCCGATATAGACGCGTGGTTACGATTCACGATGCGATTCCCTATATTTACCCCCAGTACTATCCATTGTTGGGTAAGGTGGTATACCGGACGACCGTGCCTTTGGCACGGTGGACGGCTGATGCGGTATTAACCGTGAGCGAGAGTGCTAAGGCTGATTTGATGCGGTATGCGCAAATTTCTCATAGTCACATTGTGGTCACGCCTCTGGGCACGCGAGTGCCCACGCCAAACGCTCTTCAGATATGGCGGCAAGACCTGCCGAATATCCAAAAGACCTTCGGTGTGTCAGGTCCTTACTTTCTGGTTGTTGGTGCGAACCATCCGCGAAAGAATGTGACCCGCGTCATCGAAGCCTTGCGGTTAATGAGACAAAGCGGTGAGTTAGTGGAACTAATCGTGACAGGGCAGCCGCCGCAGGGGACGGGGAGGATTGCAGAGCCTGGTCTGAAGTTCGTCGGCCACGTCAATGATGAGACGCTTCATCGTTTGTATGCGAATGCAACTGGCGTGTTGGTTCCCTCGTATTATGAAGGATTTGGCCTTCCGGCGCTAGAAGCGATGGCCCATGGCACTCCTGTCATTGCGTCACCCGTCTCCTCACTACCTGAAATCATTCAGGACACGGGACTTTATGCGTCTCCTTCGGACACGTTAGCCTGGGTTGGTGCGATGCGGCGTCTTCTATCTGATACCGCTTTGCGTCAGCATCTGGCCGGTGCAGGGTACCACCGCGCGAGCCAATATTCCTGGGCGCAGACGGCCAAAGAGACCGTTTGGGTGTATCGCCGCATCATGAAGGGCCAAGCGTCATGATCCTCATCGATGCGACGCCGTTGCAATCCGAACATCGTGTACGGGGGGTGGGGACCTATGTTTACTACTTAACCCGCGAACTAACGCGGTTAGCGGGGCCATCGTGCGCTTTCTTTGTGGCGACACAAGATCAGAGGTTGTTACCCGAGTGGGTGGCACCTGTCCATGCGGTGTATCGTCCCCACCGTCCTGCTCAGGTCTATTGGTTATACAATGAGTGGGCGATTCGTCAGGTCGTGAAAAAAAGTCATCCCCAAATCTTTCATGCGACCGATTTTAATGGGTTGGTTTCCCTGCGTGATGTTCCGGTGGTGGCAACGTTGCATGATTTAACCGGACTCCAAACACAAACGAGGCATGGGAATTTGTCACAACGGTTAAGTGCTTGGCGCTGGAGAACTTATTATTACGAGAAATTACCGGCTGCCACCCATGTGATTGCGATAAGTGAACAGGTGAAACAAGACGCTATTGTGAAATTAGGCCTTGATGCCCAGAAAATTTCCGTGATTCCTCATGGTGTCGATACCGACAGCTTATCGCCACGCCATAAAGGCCATGGCCTTTATGGCAATCATCCGCCTTATTTGCTGTATTTAGGGAGTGCCGAGCCCCACAAAAATTTGCCGCGCCTTCTTGAAGCGTTTCGTCTTGTTGCTTCAGACTATCCCGACCTGTCGTTGTACTTGGGGGGGCGATGGCAACAACGTGATCAGGCCGGTTTAGATAAAGTCATAGACGATCTGAAGCTAGGAGATAGGGTCAAGATATTAGGTTACGTACATCCAGAAGACAAACCCAGTCTTCTTGCTAACGCTACCGCCTTTGTTTTTGTGTCTACAGCTGAAGGATTTGGCCTGCCTATTTTAGAAGCTATGGCCAGTGGAGTGCCAGTGGTGGCCAGTGACATTCCGGTGTTTCGAGAAATCGCTACAGATGCAGCATTCTTCGTCAGCCCTAACGATGTCGCCCATCTCGCAAAAGGTTTGCAACAAATCCTTGCGGACCAATCCCTTCGCGACGATTTCGCCAGGCGTGGGCTGCGGGACATCGAGAGTCTTACGTGGCATTCCGTAGCGGTTAAGACGTGGGCAGTCTACCACGAGCGATAGTGATGTGTTTGTGATATGAAATGATAGGGTTCAAGGGATAGCTAATCCCTTAGCTTTTTAATAATACGGGCTGGGACACCTCCTACGACCACATTGGGCTCAACATCCTTAGTAACCACTGCGTTAGCTGCTACGAAACTATTGTCTCCAATATTGATACCTTTGGTGATTGTGACCTTATTACCTATCCATACATTTTGGCCAATCCGAATAGGGGCCGATACAAAGCCTTGGCGTCTATACGGTTTCGGGTCATCTATTAGAATATTGTGGTCATGGTCGCGAATTGTAACCATTTCAGCAATGAGGGTGTCATCACCGATTTCAACACTCTGTAACACGTGAATCGACGTGTATGAGCGTAAACAAACATCGCGTCCCAAAACAAGACGTGCGCCGGGTTGAACGCGAATGGATACCGAAGGAGACAGGATATAGCTTCCTATTCCAGTTTTAATGGTACTACCGTGCAGCCTCGAACTAAATCTTTATTTTCCACCACCGCCATCCACGAAAGAATCGGTAAACATTTCGCAAATTGTCTTGGAGCATCGTTTGTCTTTATCTCCTTAAGGCCGAAGTTTATTGCTTAATTTTCAAAGGGTGTTTGAGGCCGCAACCGATAGATTTGAGCTGACCCGTTATCATATATTCGGTTTTGATTGAGGTATGGGGGTACGGGTTTTTGTTCGACAAGACTGCTGGCGATGACCTCCGGAGAAATAAGCAAGTCTCGATCGGCTTGGCTAAATTGAAAACCTGTGACGGTATTGTCACCACGATTACGAAAATGCCACATCATATCTGCATAGACCAGCCGGTTATCAGGACCCGTCCATATGGTCTCAGAGCGGCTATGATGATTAAAGGCAGAAAGAGCCTGACGTTCTGTTGGTGTGTAGAACATCCATTGGTTTGAAATGACAGGATCTAACGTACTCTTGAACAAGCCAATGAGAACAAAGACCGCCAAGACGATAGCGGAGCTGGTTGTGACCCACGGGCGCAAGGTGGTCTTAAGCGTTTCTAGGCGGGGAATGAGGCCCCATACTAACACGGGAGACGCCATGAGGGCATAGTAGGGAAAATTGCGCACCTCAAGGTTGGTGCCGGCATTCATGCCGGTGAAATCTAAAGGAATGGCAAGCGCTACAAGGAAACCAAACGCGCCGTAGAGCGCCAAGAGAAATAGGTGTTCAAAGGACCAAGTGTGCTTGCGCCAAATCATTTTCCAAAGGGCATAACCCCAAATAACGATCGACACCACGGAAAGAACCCACCGGAAAGAGGCGACTAATATTTGATCGAGTTTGCCCGCCCATTGCGATGCGGGCGCACTGTAAGGATTACTCGACGTATGCAATGTGAGAAAAAGGTCAACGATTTTGTTAAGTGCCGTATGTGCTAAGGCAAAGTCATGACCTGCCGGGGGAAACACATAAAGCATGACCCACCACACCAATAGCCATGACCCGATAACGTAGCTGCCGAGCCGAACAATTTGCGGGCGGTATTGTATCGTGGCAGGGGTATTTAGCCGTAATAAGATCCATCCGCCTATCAAAGTCAGGCTAGCGGCAACGGCAAATGTTGAAGCAAAATAATCATTGACGGTCGCGTTCGTGAACACGAATACATAAAACAAGCCGATCCACACCGCGGACTCGCGCATTGACCCTTGTTGAACGGCACGGAAGGCTCGGAAGAGAACCACGAGCGCCCACAGCATCAATACGATATTGAGCTTTTCGTGATTGCCGCGTAATAGAGTGAACATGACGTCGGGAATGGCAAAGATAAGAAGGACAGAAAGTGCGGCCAGTTTATCCGAGTTAAGAAATGTTCGGTATGCGATATAGGCCGCAATCGTGAAAAGCAGCATAGCGATAAAGGGCATAACAATGGTGTTCATCACCGGAACTGAAAGGCCCGTCAACAAAGAGAGAGAGCCGAGCCACGTCGGATAGCCAAACCCATGGCTATATTGTCCAGGAAAGAGGACGGACTGGGCAGAAAGCATACGTGCAGTCACTTGAGTAAACACTGCAGTGTCATTTTCAGTCCAGAGTCCTCCGAAGCGGAGGACGAAGTATGCAGAATACAAAACTGATAACTCTAGCAATAACCATACTTTTAATCTGTGGGACCTGCTCGTCGAAAGCGCCATTTTCTATTTCCTTCTTTTGGAATATTGGTTTAAAATAACAGTAATACATAATAGTGGATAGGTAAACGTGGCTCAGGAATGTTAGTCCCGTAATTTAACTAGAAAAGGGATGTGTATTACATCGTGACAGTAGTATTCATAGATACTATAGTAGATCCCAAAAGGCCCGGTCGTAGTGGGCATAGTGACATAATATGGTCTTTAGCTAAAAGGCTTGTATTGCTAGACGTCAAGGTTGTTATTGTTGGACCATACTCCCATCAACTATTTTATCATTGTAATCTTACCCTGATTACGTTCCAGTCTATTTCTCATCCAGATCAGAATGGGTTTACAAAGATAAATCAGGTGTTGAGGGCACTTAAAATGTTAAGGAGACATTCAATACATCCGGATATAGTCCATACCTCGGATGCATTTTCTGCGGGGGTTTGTAGCTCAAGGTTGCATTTTCCTGTAATATTTACAACATCAGGAAATATTAAACAACGTCAGGCGTCTAAATTTAAACTAGACTTCATTTCTGCTTTATTCTACAATTTGGTTTCCTTTTTAGCGGTCCGTAACGCATCTATGATTGTGGCGACATCTAAAAATATGGCATACTGGTGGACCCGTACTGGAGCTAGAAATGAAAATATTCAAGTTATCAAATTAGGGACGGAATTGGTTAACGAACCCAACCCCAGAAAGGTGTGGTCGAATACACTTAACCTACTATATGTCGGACGGTTGGAAATGGAAAATAATCCAGAACATTTGATTAATGTGATTGCTTTATTAGAAAAGAAACGGATTGACTATTCTTTGACAATTGTGGGCGATGGGAGTTTGCGAAATGATTTAGAGCGTTGTTTGCAGGCACAAATTGATAATAGGCGTGTGCAGTTTAAGAACACATTACAACCTACAAGTCTTATAGCTGAATATAAAAAGGCTCATTTGTTGATTATTACTAGAGAAGCTGGAGCCCCACCACGAACCGCTCTGGAAGCCCTTGCAATGGGAATACCTGTATTGGCTTTCCACGGTTGCGGATTAGAAGATTACGTTATAAATGGCGCAAATGGGTACTTGTATCCTGAGGGCTCTGTGAGCCTAATGGTTGAACAAATAGAGTGGCTTACCATGAATAAGAGCGTGTACGAAGTGCTATCCAATAATTCAAGAAACGTGGCATTGGTCCATATGGATTGGGGCCCTATAGCTCAGCAATATTTAGAAACCTATGAATTTGTTCTTTCGCGGGGTGATGCCTAGGTGATGGACAAGTCAAGCAGATTGACACCAATAGACACCAATAGAAAGAAGAAAGACGGTCTAGGGCAAGGGCGTGGATAAAGTGACCGTGGGAGAGCCTGTATCTCGCCGGTTTATAGGTTCCTTGGGTTACAGGGCTTATAGGCAAGGCGACTCGTTCTTCGATCGCGTTGCGAGGATGAGAGACCCTTTTCGGTAACGATGGCCACCAATTAATCATGCTTCAAAGTGATGGACGAAATAGTTCGACGAGGTCCAGTGGCTCGTTGCAATCTTTGACCAAGTTATCCACCACTGAGACGAACAAATAAGGATGGGACAACATCTCAGTGAAAATACTTCATTGGATTGGAACAAGTAATCTACCTCAAAATCCAAGTACGTCTGCCGTTAGTGGAGTTGTAAAAGCAGCATTGGAATTGGCTCTAGCTGAACGTGAACTGGGAAATGACGTCACTGTGGGAGCAGCCGGGCAAGAAAATTGGCAAGTTAAATGGCAAGACATTCAACTTGTTTCCTTAAAATATACAAGATGGGCAAAATTTACAATGAGAAATAACTCATATGACTTTCGGCAACATCTACCATTAGCGCGCTATTTAATCACGAATGATTACGATGTCTTACATGCTCATTTGTACTATTACATGAAATTTCTTCGTGCCCGGTCAAAGGTGCTGCATTTTCATGCAGACCCTTTGAATGAAGACTCTTTATTGGGGCCAAGTGAGTGGAAAATAATTGCGCGTCATGGAGATGGGGGCGTTGCAGTCAGTCGATATATAGCGAGCCGCATTAAAGAAGGTATGGGTGGAATATTATGGCCTCTCATTACCGTGCCGAATGGTGTGAGGCCACTAACATATTGCGATGCGGACGAAGGGAGGCCCTATACTTTTCGGCAACGGATCGGAGTGAGTGTCGATGCTTTCATTTTCCTATTCGCCGGCGCCTTTTCCGAGGCAAAAGGAGTGCATATTTTAGCACAAAGCTTTTTGCGACTTGTTGAAGAATTGCCAAGCATTCATTTAGTATTGGCGGGAGGGGCGGAACTATGGGATGGAGCTTTAGGTAAAGTGTTACCAGACTCATATGAGATATCTATAAGGACGTTGCTACGGAATGCGGAGAAAATGGGACGAGTACATTATTTGGGCCCAGTTAATGCTGACTTAATGCAATTTGTTTATAACGAATCAAATGTCTTGGTTGTTCCATCAATTTGGAATGAAGCATTTTCTTTAGTCATTTTAGAAAGTCTTTCAGCAGGTAAGCCTGTAATTGCTTCTCGAGTAGGAGGTATTCCTGAAATCATTGATTCGCACACAGGTATTCTTGTGAAATCGAATGATGTTGATGAATTAGCCGCGGCAATGAGAAAGATTGTACTGGATCAAACTTTATACGAAGAAATGAGGAGGCATTGTCGTCGAAAGGCTGAGATGTTTACGTGGCGGAGTGCAGCTGATGAACTGATTCGCTTTTACCATAATCTTCTCGATAAGTCCTAGTCAGGAGGGTATAGAATTGTGCGGTTTTGCAGGAGTATTGGGCCGGATGGATAGTGTTCAGCGGGTCGCTTCTATGGGCGATTTAATAGAACATCGCGGTCCGGACCAAACTGGGCATTTTGAGCAGGTTGTTGATTTTGGTCAATATCGTGTTGTGACGAAACGTTTGAGTATTCAAGATTTGAGCATAGCAGGCAATCAGCCCATGACATATCAAAACTATGTTTTAGCCTTTAATGGTGAAATTTACAATCACAAAGAAATTCGAAGAAGTTTAGGAGCTTCTGTATCGTGGATGTCTTCTTCAGATACGGAAACTATCGTTAGAGCTTTTGCGCAATGGGGCGTTGAACAAACTTTATCGCGTTTGAATGGTGTTTACAGTATTGCACTATGGAACATCGCTACACAAACGTTAATGCTCGCAAGAGATCCAATGGGTGTAAAGCCTTTATATTATTCTCGCGATGAGTCGGGAATATCGTTTTCGTCCGAATTAAAAGCAATGACAGTCGGACGGTCGAATAGTGTGTCTATAAAAGGGTTGGTATTTTATTTGTTGTTTGGTTATGTACCTTCCCCGTGGTCTTTAATCGACGGTGTATATAAACTTGAGCCAGGCGAAGTTTTGATATTCGGGGGTAGTTGCGAGGAACCAATACGCTCTCGTCGTATTGTTTCGTTATTGTGGCGAGAATCCACTGATCTTCCGTCAAATTTTAATAACCGTGTGAGCTTGTTACGAGAAATTCTTTCATCAGCGGTTGAGCGTCAATTATTAAGCGATGCTCCCGTTGGAGTTTTCTTGAGTGGAGGAATAGACTCGACAGTTATAGCGTCATTAATGGCTAGCCATGGGTCATACCAATCATTTGGCTTGAGCTATTCGGAATCAAGTCCAGAAGCTAATTCTGATGCTTTTCTCGCAGAACAGTATAGCCGTGGATTGGGTTGGCGGCATACTACGGTGCAACTGAGCCCCGCTACGTTTACCACTCACTGGGAATATTATATAAAAGCCCTAGACGAGCCCATTGCCGAACCTAATTTTATTGGCCAAATATTATTAAGCCAAGCGGCCCGCAATCAAGGTATTAAGGTGGTCCTTACGGGAGACGGGGCTGATGAAATATTTCATGGATATCGGAGTTATTTTGCCGTTATCAAGGGTGATGCGTTAAATGCAATACCGTTTTTTGGTCCTGTTGCTAAAATGTCTGCATATATACCTGTTCTGACCCGGGAATTTAAAAGAAATCTGCTTGGGGCATCGTCTGTGTGGCGTAAGTCTGTATCGGATAGGTTTTGGATCATTGGCTCCGTGCTATTTGATGTCTATACGATTGCGGGTTGGTTAGGTCTTGCACCGGAAGAAATCATTTTGTGGGTGCAAAACCTCGCCGAAGCTAAAGGTCAAGATCTCACGTGGCCCCAAGTTGACGACAGTTTGTCCAATGTCGAACGCCTTGCGCGCTTAGAATTGGGTACTCACGTTGCCGACCATTATAATTTAAGATTGGATAAAGCTACGATGTCTCAATCTGTAGAAGCGCGGGTACCGTTTCAAGACCTTGAAGTTGTAAATATAGGCATGAGATTATGCCAAACCGATAAGATGTCCAAAACGCAGGGAAAAGTAATTCTTCGAGAAGCGTTCCGGAAAGAGTTGCCGGTTCAAGTTACAGAACGTCAGAAACAAACTTTTCAGGCTCCATTGACGCATTGGATTAATGGGCCATTAAAGCCACTGCGCAGGCGTGTATGGGAATTATCGGATAAAAACCCGTGGCACGAATGGCTAAGTCGTGACACAAAAACGGCACAAGAAGCGCATCAGCTATGGGCCTTAATGGTCTTAGATTCGTGGATGGCTCACTATGAGGTGTCATTGTGAGCCAGAACGTGAACGAAAGGTTAAACGTTGCCATGCATCTTAAGAGACTATCTGTTAGTCTAATTGTTTTAGGACTTTGGTTCGTTGCGCTAGGGCCTCTCGCTTACGCAAAGGCTAGTGGCTTTCATAAGATTGGCGTCGTTGATGGTCATGTTATTTGGGTAAATATCTTATCATCAAACGGAAAAGCAGTTCCATGGACTCACCGAGTGTGGTCTAAAAATGGTAATACAACTACTGACCAATATATATTTTCAATCAACACTCCTTCCAATATTAAGATGGAAGTAAAGTTTTCTCTGCTTGGCCGTGGTCGTGAACTAGCGAGGATTATGACGATGCAAGATACACAAGGCCATCATCATTTAGTCATGGCCTATACGCTGCAAACTCGCTCTGGTTATTGGATTACTAGGGGGAAAACCAATTACGATCTGGTGGTCAATCAGTTTCAAGACAAAAAATTATTATGGACAACACGGGTTGGGGAATACATCCCTGGGGTTCCGCAGTGGCAGTCTGGTAGCTTAATAGCTAAGAAAAGTGTCGGATACGGGGTACCGCGATTTGAAGGAACTGTTCGACTTCCCAATGCACCAGTATTTCATGTCCAAAAACCTTTTTGGCCGGAGTTCCCTTACCTCGGGTTTGGTGAGGATAAAAATATAAATTGGTTTGTAGAAAATCCGAGTCCTCTTTACTTTGACCTTAACACCAATATTATTTTGCAATTTCCATTTGTAGGATTTGAGGAAGCAGGGATGTATCGATTCAACTCTCTAACATATCCACCGTTTGTGGATTTTGAGTCTCCCTTTGCATTTTATGGCTATTCACAGTCGCGTTATGCGCAAGAAGTTATTCGTGCTCAGCAATTTCCGAAACACGATCCCTATGCGCCTGAACATGTAGAACGGCAACAATCATATTTCCGAATGTCATGGAAAATGGAAAATCCCGATCTCTGGAGATATAGTCTGGAGGTGCAAGGTTTTTACGGATTTAATCATGCTTACAGAATCGGATCGGTTCGGGTATATGCTCCTAATCCACATACGTATGGCCAGTGGGTGGTATCTAAAAAATGGCCTTATGTTAGTTTTGTGCAAGCAATGAATGGGTATTCTGGTTCGGAAGGGATTTATTTCGATTCTGGATCGAGTGCGGACAGCGTTTGGCCGTGGTTAGATGGCTTAACTAATCAAGTCCCTCCTTATCTATCACATCCCTATCTGGTAAACAGCGACACATTAACACGCGTTTCGAGCGAAGCGTTGCCAAAAGGCTATAGGGTAGATACCAACGCAGCCTATCTGCAAAAACCTCGGTTGTATATTAATCGAATTGATAACTTAGTGCACTTATGGAACGCTACGCAAGGCGTCGAGAACTTAGGACACAATTCTGTTTTAAGATTCGAAGATCTGAATGGTGGTCATGTGTTTGACGGGTGGTTGCGGGAAACGCGTCACAAGAAAACATGGGCGATAATGTCACAGCTCTATAGTGTGGGGCACTTCCTAATCTATGCGGGTCGAGGCAGAGTCGACCTTCTACCGTACTCATTGGACCCTGTTGTTTCGATGGTACCCGTTCCAACCAACAAGACAACGTGGGAAAAGTTTGTGAGCCAGGTTAAGCCCTATGAGACCGGTAGGAATCCATGGGATTTACAGAGCTGGATCACTAGTGTGCGTGGGACGTCTACAGTATTGTCATCAGCAACGTTTAGTCATGTGCAGATTAGCCAAGGGGCGTTTCGAGCGGATTTGTGGGTCAAACCGGGTAACAACACGACCCATGGGCCATTGACGAAGACCTTTAACTTAAAGCCTGGTCACTATATTGTAATGTATAACATTAAAAAGCAGGCATGGTCAGCGACCGCTGGGGCAATACCAGACTTTACAGCACATGTCCAAATAGGGCATACGGGGGTTTTGTATGCAGGACAACCTTATAAGGTAAAGGTGACAATATCCAACCACTCGGGAATTGCACTGCGATCCCATATACAGCTCAAGGTAAATGGTATAACTGAAGTTGTTCCTGCCACGTCCGTCGTATCTGTGCGGATGTCGTTTATTCGCTACATAAAGTTTCCAGTCGGTTCACAAGTAGAAGTGGATATTACAGACAACGGTAAAATGATATACCGCGATGACGAAAGTGTTCTACCCGATCACAGACTGGCCAATGCTTATCTTTATGTGCTCGGTAATCGCACATCGGAATTTTGGGCATGGGTTATCGGCTTGTTGGGCCTCGGTATTGCTGGGCTTGTTTCGCTAGGATGGACCCGTATAATCAGTACCAGAACATCGTTACACGGACGTCGTAAAACTACCCATTAATGCGTATTATGATTGTCTCTCTGAAGACGCAGAATGTTGTGTTGACCGCAGTGTATTCCATGCCACAACAAGGAAAAACTTAAATAGCATATCGATGTTCTGAAATCTACGAAACATAAAGAGTTCCTTTAGCGCTTCGTATGCTTCTTGAGTATTACCACTTTTCCATGATAATACGGCCGAGCGATAGCTTGCGTCTGCGAGATATCTCGTACGGGATTTGCTAAATAGGTCCACTGGAAGTTGCTGCTGTTCTACAAACTCCCTTTCGTATTTGAACATTCCATAAGCGGTTTGTCGTGCTTGAACCCATGTTGTTTGGTTTGGGTTGTGGCGCCAATAGCCCAGGATATTGTCAATGTACATCATGCCTTTTGTGCCCAGAAGCAACCATGTTGGATAGTCACATAGTGGCAAGTATGAGGGCTGTTGAAAGCCGCCAATTCTATCTAATGCATTTCGTCTTAAAAGTGTGGAAACGGGCAAAACGGAAAATCGTGATTCAAGATAGGGGATTAATGTTGTATATGGATCGGCACATTTCAGAAATGTTCTCGTATCTGCAGAAAACATTTCTGTTTTATGAGGTTCAGCTATTTCCAACACGTTTCCAAAACTAAGAGCAACATCACTCTTCGAGTGGGCACCGACTTGAATTTGTAACTTATTTGGTGGCCAAAAATCGTCTCCATCTAAAATAGCAACAAAATCATCAGTACTTTGCGTAAGGGCTGTGTTATACCTTTTAGCAAGGGTTAGCATGCCCTCGTGTTCAAAGTCCATTACTGTGATTCTGCTATCGCGGGCGGCATATTCATGCGCTATTTGTGAGGTAGCATCAGTAGAGCCGTCATTAAGGATAAAGAGATGCCAATAGGGATAAGTTTGAGCTAAGACGCTATCGATACATTCACGAATATACTGTTCTTGATTATAGGTCGCGGTTAAAATGGCCACGCTAGGATTTTTAGCCATGAGTCTTCTCCTTTTCGTTTTTATCAGATATCTGTTGGTTTAAAAGGTGTAGCAGGTGTGAGCCCATTGCCTCAAGAGAGAATTGCTGTATATGCTCATGGGCTGCTCGTTGAAGGGCAATGCGATAATCCTTGTTCTCAATTAGCTGAGCCAAGTTAGCATATAACATATTGGGGTCTGAAACAGGACTGAGTAAGCCTGTCACGTTAGGAACTACATATTCCCGAAATCCGCCGATGTCAGTGGCGACGACAGTACATCCACAAGCCATGGCTTCCGCCGGAGGCAACCCCCATCCTTCGATTAAACTAGCTGCCAGATAAATGCTATGAGAATTATATAAATTAACCAATTTTTCAATGGGTGGATTGCAAACAAAGTTAATCCACTTAGGAAGTGCCTCCGTAGGCATGGTTGTTCCAAACATCGTAACGGGGACATCGGGATAACGTTCATGAACGCGTTGGAGAGCTGCTATTGCATCGTAAACCCCTTTCCACTTGCTGGTATGATACAAGGTTAATATGCTAGGTGTTCGATTTTGAATTGGACGTGTTACCTTAAAAACATTCAAGTCAATGCCATTCGGGATATAGTACATGTCCTTCGCGCCGATACTCTCGCCCTTTTCCATCAACCAACGTGCAATGACTATTTTCTTTAGAGGCAATAGCCAGGTCTTTTCAATTATCAAAGAAGATACCCCAGCAAACGTTTCCCACCCTTGGATTAAATAGTATTTTCGACCTTTTGACCGAGAATAACCATGAATGTAGTGTGCCGTCCACCAGAACGTCGCGAAAACGGCGTCCCCATCTGGGATAAATGATTCATCGGGATCGCCTGGCGCGAACACGAGGTGGACTTTTGGATGAATCGGTTGCCATCTGATTGGAGGCACGATATGAGACTTCAATCGATAAAGAAATCGTCGCCACACAAGGCGAACAGGCCTGGGCCATGACGGGGTGGGGAAATCGAGAGGACCATACTTGAGGGCATGCACAACGGTAACGCTATGACCATGTGCGGCTAAGTAGTTGGCGTAGAGATACACAATGCGGAATCCGCCAATCGGTTTAGTGGGATAAGCGGGCAATACAAATGTAATTTTCATGGTTCACTCCTGAGCACTGTCGTAAGCAAACGAGCTCTTGATTTCAGCCAGAGCCACAATCCGGTAGCATATAATCCTGTGTATACAATGGAAGAGGCAATAAGCGATTCAAAGGGCGATGAAAGGGCTAGGGTTACGGCATGTGTTACCTCCCAACCAACGCTGGACAGCACAAGAAGAAATACCAACGTGGGGAGGGGGACTTGCCAAGTCAAACCCTTGTGACTTTGAAACCAAATGAGAGCAGTGTAGATGAAATAACTGACCATTGTCGCATAGGCTGCTCCCGTGATGCCGTAGTGGGGAACCCACCAAAGGTTCAGGAGAATGTTGAGGATAGCTGCTATACCCGCATCCCAGACCATCAGAGAGTTCCTCTCTGTAAGCTCCATGGATTTATGCCCTATCATCGATACCCCCCAAAGAGCGACACCTATGGCTACTGGTCCAATAATGACATGGCCAGATACATATGCCTTGGCGACAAGGATTTCCATCAAGGGTTTGCTTATGACAAACAGCAGACCCACCACCAGTCCGGACAACATAAAGTAGATTGATGTCAGATTCCTAAGAAATTTTATGGTGCTCTCTCGACCGTCCGTTTTCCAGTGCTCTAAGATACGTGGCCAACTGGCCGTGATAAAGGGACCGGAAATTAGTCCCACGCCCTGCTGAGCCAGCGCATAGCTGATGGCGTAAATGGCGACCGTCGCTGGTCCGTGCATCCAAGCAAGAATATAGCGATCGCCTATGGAAAGCGTAGAATCTGCTAAAAACCAAGGAATGAACGGCAAGCCATAGTGTAAAAAGCGCTTCAAGGTGGATTGCACGATGGTAAGCGAGTATTTGTCTACCTTGATGTTAAGGTGAATGCCCGTCCATTTCAACACGATGGGGAGGAACGCACTTAATCCTAAAACATTACCCCATAGGATAAAGCTAATGTGACGGCCCCATAAGGCAATGAGCCCAAGCGGGAGTAAGACACTCAAAAAGGTTGTGGATAGCCTGACAATTTGATAATGGCGTGTTTGAAAACTGGCAACGAGAATGGGTTGTGTGGCGGACATGAGGAGCTGTAAGGGAATATAGAGCATAAGGGCGATGATCAGCCCAACGTCCTTCATGTCTATCAGGCTTAACACGAAGCCCGCAATCAATTCGACGGATAACAAGATGATTAAGGCTCTAAACAAAAGTCCTCCCGCTGTGTGATAGAAGGCGTCGAGTTGATTTAACGCTCGGTATTCGTAATAAAACCGCCCTATTGGCTGTGATACTGGTTGAGAAAATACGTTGATAAACGGCACAGAGAGAGCTAAGGCTAAACTATAAAGGCCATAGACCTTGGGCGGGAACATTCGGGTAAAGATGGCTGATGCAATGACAGCGAAGACGGCGGGAATAATCGACGTCGGGATATACCGAACCCAATCTTTTGCAATGACCGATAACGATTCTATTTTAAGCGCAGCTACTTTTTCCATTGCTCTCCGTCTCGTGTTATGGATGTCTTTGGCCGGTGAACGTTACCACACAACCTTGTTTCGTAAAATCTGCCATGTGGCTCGCATAGCGGCTCGCATATCGGCGTACCAATGGAGCCAAGGCGAGGGACCTGAGATTTTAAGTCCAGCTTGTTTCAGATACCATCTGCGATTAAGATACGGGTGTAAAACGGATAACAGAGCAGTCGTCGCTGTGGGCCAAAATATGGGACTATGGGCCGAAGCTAGGATGATGCTGGTTAGCAACAATGCCGCTGTCACAACAGGGAGCAAAAGGGTCTTTAAAGCGCTGAAGACCTCGCTATGATTATGAAACTGCCGGCCTAGCACGAACACATTTCGGATCCAGCGTGCCTGCTTGTGAATGTACACGGGTATAGAATCCGGATACTCTGTGGCCACGGGATATCCGGGCACATAATAAATTTGAAAGCCATGGGCTAAGAGCTTCTTGGCTAAGAAGTAATCAGTGCCGGCGGCGACATCTTCATTAAACGCGTTAACCGCATTTAAGGCATGTCGCATAACCGCTGCGTTGCGGCCTAAGAGTCCGGAAGTGGAACTGGTTAGATGCGGAGCTAAATATTGATCAATGGCCCACTGTATTTGCACAAACGGTTCAAGTTCTTGTTCTTTGAGCGGCTTCGATGCTCCCGTGACCGCTTGATACCCGTTATTCAGCATTGTGCCTAATAAGTTGTTGACCGTGTCATCTTGCAACCGGCAGTCGATGTCGGTTAGATAAATGATGTCGCCAGACGAGACCGAATAACTGTGG
This sequence comes from Sulfobacillus sp. hq2, assembly GCF_002903155.1. Classification (NCBI taxonomy): domain Bacteria; kingdom Bacillati; phylum Bacillota; class Clostridia; order Eubacteriales; family Clostridiales Family XVII. Incertae Sedis; genus Sulfobacillus; species Sulfobacillus sp. hq2. Next base: position 111,627 of record NZ_NWUL01000047.1, on the reverse strand, counting down.
CGCAAAGCTACTTGCTTGCCTTCTCCAGCATGCTGGGTGATGACGTGGATATCAGAGTCCGCCAAAGACCGTGCCATCGCCTCGCTGCGGTCATTTCCACCGACACACAAAATCAGTTCTTTGTCGGGATACGTTAATTGTTTGTAATAGGCAACAAAGTCGACAATATGCGGTCCATCATTCCATGCTGGTACAAGAAATGAGACCCGTGGTGTGTACCTTGGCAACGCGGGTAGCGGAAATACTGGCATGACTTTAGAAGGCCGGATCCTACGGTAGAGGTGAAAGGACGCAAACACAACAATCAGCATGACGGCGAGCGCTATCCCCATAGTCTTTCTCCCTTCGCCCATGGTGCCGATTTAGAGACGGCATAATGACTGTCATATTGAAACATCTGATTGGTTTCAGTAAACACGGTATCCTTTGCAGCAATACGTGCTGGTCGTGAATAGGACTGAACATTAGGCGGGGGTAAGGTTGTCTCGGGGGGCAACAATGCCGCAAGTAACCTCAGCACCTTGTCATTCCAGCCCACCACAGGCATGAGATCCCGGTAATCGGGCGGATCTAATGGAGCATGCCGGTGAGTTTTACGATTAAACCCTACGGCTGTCGGAAATGCTCCTGAAGGCAATTGACTGGCCAAAAGACGATCTAGCGCACGGTCCGGCAATGGCTGTCCCATGCGGTGAAAGGCATAAAGGATGTCGGCCGTACCCGCTAACCATTTGGGATAATCCATACGGCGCCCAGAGGTATAGACAATTTGGGGCCAACTACTATCATCTGCCATGGTGTGCCGCAAAAACTTCGTAATTTCGGAAGCGGCTTGGCTATAAGTGGAATCCGAAAATACCTTGGATGCAGTGAGTAGGGGCTCGATGCAGCGGGCGTTGTAGTACGGAAAAAGCCTATGATCGCCATGCTGGTTATCTGGTGCATATTGGTGAACAGCGCCTTGAAAACGTCCGCGGTCAATTTGAAACCGCAACACGTCATCGATGGCGATCTTGGCGTATTCGAGATATTGGTCGTCTTGCGTGAGACGCGCCAACAGGCAAAGGGCTTGACTGAACGTCGCAAGCTTATTAGGCACCCGCCCTGGAACACCGGGCTTGTCAGTAAAACCATGGCTGGTAGGATCCCATAAACGGTGAATCAGGTTGTCAAGATTGGCTCGAGCCGTATCTAGTAGGGTGAGATCGCCCGTGCGATCCATGGCCATAAGCAGGCCCATCGAAGCCGCCGCTTCGTGTGGCGTGCCGAGTGTGCCTGGGTTTTGCTCAAAGCGACTCATGCGGTAGCTGCCGTCCGGCAGCTGCCCTGATTTCAGATCTTCTGCTGCTTGCTTAATACGCACTAACCACTGCACCTCGTGGGTTTTGTCCCATAGCTCACTGTATCCTATAAGAATGCCTTCGTAGCGCCAATCGAGGCCCGGTCCTGTATAGACAAATTGGTCGCGCCACCAATGGGCCACAGGGCCTCCATAACCGCCAGGTTGGCGCATAGTTTGCAACCACGCATCCAGATTAGCGAGGGCTTGCGGCAAGCGGTTGGACATGTGACACCTCCTGGACGTTGTAAATGTGCAAATACAATTGGGCGGATGAGGCATGTGTCGCAACAAAGTGGGCTTGTGAACGGCTCATGCACCGATCGCGTAGGCTCGTGGCGTGAATTAGGTCAGCGAGTCGCACTCCCAGCCCCCACCATCTCGACGTATGGGTCCAAATGGCATACTCTTTGACGGATGTTAATGTGGTAATGAATCCACGCGGCGCCTTTTTTTGATGGAGCCAATAAATGCGAGAAAATCCTGATAGCGTGTCGCTTAAAGTATTTCCGATCCACAAAGCGCCCGTGGCTCCAGAATGCGTAGAGGGTAGAAAGGCGCTACGCAAGGCAATTCCTTCATTATCTAATTCAGTACGCGGCCAGTAGATGGTGAGCGACTGCAGTGCTTGATCCATGGCATCAGCAAATACGAAGTCCAAAATGCGCTGCCACGATTCTTCCATCGCTCCACGGCTCATCTGGGGCCAGGGGTGAGAGGCTGGAATAATGTTAACCTGCATAGGGCACCTCCTGCGATATGCCGTGACCCCAACGTGTATTGACCTGTTGATAGACATGTTCTAGGGCATCGACGGCGGTCGCCCAGGAGTATTTTTGCTCCACCCAGTGCCGACTGTTATGGCCATATTCTGTTAACCGAGCGGTATCTCGAAACAACGTGAGCAGCGCCTCGGTTAAAGCGTCAACATCTCGTGGAGGCACAATCAGTCCCGTGTGTCCTGGTGCTACAACCGTTCGTACCCCTGGCAAGTCCGTAGCAATGACGGGGGTTCCGCACGCCATCGACTCGACGAGAACTAGGCCAAAGGATTCAGGCGTGGAGGACGGCAAGACCGTGATGTCAGCGGCATTGTAATATTGCAAAAGGTTATCGATATGGCCCAAAAAATGAACATTTTTAGGAGCCGTTGCAGCATATGCACTTTGCAGGTCTCCCGTGCCAATGACAAACGTGAAAATATCGGTCTCACTCGAGGCCTGCTTGACCGCCTCTATCAACACCGGCACGTTTTTAAAGCGGTGAGCTGAGTCAAGCGCCCCCACAAACAGCACGATGGGGCGGTCTAACGGCCACCCTAATTGGGTCCGGCAGGCGATTTTGTCGAGAGGATGAAACAAGGCTGTGTCGACTCCATTGGGTACCTCAACCACCACCTGGTGAGTATTACGCAGGTGCAAACTTTGAAAGTGGTCCAAGCTGACAGCCATAATCGCCGCACTGTTTTTAAGAATGATGGGCTCCATCAGGCGGTTATATAAGGAGAATAGTCTTTGTTTCCACGAGCCTGGTTGGAGCAGTTGGTTGTGATAGGTGATCACATAAGGGATGCGATACCGCTTGGCTGCAGCCAGTGTCAGTTCAGCCCCGAAAATATAGGGATAATGCAAGTGAATAAGATCAAACCCACGCAGGACATGTAACAGACTTGGCGTCAAGGGGGCATTGCCCAAACGAAAGACAGCGGGCAGATATCGCACTTCAAACGGTACCTCTTGGGCGTTTGTAAGGCCGCTAGAAGGTTCCGCTGTAAACACCGTAACGTCGTAGCCTCTTTCATGAAGGACAAGGGCTTGGTTATACGCGACATTGCCCGTTCCGGCCATATACGGAGGAAATGTGGCGGCGATGTGGGCGACTTTCACCGCAATGCCACCTTCTTTCCGCCAAACCAACCAAAGAACCGCGCGGACCAACGGCTCAGGTGGTGTGCTAGCCACCGGGCAGATATCAGTTGGTTCAAGGGATAGGCGGTCTCCATTTCGGTCAGGAGAGTGGCGTCGGATATGGTGCGCGAACGCTGCACCACCGCACGTTTTACGCGCCATACCGCATGGTGACGGAACAGCCAAAGATAGACTCGGAGATGGGCCGAAACATATTGCGGTCCTTTGAGCAGAGCATACACCCAGGTCGCGATCTCTGTTGCGATCAAAGGGATTGTCAACGTGATGAGCGTACGCGTGGAATACGTGGTTAAAAGCGTGCGCCAGCGGTTGCGTTCTAGCCAGTAAAATTTCTCGGCGGTGAGATTTAGGGTGTAATCATGCATGATGCGCGCATGGGTATCACAAATCACAGTTAAGCCCTGCAGTCGCGCGCGAAGTGATAGATCGGCATCTTCCATGTAGAGAAAATATGAGGGATCAAAACCTCCTAATTGTTCCCATACCTTGCGCGGGGCCATGATAGCAGCTCCGGAGGCTAAGAGCGGTGAATAAAATCGGGGCGAATCCGTCCAAGCATCGCCAAAATGGTCACAGGTTGTAATGCCCGTAATGTGCATGGTGTTGCCATAGGCGTTAACAATGCCCGACGGTTGCAAAAGAGCAGGGGTGATTAAGGCGTCGGGGTGAGCAATGGACGTTTCCAGCAGGGTATCTAGCGCGCCCGGATACAAAAGAGTATCGGGATTTAACACGCACCAAAATTGGCCGCGTGCATGTTTCATACCGAGATTACACGCCGCCCCATAACCGGAATTTGACGAGGCTATGACGTGAATGTCAGGGTAAGCGGCGGACAGCCATTGGCTGGTGCCGTCTTGCGGGTCGTTATCTACGATAATAACTTCCATGGGCGACGAACAGGTAAGAGACGGTAAACACTGTTCCAGGTCGTGTCGGCTGTGATAGGACACAAGAATTACGGATAACGTCGGGAACAAGGTCACAGAGACGATCCTCCTTGCAACGAAGATGACGAATCACTCGCCGAAGCATGACGGGGATTGGTCGCGACCTCTTGACGAATGCGCGCCACGATGGATTCAAGACTATGCAGAATCACTCCGGTGATGACAAGAACGAGTCCAGCCAATAATAAGAAACCGCCATAAATCGCATGCCCCATGAGCAAGATGTGCCGGACGTCAATCGTTCGCAAAACGACCCATTCCGTGGTCAGTCCAATGCATGCTAATAGAACGCCAGGCAACGCGAACACCAAAAGCGGATGTTTGCGGGAAATAATGCCCAAAATGGTGTCTAATACTTGCAGACCATGCCGAATCGGATTCCGTTTCATTTTGTCAAGATATTGAACGCTGATGCCGACCTCACAGACTTTCAGTGCGTGGGTACGAATCTCAAATTGCATTTCCGATTCAACTGATAAATGCTCGCTGCGCAGCCTTAAGTTTCTTAGTGCATGCGGGGAAAAGGCACGAAATCCGCTTTGCGAATCGGTGAGGGAGACGCCACTGACCGTATTGGTCACGTAGGTCAATGCGTGTTGACCGACCTGACGCCAAGCCGGGATTTGACTTTGACGATTAAGAAAGCGAGAACCGACAACCACGTCAGCCGAACCGTCCAAGATAGGAGCGGCTACCAAAGGAATATCCGCCGGATCATGTTGCGCATCGCCATCTAACGTGACGACTACGAGGGGGTTTAGGTTCATCGCATAATTAAAGCCTGCGGACAAGGCCGCTGCTTTGCCTCCGTGCTCAATAGTAATCACATGAGCTCCAGCCTCTTCGGCTAGATAAGCGGTATGATCGGTGGATCCGTCGTCCACCACAATCACGGTGGCAGCATATTGTTTTGTGAGAAACACAACACTAGCAATAAAACGTTCTTCATTATACGCAGGAATTACTGCAACCGTATTCGACAGTGCATGGTTTTCTGAATTCACATTAAGCACTTGGATGTCCTCTTTTCTTTCTGAACCCGAGACGACAGCGATTAGATGAAATCCATATGCGAATGGTGATAGCGGCTTTACCACTGCATGAAATATTCCTTGGAAACCTCAGTGCTTCACGTACCCATAAAGCCTTGGAATCTACAAGGTCAAAAGTAGAGCTTGTCCGTGTGACTTAGTAGCTAATTCTCCTTGTCTGTTGTTTATCAAGGTTGAGCGGCATTTTAAGGCCTAGGCACCACGTAATTTACAGGAATTAACTGCCTGATATTGCTAATGGTAACATAAGGAAACATTTGTTGCTGTCGATTGGTGGTTCAAATAGATGTCGATTCTTTGTGCCTTCACGACAAAGAGGTTCTTCCAGCTGGTGTTGTGACAGGGCCAATTAGCTGGTTGAGCTCAAGCAATTTTTCGAACCCAACGTGAATATACGACTATGTACCTCGTATTACCATTAATGGTAAAAAGATACTCTATATCTCAAAAGAAGGCAGTCCTAACCGTGGTATCATGTGAATGCTGTGAAAGAACGTTGTGACATCGAATTGTGACGGTTTATCGGGATATTTGAAACCATTTGAGGAGATGAATTCGGCGTAACATTGTTCTTTGTGGCATGTTGTGCCAACGAGGTACACGGTGCGTCCGCTGTTATTGTGTGCCATTGTCGAAAATCACTTTCATTGGCTGATCAAACCTTCTGGGATTTGAAAATTGTAGGATAGGTGACAAGCTCGTAAAGAGAGAGACACGAAATATGGGCTGAACGTCTTGAATCGTCAGAGTACAGGTGGGACAATTGCCAACGATATGACGTCGGCGCGTAGCACTTAGCTGTGGGGACAATGGGGAGAGTTTAGGGTGCTGACTCTTTGTCATTTCGGCTGGATGCACAAAAGAGCGCCCACTTGCCTAATTCTAACAGGCGCCATGTGCGAATACGCGGATCAAAGCTTTTCGCGGGGATAAAGATGATTTGCGTAGGCGACTGAGAAAAAGCCCAACGGAAAATAGCTTGGGTTCGTGGCATATGCCATTCGGAAGTTACCACAGCGAGGTGCATGAAGTGTCTCTCCTCACAGATACCCCGCGTCCACACGGCATTATCGACCGTACTCCAGGAGGTCCCATCTTCAATGATCAACCATCCATCTCCTAATTGATCTTGCACCATGCGCCGCATCGACATCGTTTCTTGTGGGGTGCCTGACAGTAACACACTGGCTGAGGGATGTTGCTTGGCGGTGGCTACCCCTTGACGGATTCGGCGTTCTAGTTCAGGGCCTCCTAAAATGACTATACTGTCAATGTTCACGAATTCCCAACACTCCTTCTACTTCGGCCACTGTGGGTACTCTATCATAACTGGAGGCAGCCTCGCCAAGTGGCGAGCTGCTTGGCGAATGAACCCATGAACATACGGCATAGAAATAATTGTTGATAAGGACAAGTCACGCTGGAGATGTTCGAGACTGCTCCCAGCAATGAAGTCAAATGGAAAGATGCGGGCATAAGTCTGTGAACAAAGTTGAGAGAGCGGACACAGACTTGAGCTGTGTCCGCTCTCTCCTGCGGTCGATTATCAATTGGCAATGGATATACCCACTCCCAAAACCAAAGGGATTAAGAGATTGTTATCCCGTGTTGTTAGTGGGGATTGGTGCGAGGGCGTGAAAGCCACGCGAACTCAATCCCTTGCGCATGGGCCCAGTTAACAAAGTTCTGGAGTACAGTGGCTTGGACATCTTCTTGGCAATATTGCCAGTCGTGCGCGGCCCAAATGCCCAAGCGCTCGGCCACGGCTTGCAACGCGGCGGGATCGAAGCCGTCGGCTTTAAGTTCGGTTAGCCACTTATCAATTAACACGCCTATTTCTTGGCTGGAATCGTCGGTTAAAATCATCATTAATGTTCTCCCCTTTCTAGATACTAGACTAGCAGGTAACCGTTACAAGGATCCTATACAAATGTTTGTCAAACTTATGGACGAAGAGTGTGGTTGATTAAGCTGGGATGGTTGGTATTTCTTGTTCCAGGACCTGCAGACGGGTATGAAGCCGATACACTGCGGTCGTTAGGCCTGCAGAGCGGCAATACAACAAAGTGACCATATGGATGGCAAATTTACGATGGAGTGGGTGGCATAGGGGTTGTGGTAATCTTGCTCATTTTGGCTGTCCAATTTGAAATCAGGTCGGGACATTCCGCAAAAACCCGTCTTTGGCCGAAAAGCGAAGAATATGGGCCAATATTTGGTGGCCGTCTCTGCTAGTTCGTCTAAGGATTGACGAAGGCCTTGGGGGATGAAGAGAAAAAGGTGCCATTAGCATATTCAAAAAGGACAATCACGGTGTACTTACCCGGCTTGAGGTGCGTAGGGGGAACAAAGGTAACGTTATCGGCATGTCTATCGAAACTACTTGGGGTAATATTCGCAGACTGAATTAAATGCGCGTTTTGATCAAAGCTCACTGTCATTGCGGAGGGCGAGCCTTTAGGTGCTGATGGCGGTGGTGCAACGACAAGTATTGCTCGTTTGTCGGATGTTCTTTGTTGAGGAGTAGGGCGGGAGACGATCGGCGGAATGGCGCTCTTCGATGACGACGTACTCAAAATAACAGGACTTTGCGTGGAGGAAGGCGACTTCACGCTTACTTGATGTTTGTGATGGTATTTAGCCCGGCTAGGTTGATGACCGTGCGTGTCCCGATGATGATGAAACTGTGACGGGGCTGGGCTTGCTGAATGAACGCCGCACGCGGTTGTCAATACAACGATGGGGAATATAAAAAAAAGTTTCCAGTGAATTGTCATGAGAACCTCCTTGAGCCTTTGATGCCGAGACCCGAACGGCACTGGGCATGGCCTTCTGGCAACGACGCACGATTTTATTCTACTAACCGTTCGACTGCGGTACAGATACCGGCGTCGCCCATACAATAAGCTGTTTGGTTGGATGAAGGTCGTGAACCACAAACGGATACCCACTCGTTAAAGTCAGTTGTGATACTGTAGTGGGAACGATAATGTTGGGATCAGATTGGGGCACAATTTCCATCTTGGTCACCCGGTACACAAAGGCACCGTATCGACTACGAAAAATGATGCGGTCGCCTGGCCGGATAGCATCCAAATTACGCACCGTTCGCAGACCCAAGGTGCTAAAAACCACGTTTCCGGGTTGGCCAGGCAACGGGCTTGCGGCATAGTGGCCGACTGCAACCCGTAATTGGGAAAAGGTGGTCCCTTGAACCGTTGGAGCCTTTATGCCGATAGCCGGAATCACTAGCGTGCCAAGGGGTGCCCCGGGACCAGGAAGAGTCGACCAATCGCCAGGGAGTTTGCGGTAGTGAAAGTGCGCGGGTCGGTAAGGGAATAGCAGGGTATCCGCTAATAAGACCGTTTCTTTTACCGTAGTCCAGCCAAACAATGCCGTACCCGCAATGCCCATGACGACCACAAGCGCTAAAATGCCGGTAACAATGCCAACGAAGACTCTCACTAACCGCCGCATGTTTCCCCCTGGCAGCTAAGTGTGTAGTAGCATCCGCTTATGGTCATGGCAACTGGCCGTGGGGAATTTCCACGAATTGTCCACTGTGCTCCAACTGATACGCGGCGCTGGCCGCAATCGCCACGTTGTTGATGAACGATTCCAAGTAAGGGGTGGCCACATCGTAATACTCGGGTTGAATGACGGCAAGTGTTTGTCCTTGCTCGCTGTCGAGGTCAATTTCTAACGGATCACCTGGTACCGCGGTATACGTCAACAGGTTCACCTTTTGGCCTGTGGCCAACACCGGCACAACGGTTAAGTCAGCGTCATGGGCACTCGTGACAAACAAATTGACCGCCGCTTCTTTTTGTGCCAGAGTCAATTGGTTAGGGTTGCTGACGTTGCCAAACAAGCCCGGTAAGGCGGCAGCATTTTCCTTAATCTGGGCGACTTGAAAAGGCGTCAGTTGGATGGATTCCAAATAGGCAAAGAGCATGCTGACGTGGGCAATTTGTAAGTTATGTAAGGCGTCTTCCAATCGTACGGCAGCGGACTGTGTTGGCTCAGATGGTGCAGGGGTGTTGACGACGTTACCTGCGGTATTGATATAAAATGACACTGGGGGCAAGACAACAGGTTCCCCGTTGACTACCGTAAATAATTGAATCGTGTAAGTGGTGTTTTCCTTAAGATTGCTCGGTAGCGCTAATTGCTGTGGGGCACCATTTATCGTGACCTGAATCGTAGGGCCAGAGGAAACCGTCGCTAACGCAACAGCCCCAAGGTTCACCGGTGAAGGCAAGAGGGAGGCCGCGTATACCGTGTTAAGGGGCTTGGGTGATCTCGGGACATGAAAGGCCGTTGCAGGCGATTGCGGCAGTAATAAGGACAATGCAAGCGCCGCAGGGGCTAATGCGTGCCATGGTTTCATCGTTCTCCTCCTAGCATATGCAGTATGTCTTCTCGTAAGTTCTTCTGCGATGACCGTAAAATTTTCGTATGCCGTCTACTCACATTGGATCAATACTCGTCTTCAAATTACCATAGAATGACAGATTACGTTTGTCGAAATGTTGCATCCCTACTCGGGCGTGTTGGTCATTGCGCTTGGTGTACGTCCTTTATTATGCCACAACTAGGAGGATATACTGCGTAAATATTCCAAAGATGGCAAGATTTTCTTGGCAATAAACGGGAGATACCTATAATAAGGAATAAAGTGTTCATCCTAGCTTCCTAACGTTATACACATAGAGGAAAAAATAAATTACCAAATTTTGTCGCCGAAGGAACAACCGTGGGCACAGATTCAGGGTATGATAGGCAGAGGAAGGAAAAATTTGGGCAATGGATGGTAAGGCGGGTATTTCATTATTTGGCGCATGAGGTGGGGCATTTTATAACACCTGATGGGTTGAAAAAGCTGTAATGGGATTGTCAAAAAGTTGATGCCATAGCGTTGATTTGCTTTATCAGCGAAGGCTATACCCGACTAATGATATGAGCCTGTGTCCTAGCCGTTTCTGAACTGGTAACAGCACTTCACTCATTACTTCACTGATTAAGGAGGTTTATTGGTGCGAACAAAGAATATGAAGACGTTGTCTCGGCTTATGATCGGCGCCGTATTCACCGGTATGGCGTTGTTTCCCGCAAGCTCGGTGTTTGCGGCGCCTGCCGGCACCGTATCGATTACCGAAACGGAGCGCGCTCCCGCCCTTGGGGGCAGCGATACCTTTACAGCGACTTCTACAAACATTCCTAATGTGGAATATCAATTTTGGGTTGAACAAGACAATACATGGCGGGTGGCGCAAAATTGGTCACCGTCGCGTACGGTAACCTTGCGCAATCTCACCAAGGGGAGCTACTTGATGACGGTGTATGCTGCCCCCAAAGGACAATACCTCCATCCAATTAATACAACGCCTGAAGGGACGGTACCTGTTGTCAGTACCTTTGTGAATAGTGCCGTCACGGTCACGGGCCCGGCGTCTATCAATGAAGGACAGGCTATCACTCTGAGTGCCCAAGCCACCAATATTTCTCCGGTTTTATATCAATTTTGGTATGAGACGCCGAGTGGGGTGTGGAAGGCCAGCGGCAACTATTCAAGTGCGAACCATTTTACCTTTACGGCTGCACAGACAGGCGTCTATCGGTATATCGCCTATGCCAAGATGCCTGATGCGATAGATGATGCCCAAGGTGCGGGCTATAGCGCGGTAGGGACGACCCAGAGTCAACCAGCTATTGAAGCCAAGGTACCGAAGGCTGCCAATATCAGCACGACCCCTATCGCGATTACGGCCAGTTTCGATCAAAATGGGTCTCTTGTGGCGAGTGAAAACATCCCGCTGTCTGACTATAACGCCAGCACGCAAACCGCCTCGTTTTTACCTCCGTCAACCCTTGCGGCCGGTACTTATACCGTCACCGTGTTATTCGAGATGAGTAATGCGAACTTTGTGGCGTCGCCAGAGCAAACCTATACACAACAATGACGAGGGCTTAACTTGTTATCGGCAGACGGGAGAGGCTTCCCGTTTGCCGGTAGTCGGAAAGGATAGCGTTTGTGTTGAGTAATGCTCATTGCTTAAGAATCTTTTAGTTGGATATACAGGTAGTCGATGTAAGATGGTGTTCCGAATGTATAAATTCTAGCTAATCACTTGTCTTTAGGCTTAAAATAATGAAAGGACAATAGACATGAAAGGTATAACCAATGATAATCTGTATAAGCTAGTATCCGCATGGAGACGGGAATTATTTTTAATTGTTTATTCTATTGCACTGCTCCTTATTATGATGTTCTTCAAATGTGGGGATCTTCAGATTAAGTCGTATATTTCTAATTTCTTTGCTATGAGGCATTGGAATGTTTACAAATATTTTAGTCAGACATCACGGCTAAGTCACATTGCCACCATTATGCTTTCCCTATACTACCTTACCACGGGAGTTTGGTTCGCGATCTTTCACGCCATTCATCTCGATCCAATTTCGACAAATCATGGGTTAATGTTTTCAAAAGTTTTTGGCCATCAACGGAGCTGGATGGTTTTCTTTGGTCTTGCTTTAATGAAAATTATTATATTGGCATTAGGCGGAAAATCGCGGCTGCTAGGCAATAGAGGCTAAAGTCATGATTGACAAAGCGCTTGATTAAATTATCTCGCTGCAAGCTTGATTTTAATATTTCTAAATGTTACTTCTCCGAAACAAAACCGATAGGATGTGGGCGAATGTCTATCAGCATTTCTCGGCCTGTTGTCATAAGAAGAAAAGACCGTGGTCTATGGATTGGGTTATTTGGTATGCATGAGTTTTTGGTTTGGTTGCCTTTATTGTTTCCATATAAGTACGCGCCCTTGTCGTATCTCCGAAATACAACTGCATACTATCGGCAGGCACATGGGCTTTTTCAATGGGATAGTCTTTGGTATATCAACATAGGGAAATACGGTTATGCTCATTTGCCAAAAGTGTCTGGTGATCCTCATTTAGCAGCGACAGCATTTTTTCCATTTGTGCCTGTTCTCATTCATTTGTTCTCACCGTGGGGGGCGTTGGTTGCAACGCAAGGAGCATTTGCTGCTTCCCTTTTCTTTTTTGAGAGAATTATTAAAAGGTTTGACCCAAGCCCTGCAGTGGTTTTTGGTGGGTTAACGTTGTTGGCATTCAATCCTGCAGCCATTTACTATGCAACATTGTATGCTGAGCCTTGGACGCTGTTTTTTACTCTTGCTTCTGTAGAATTAGCCCATAGGGGACGGTACGGAGTAGCATCCATTCTGGGAGGGCTCGCTGCAACGACTCAAGCGACGGGCATTTTAGTTGGTATTTTCCCGCTGATTGCTTGCGTGATGGCTTTATTGAACGGGGATAGAAAGGGCTTTTTAAGAAATTTGGCTTGGGGAGTTGGAGCTGCCTTGGGCCTAGTATCCTATGGTTCTTTTTTGGGAGTTCGTTTTCACGATCCTTTGTTGTTTGTGACTATGCAGGGAATCGCAATTTGGAAGGGCACCTGGACTGTACCTGGTGTGCAATGGATTGATGGATTACCTTTTAGTTTTCACCACGGAATTGTACCGCTGAGACTCGCGTTATGGCTCTGTACAACAGCCTTTATTCTAGGAACTGTCGGCGTCGTGAAGTTACGTGTTGCTACTGTAGAACAGTTGGCATTTAAAGTCTATGGTGTAATAGGCATATTGGTGTCGTTAAGCTTTATGTATGCGGGTTGGCCACTACATAGCACAGTGCGTATTGCAAGTGTCTATTTCCCGATGTATTTGGGATTAACGCAATGGTCTCCGTGGATTATGCGATTAACGATATTGGGATTTGCGGTTACCGCTTTCTACGGCGGTGTGCTATTTACTCACCATTGGTGGTTTCAGTAGTGGGATATCGATCCCTTGAATTTAAGACCCTGCAAAGTTTTCGGTAGGCTTCGTAAAGTCGTTCGTCGAGTTTAGATGGTCGCAGAAGTCCCGGAATTTCACAAAAACCAACGAGAACAAGAGAATTCACAAAAAACATTAAGATAGGAGGAATTCACAAAAAACATTAAGATAGGAGGCGCGTTTGGACGGTCAATTGCATAAGACAAAATCTGATAGTATCGTTGGTTTTTCCGTTTTCGACGCAGGGTCCCCTTTATGGGTGGGGCCACGCATATAAGGTCGTACTGGGAATGCTCTGTGCGCGGGCAGGCACGGGGCACTGGGTCGCCACTTTTTGTTAGGTGAAAACGCGATGAACCGCGTGCGCGTAAAATTACCCATTATATAGCTTGGCCATTGTATTCACCTCTGGTGTCGGGTCGAAGTGTCCACAATTTAGAACTTATATCCACTGGAACGGTGACAAATTTTTATTTAAAATCCGCAGATACGCTGTGGATTGGAGTAGAGCCCAGTATTAATTGTAAAGATGGATTAAAGCTTTATAAGCCATTACGCTACCCTTGGTAGATTGGTAAGCGGCCAAAACCACAGTATCTTCGGGAGGATGACGCAATGGCTCACCATCGAATACCATAGACATCAGACTATTCAATGCCTTATGCGACCAACGGGCTATGCCCTTGCTTATTCATTGGAATTTTCTCAGGGGCCCCCGTCTAAGGAATGTCGTTGACGTCATCAACCACCGTGAAAATATCCTCCCATTGGAGTCCCGCCCGAAGAAATCCTGCTATTGCATGGACCCCAAGCCCGCGTTTGCCTCTTAAAAGGCGATTTAGGTATGAATAGGCGATGTCCATTTCCGCTGCTAAATCGCGTTCATTGAGGCCGCGTTCTTCCATGAATTGCCTCACGCGCGCGACGTCGAGTCGTAGTGTAGCCATATGCCGTCTCTTTTCTCTGCAAAGTGTTGGCCATACAAGGAATGTCGTCCTATGGGCGACATTCCTTGTAGGTATTGCCTCTTGACTGATATCGTACGTCAAGCGTCAGGGCTCTATACATAACGGGCTCGCGTTTGCTTTAGTTGGCAGCAAAGCAAAGACCACCGGGAAACGATGAATGAGTTCATCGTTTCCCGGTGTCAAGGATGTGTGGGGATGTTACGATAAGGGTTAGTTATTGAGGGTTTGTCCTGGGACGAGAAAGCCATGCAAACTCAATATCCCGCGCGTGAGCCCAATTGACAAAGTTCTGTAAGACCGTCGCTTTCACGTCTTCTTGGCAGTACTGCCAGCCATTGGCGGCCCATTTGCCTAGCCTGTCGGCTACGGCTTGTAGCGCCTCCTCATCAAACCCAGAGGATCTTAGTTCACCTAGCCATTGATCAATTAAAACGCTCAACTCGTAGCTCGAATCGTCGGTTAGTATCGTCATAGAATGTTCTCCCCTTTCTAAGTATTAGACTAGCAGGTAAGTGATACAGGAATCCTACACAAATTACTTCCCCCGGGAATCATGTTCAGATTCTTTAACCACCATGGTTCCGTGGTGGTTTAGAGGTAGTCCACCACGTCTTCGTAAAAAAGAATTCGCAACACGGAGGTGACCGCAGGATGAGCATAACGGTGGCAGATTACGATATAATCGTTGTCATATGGTATATGGACCGTTTCGCCAGCGTCTAACGGTAAGAACTTTAGAATATCTTCAATTTGTATCTTAAGTGCCTTCGCTTCAGGTGCAGAAAATTGTTTAAGATCGCGTAGCGCGAAATCTGACCACGATACGTTCACGAGGGACGCATTCCTTTCGATGGGGTAGATTAAAGGGCGAAAACGCATTGCACCGTAAGCCGATTTCCGAAGGAAGCCGAATTTCCGGAACTATTCGAATGGCGCCACTTCCAGACAATAATAGTAAAAAATAGACAAAAGATCCTTACATAATTTGTGGGAATTTAGTCAACAATTTCCTATTGAATATTCGTAAAGTCAAGGTTGTCAGTGCTCTTTCTCGTCATAATCCAGCAGTAAGCCCTCGCCTTAGGGGATAGGAGATGGGGTGTCGCCTAAAGGCTATAGGAATACAACAATACTGCCTTTCAGAAGCCTCGTGAATTCTGTGCCACGTGGGTGAACCGGTAGCTATAATAGAAGTATAGGTGATGGTCATGCTGAAGAATATCTCGGTCGTGCTCTATGTCATGTTGCTAATCGGTGTCGTGGTAAGCGTCGATATCGTCTTTTTCAGACATTATTTTTGGGAACGCCTTACCGCAAACATTGGACTTGTGATGGTGTTTGCGGCTTTTTACCTGCGCTTTTTTAAAAAGCCCTGATCTTATCCCCGTGCTAAAGAGCCGTTAAAGGCCATGTCTTCTTTGTGGATTCTCTTCTTCTCTCTTCAATCAATGGATGCGGTTCCCATTTTCTTGATTGTGGCCTTATGTCTTTTCGGAACGAGTAGGGGAAAAAGGCCGCGAATTCCATCGCCTCGGCTTGCGATATTCGGGAAGGTTCTGCGCCTTATGGCAAGGCTGTGATATTGCTGCGATCAAGGACGAAGTTGTCCCCGGTCATGCGTTCTTTTCCGGGGCATTTAGTCACGCCCTTTCAAGGTTCTAACCCCTTGGGTGAAAAGGGGAGGACAATCCGTCGCTTGAACCCAATTTATGGCAGTAAAAGTTTTTTAAAAAAAAGCAGGAATGCGGCAACCCATAGCGAATTGGAAAAGTGGAATGAAGTGGAGCGGAGTGGATGAAAAGGGGGGATTGGACCATGCTGATGGGAGAGTATGAACACTCCTTAGATGACAAAGGCCGGGTCACGATCCCTTCTCGATTGCGCGACGATCTGCAGACTCATTTTGTGATAACCAAAGGGTTAGACGGATGTCTCTTCCTGTATCCGATGGAAGAATGGGGCAAGATGGAAGAGCGGCTCAAGTCATTGCCCATGACCAACGCTAACGCCCGGGCGTTTGCTCGGTTGTTTTTAGCGGGGGCCCAAGACGTGGAAGTGGATAAGCAGTTTCGTGTCGTGATTCCACCGCGTTTGCGGGAGCATGCGGGTATTGAAAAAGAAGTGGTATTGGTGGGTGTCAGTACGCGCGTGGAGTTGTGGGCGCGCGAACGTTGGGAAGGCTATCAGGCAGAAGCGCAAACCTCGTATGAGGAAATTGCAGAAAAAATGGTGGACTTTGGATTTTAGCCGAGGTGATTTGATGTCATTTGCCCATGTCTCCGTGTTAGCAGAAGAAGCCCTTCAATACTGGGTGCATGACGTCCGGGGTCTCTATGTCGATGCGACAACAGGTGCTGGAGGCCATAGCCTCCGTTTGCTGGAATCGTATCCCGGCGCCCGCTTAATTGCGGTGGACCAAGATCCCATGGCTTTAGCGGCAGCCCAAGAAACACTAGCCCCATTCCAAAGTCGTGTGACCTTTGTTCATGGCAATTTTCGGGACTTGTCAACCATTTTAGATCCAGAATTGCGAGGGCGGATTGCCGGCTTTCTCTTTGATTTAGGGGTATCATCTCCCCAACTGGATAACCCCGAACGTGGCTTTAGCTACCAGTACGATACCGCTTTGGATATGCGTATGAATCCCGACAACCCGGTGACGGCATTTCGTTTAGTGAACATGAAGTCGAAAGAGGAAATTGCGCATGCTTTGCAAGTGTGGGGAGAGGAGCGCTGGGCGGTCCGCATCGCGGATTTTATCGTCCGGGCGCGGGCTAAAGAGCCGATCCGCACCACGGGGCAGTTGGTGGAATTGATTAAAGCGGCCATTCCTGCAGCGGCCAGGCGGACGGGAGGTCATCCGGCGCGCCGTACATTTCAGGCCTTGCGGATATGGGTTAACGACGAACTTGGGGCATTAGAAGAAGGCTTGGAGGCGGCTTTGCACTGGGCAGCGCCACAAGGACGCATTGTGGTCATCTCGTTTCATTCGCTCGAAGACCGCATCGTCAAGCATACATTTCGGCAATGGGGACAAGAGCGCCACGGAAAGGTGCTCACACGTCATCCCATTAGTCCGCATGAGGACGAAACAGATGTCAACCAGCGCGCTCGCTCGGCGAAATTGCGGGCGTTTGAACGGGAATCAATGGATGGCACGAAATAAGGGGGATATGATCAATGATTGACCGCGACCCATGGAACCAATACAACGAGGGAAATCTTGCGCGCCAATGGGAGAAGAAACTGCGCCCGCGCAAGCAACCCAAGCCCAAAGTGCAGCGCAAACCTTGGGTCAGGACCGTATTGTGGATCAGTGCCTTATGGGGCGCGGGCATGATCGCGTCCATTCTCGCGATTCATGTAATGGTCATGGGATATCAGGTAGATCGATTAGAATCGCAATACACTCAGCTCCATCGCCAACAGCAGGTGCTGAGTTTAACCGTGACCGACCTGACCTCTCCCCGGGCCTTGGCGGCTGACGCCTCACGTCTGCATCTGACGATGGTGGTGCCCAAAACTCAAACACCGGCTCCCAAAAGGTCTGTCGCGCATCAAGTGCCGCGCTATGCGACCTGGCCTCAGTTAGTGAGCCAATGGATTATCCATTTGCGGGAGGCTGTTACCCGAGCATGAATACTCGCAAAGCCGTGCAGCATCGCGCGCTATGGACGTTGCTTTTTACGGCCATTTTCATGGTGATATTGGTCGTCAGGTTCGTCATTATTCAGGTCGCCGATGCGAGTGATTTGCAGAGCTATGCTCGCAATATCCATGTGCATAAAATTATTTTGCCAGCGGCCCGTGGGAAAATTGTGGACCGCAACGGCACAGTTTTGGCGATGGACGTGCCGACCTATCAAATTGTTGCCGCACCGAAGTATGTGAACCATCCCGCACAAACGGCCAAGATTTTGGCTCGCTATCTGCCGTTTTCTTCTACGCTTCTACGCAAGGTGCTGAGCGACAACTCCTGGTATGCGTTATTAGACCGCTCGGTACCAGCTTCGGTGGCACAGAAGATTCAAGCCTTGAACCTCACCGGAATTAGCGTAGTGCAAAGTACAGGACAAGAATATCCTAATGGGACTTTGGCCTCTCAAGTGATTGGCATGGTGGGCGCTAATGGCAAGGGTTTAGCGGGTATTGAATACGAGGACAACAGCATCTTGTCCGGTCATCCGGGTTATTGGGTAGTGCAAACGGATGCAGCCGGCAATCCACTGCCCCAGTGGCAAGAAGCCTACAAAGCTCCGCAACCAGGCGATACGGTTCAGCTGACCATTGACGCCAATATTGAAGCGGATGCGCAAAAATGGTTAAAGTGGGGCGTCAAACGGGCGCACGCGTTAAATGGCACCGTCATCGTGTTGAATCCGCACACCGGATCCGTTTTGGCCTTGGCCAATTGGCCCAATTTCAATCCCAACAACTACTATTCTGCGACTCCGTTGCAGATGACGGACTATGCTGTTCAAGATCCGGTGCCGCCTGGATCCATTTTTAAACCTGTGACGGCGTCGGCAGGACTGGGACTGGGGCTTTTTACCCCCAATAGTATGTTTGATACCGTGGGTTATAAAATTGTGGATGGCGTGCGTATCGACGACTGGAATCCAGTGGGCTGGGGCTGGATTACCTTAACGCGCGGACTCGAAGTCTCATCAGACCAAGTCTTTATGGATGTGGCGCTCAAAGTCGGGGTCAGTGAAATGTATCATTATATTAAGATGTTTGGGTTTGATCATCCGAGCAATGTGGGACTGCCTGGCGATTCGAGCGGGGTGTGGATTCCGGAACAGAATGTGAATGCCGTGGATTTGGCCACCATTGGGTTTGGACAAGGCATGGCCGTCACACCTATGCAAATGATTACCGCCGATTCGACGATTCCCAACCACGGCACGATGATGCAGCCGCACATTGTGAAAGCGATTTTGTCTCCGTCCGGAAAAGTCTTGAAAACGTTTAAACCAAGGGTGGAATCGCGCCCGGATTCCGTGCAAGTGGCTAAAGAAATTGAACACATGATGGTCCTCGAAGCCACCCAAGGCACCGGTGTGCCGGCCCAAGTGCCCGGTTACGTGATTGGAGGGAAGACCGGGACTGCGCAGAAGATTGTCAACGGCCGGACTTCCAACACACTCTTTGTGTCGTCATATATGGGATTTGGCCCCGTCCCGCATCCTAAGTTCATTATGTTAGTCATGATTAATCGCCCCATCGGCAAATTGTTCTATGGCGATCAGGTGTCGGCTCCGGTGTGGAAGCATATTGCCTCCTATATGTTTAAGTACTGGAAGATCAAACCCTATGCCGGTCCTGTCAACGGCTCGCAGCCGTTTGTCAAAACAAAGTAGCGTTCTGACCCCAAGGGTGAGGGCATAGATATTGTGAGTAGCCAAGCCTAAGGACGTGGCGAGGAGGCTCACAAATAATGACCAACAAGCCTACTTTGACAATCAAACGGCGGACCTTTGTGGTCATGCTGCTTGTCGGCTTGTACGATGTTTTGCTACTAGGCCGTTTAACGGACATCCAAGGCTTGCAAGCCGCTTCACTCAAAGAGCGGGCCGACCAAATTCATTTCCGGGGGGTGCCCTTGGCACCTTTTAGGGGCAACATTGTCGACCGTAATGGACACTTGTTAGCAGGCAGTCATCATGCCTATTCCGTGTATGCCATACCGGTTCAGACCCGCAAACATCGCACCCAAGAAACGATATTGCTCTCAACGTTGCTTCAACTCTCGCCGCAAACCGTCAAACGGCGCTTGAGTCGTAGGCAAGGATTTGTGTGGATTAAACGGCGCATCGCGCCCACAGAACTTGATGCCTTGCGGTCCCAACTAGCGGCGCTACCGGGCGTCCACTTGATTACCGAAACGGCGCGCTACTATCCGCAAGGGGAATTGGCGGGACCGGTCTTGGGATTTACTGGCATTGACAATCAAGGGTTGGCCGGGATTGAATTAATCTATGATAAATATCTCACGGGCAAGCCCGGTAGCATTCAAGAAGAGTTTGACGTTACGGGCCAGTCGGTGGCGTTTGCGCAGACGCGTGTCATTCCGTCCGTACAGGGGGATACCGTAGAGCTTAGTTTAGACGATCATATTCAATGGATGGCCGAGCGGGCCTGCGAGCAGGCCATGATTCACACGCAGGGCAAATCGGTGAGCATTGTCGTGATGCATCCCAAAACCGGTGGAATTTTGGCCATGGCCCAACGCCCTTCGATGAATCCCAATCATTTTCGGGACTATAGTCCGAAGAATTACCGGGTGCTATCGGTGTCGGATGCGATTCCGCCCGGCTCGATTTTCAAGCCAGTGACCTTGGCTGCAGCCTTGGAAGAAGGCACGGCCTCCGTAAATTCCCAATTTTTTTGCCCGGGATTCAAAAATGTGTTAGGACGGCGGGTGAATTGCTGGCGGCCTCAAGGGCACGGGGCGGAAAATTTGGCTTTAGTGGTGAGAAATTCCTGCAACGTAGGATTTATGGAATTGGGATTAGGGCTTGGGGTGGATAAGTTTTACGAGTATCTTGACAAATTTGGGCTCAAAGGCCGCACTCATATTGACTTACCGGGCGAAGCGCTGGGCATCTTTCCGGCGATGAAGCGCGTGACCGCTCTCGATTTAGCGATTATGGCCTTTGGGCAGACCCTGACGGTGACCCCTATCGCCTTGCTGAATGCCATAAGCGCCATCGCTAATGATGGGGTCTTGCTTAAACCGCATATTGTGCGCAGGATTTTGGCTCCCAATGGGCATGTGATAAAAGAGATGGATGCACAAGTTGTCCGCCGAGTGGTGTCAGAGAATGTTGCCAAAACGGTGCAAAGCATGATGGTAGGGGTTGTCAGCGAAGGCACCGGAAAACTGGCACAGGTTCCGGGCTATAAGATAGCGGGAAAAACTGGTACCGCACAAAAAGTCATCAACGGCCGCACAGAAAAAGGGGTATATATTGCCTCCTTTATTGGGTTTGGTCCGGTGCCCAATCCTGAGGTTGCGGTGATTGTCAATGTGGATGAACCCGTGGGGGCGTTCTATGGAGGCCAAGTCGCGGCGCCAATTTTTGGACAGTTGGTGCGTAATATTTTTCGGTACTTAAAATTGCCGCCTACGGAGCCCATTAAGCCCCCGCCAAAAGGGGAGCCGGCGATGGTGCCGAGCTTGGTAAATTTGGACCCAGAAACCGCACTACAAGATGCCGCAGCGTTTGGTTTTCCGGTACAATTTGAAGGGCGAGGCCGTGTGGTGGTGGACCAATCCATTGAATATGGAGGGTACCGACCCGCGGGCACAATACTCCAGTTAAAATTAGGGGACGCTAGCCGTATTTACTTAGAATGGGTGGCAGTACCACAGTTTGAGGGGTTAAACGCCCAGAGTGCAGCGCGTTTGGCGTGGGTCTTGGGCATTAATGTCAAGGCGCGCAATAAGGGATCTGGCGTGGTCCGGCGGCAAAACCCGCCGAAAGGCACCGAAGTAAGGGCGGGGTCCGTGGTGGAGATTTGGCTTGGGTGAGTAAGGGCTCACGCCATGGGGAAATGACGTAGGAGGCTTCGGCATGATTTGGAGTGAACTAATCAAGGTGGTTCCGGATGGAACCCCGGTGGGGAATACGGCAGTGGAGGTCACAGGCATCGCATACGATTCGCGCCATGTCGAAGCCAATAATGTGTTTTGTGCGATTCCGGGATTTCGCACAGACGGTCATCTATTTTGTCAAGAAGCAGCGAACCGGGGTGCGACAGCCTTTGTCGTGGAGCGGGCGGAAGCTATTCCGGCTGGCAAATCCGGGGTGGTGGTGCCTAATGCGAGGCGGGCCATGGCCTTGATTGCGGATAAGTTTTATGGCAGTCCCTCCGCACGCTTAGCGATGATCGGGGTCACCGGGACCAATGGCAAAACGACGACGACACACATTGTGCGCGCTCTGCTCGAGGCCAATGACATCCCGACCGGACTGACCGGCACACTATACACATTAATGGGCCAAGACACGTATAAGGTGAGTCGGACGACGCCTGAATCGCCTGATTTGCAAAGTCTCTTGCGTCATATGGTGGACCGTGGTATGCGGGCTGCGGTAATGGAGGTATCCTCCCATGCCTTAGTCCTTTCGCGTGTCGACCAAGTGCAATACGATGTCGGCGTATTTACTAATTTAACGCAAGACCACTTAGACTTTCACAAAGATTTTGAGTCGTACTTTCAAGCCAAAGCCCTGTTGTTTCGGCACTTAGGGGCTTCCTCCAAAACGGGTCCGAAAGCGGCCATTATCAACATCGATGATGACTACGGCAAACGCTTGATTCCGATGTCGCCGGTGCCTGTCCTGACCTATGGTTTGACCGAAGGGGCCGACATTATGGGCAGCATGGTCACTGTAGGTAGCCGGGGCGTACAGTTTGTGGCGTCGTTCCCCAATGGGGAACGGCAAGCGGTGGAGTTCAATATGACAGGGCGGTTCAACGTCCTCAATGCGTTAGCCGCGATGGCCGTCGGCTATGTCTACGGCTTATCGCCCCGGCAGATGGCCGAGGCGTTAGCGCGTTATCCGGGTGTTCCGGGCCGCTTTGAGCGTATCGATGAAGGCCAGCCTTTTACCGTCATTGTGGATTATGCGCATACTCCAGATGGCATGGAAAACGTCTTAAAAACCGCACGGGAATTTACTGTGGGGTCGATTGGGGTCCTGTTTGGCGCCGGTGGTGACCGAGACCGTGGTAAACGCGCGTTGATGGGGGAAGCAGCAGGGCGCTACGCGGACTGGGTTGTACTGACGGCCGACAATCCCCGGTCGGAAGATCCAATGGATATCATTAATCAAATTGCCGATGGTCTCAAACCGACGCAGACGCCGTTTGAAGTGGAGTTGGACCGGGAACGGGCCATTCGTTTGGCGCTGCAAAAAGGCCAGCCCGGTGACGTGATTTTCATCTTAGGCAAAGGCCACGAAACCTATCAAATTTACCGAGATGGCACAATCCATTTCGATGACCGAGAAATTGCACGTCAAGCCTTGCGGGAGATTAAAAAGCCATGATGGCCTTGACCTATGACGAGGTGACCAAAGCGTCCGGAGCCGTGGCGCATGGGGTCGATCTCACCAAGACCATGACCGACTTGACCGTTGATAGCCGCAACGTCAAGCCTGGCGCCCTTTTTGTCGCCTTGCCGGGGGCTCACACGGATGGGCATAAGTTTGTTCCCGATGTTTGGGCCAAGGGCGGCGTGGCGATGGTAGAGGCCTCTTTTCAACCCCTCCAGGGTCCTGCGTTGGTGGTGCCATCGCCGCTAGACGCCATGGGGACGATGACGCGCCAAACGGTGGATGCCAAAGGAACGGTTGTGGTCGCTGTGACCGGAAGTGTGGGCAAGACCAGTGTGAAAGAATTAACGGCAGCAGCTTTAGGGGCAAAATTTGCGACCGGAAAATCCCATGGCAACTACAATACAGCGATTGGGTTGCCAATGTCATATTTTCGTAGCGACCCCGATATCACGCACTTCGTGGCGGAAATGGGCATGCGGGCCTTAGGCGAAATTGCGGCTTTGACGCAGATCATGCCGCCACAGGTCGCGATCATTACCAATATCGGGCCTAATCATATGGAAACACTGGGCAGCATGGACAATATCCAGCGAGCCAAGGGCGAGATTTTGCTGGGCCTGCGCCCTGGCGGAATAGCGGTGCTCAATTATGATGATGACCGTTTTCGCGCTCTTGCCTCAACAATTCCCAATAATCAGATTCTCTGGTATGGGCGCCAAGGCGGCGACTGTGTGGTGAAAGAGGCCGTATTGACACCTCATGGTACTCTAATCACGCTGGAATTTCGCCGCAACCGCTTGTCACTCACCATTCCCTATCTCGGAGCCCATCATGGCCACAACGTGGCGGCGGCCTTTTTGGCGGCCATAGCGGTCGGATTAACGCCCGAGGAAGCGGTGCGTGGGTTGGAAAGCGTACCGCCCACCAGTGGCCGGTTGCAGACGGTTCCGCTCGGGACCCTGACAGTGCTAGCCGATTATTACAACGCCAGCCCTTTGTCCATGACCATGGCATTAGACGTTTTGGCACATCAGCCGGCCACCGGGCGCAAAATCGCCGTGTTAGGCGACATGTTGGAGCTAGGCGTTTTAGAAGAGCAAGGCCATGAGCAGGTCGGGCAAGAAGCTGCACGCCGGGCGGACATTGTGCTGGCAGTGGGCCCTAGATCACAAAAGATCGCGCAGGGTGCTCAGGCGTTAGGATCCCAAGCGGTGTGGGTTCCTGACCTTGATCATGCCTATGATTGGTTAATTCAGCATTTGCAAGCGGGTGACGTGATGCTCTTAAAGGCCTCTCACGGAATGATGTTCGAGACCTTACACCAACGTCTTGAACAGTGGGGGGGACCGCATTGAACCAAGCATACGCGGGGCTCTTCGCATTTTTGGTGGCATTTATCTTAGGGCCGGTGTTTATTCCCGTGCTGCACCGTTTGAAATTTGGCCAAACCGTGCGCGATGTCGGCCCGCAGAGCCACTTGAAAAAACAAGGCACGCCGACAATGGGGGGGCTCTTGTTTCTGGTGCCGTTGCCCATTGCGGTTGCGATTTTTGCTCCGCATAGCTTGGAAGCGTGGGCACTGGTGGCATTGATTTGGTCTTATGGATTGATTGGCCTGGCCGACGATATGCTGAAAGTCGTCTTTAAGAGACCTTTGGGCCTTAAAGCCCGAGAAAAGCTGCTATTCCAAGTCCTGTTTGCGGTGGCGTTTACGTGGTTGGCCGGGGCGCGTTTTCACGCGGCAGGTACGTATGTTTTGCCTTTTCACTGGGGCGTCTTACCCTCCGGCGTCTTTTTTGGACCGCTTTCGGTGTTGGCGATCTTAGGAAGCGGAAATGCCGTAAACTTGACCGATGGCTTAGATGGCTTAGCCGCTGGTGCGGCCGCAATTACCATGGCCTTTTTTGCCTTCTGGGGCGTTATGCATCACGAACCCGTAATTGCTTTGGTCTCCCTGACGCTCATTGGCGCCCTCGTGGGCTTTTTACGCTATAATGTGCACCCAGCGCGCGTCTTCATGGGCGATACCGGGTCTTTGGCCCTAGGGGCAGCGTTGGCGGGGACCGCGATTGTGTCGCGCACGACCCTGCTGTTGCCGCTCATTGGGTTGCTCTTCGTAATTGAAACCTTATCGGTGATTATTCAAGTGTTAAGTTTTCGTCTAACAGGTAAACGGGTTTTTCGCATGAGTCCTTTGCATCATCACTTTGAGTTGGGCGGCTGGCCGGAAGAGCGGGTGGTTGCGGTCTTTTGGGTCGTAGCCGCTGTTGGCGCGCTGTTGGCTTGGTGGTAGCACACGGCACGATGGGATGGTCTGCAAGGAGGTTATGGCATGAATGAGGAAAGACGGCGTATCGACTATCTTTTGTTAGCGGGGGTTGCGGGTTTATTAGCCATTGGCACTGTCGTCGTGTTTTCCGCGAGCGCGTCCGTCTCGTTCAAACAGTTTGGAAATCCCTATTATTACGTGGAACACCAGCTGGTATGGGCCGTGATTGGTATTATTGCCATGATTGCCACGACCCGGATTGACTACTGGCGCTATACGAAGCTAATTTTTCCGGGCTTTATGCTCTCGGTGCTGTTATTGGTTGCCGTGTTGATTCCTCATGTCGGCATTGATATCAACGGGGCCCGGCGCTGGCTCGGGGTGGGCTCTTTGCAAATTCAGCCCTCTGAGCTCGCGAAGTTGGCTATGATTTTCCTCTTTGCCCGTCTTTTTAGTTTGCACCGTCAAGATTTGGACGATTTTTGGCGTGGCGTGATGCCTCATATCCTCTTGGCGTCGGTTGTTTTTGTCTTGATTTTGGCCGAGCCTGACTTGGGCACGACGATTGCGACGGCCGGGACCTTTTTTGTCATGCTGTTTGTGGCGGGGGTTAAAAAACGCCATTTGCTCGAGTTGACTGGGGCGGCCGTGCCCATTTTGGCTTGGGCCATGATTGCCGAACCTTACCGCAGACAGCGTTTACTGGCGTTTATGGATCCATGGAAGCACCCCTTAGGGGAGGGTTTTCACACCATTCAAGCGCTATTGGCGTTAGGTTCCGGCGGGGTTTTAGGGGTGGGGCTGGGGTATTCTCGTCAAGCCTTGGGCTATCTCCCAGAAGCCTTCACGGACTTTATTTTTGCGATTTTAGGGGAGGAACTCGGCTTATTAGGGACCTTGACCGTGGTGCTCTTGTTCATGATGGTGGCTTGGCGAGGTTTCCGCATTGCCATGCGGGCACCCGATATGTATTCCAGCTTATTGGCAACGGGCTTAACCACTATGATTGCCATTCAGGCCGCGATTAATATGGGCGTGGTGACCGCGACGTTGCCGGTGACGGGAATTACCTTGCCCTTTATCAGCTACGGGGGATCGTCGCTTGTGTTAAGCATGGCGGGCGTTGGGGTTCTGTTAAATATTAGTAAGCACGCTGCGTAACGGGAAACATACGCTGGAGAACGGACGACAAAGTGTAGGCAACAATTTGTATGGGAGTGGTCGTAGGACATGCGGATGCTGATTGCGGGCGGCGGCAGCGGGGGCCATATTTATCCTGCCTTGGCGATTATTGACGCGGTGCGTGCTCGTGTCAAAACGCTGGACGTTTTATATATTGGAACCGATCATGGACTTGAAAAGGATTTAGTGCCGGCCCGCGGCATTCCGTTTGCAACGATTCATGCGCGGGGGCTGTTGGTCAAAGGGATCGCGGGCAAGGCCCAAGGGGCGCTGAGTGCCGTGCGCGGCTTGAACGAGTCCTTGCGGTATATCCGTTCGTTTCGTCCTGATGTGGTGGTGGGCACGGGCGGTTATGTTTCGGGACCTGTGGGCTTGGCGGCCGTGCTGCGCCGGGTGCCATTAGTCTTGCAAGAACAAAATGCATGGCCTGGACTGACCAACCGGCTCTTAGGGCCGCGTGCCTTTCGGGTGATCGTGCCTTTTGAAGAAGCCCAACAATATTTTAAACGGGGCACGCATTTTGTTGTGGCTAGCAATCCGGTGGTGATTGCGGTGCAAGAAAGCAAAGACGCCTTGCGCGAAGCTATGGGCATTGCGCCGGATCAAACTGTTCTGATGGCCACGGGCGGAAGTCAAGGAGCCCAAGCGTTGAATGACTTTTTATGGGAGTTTTTGCCGGTATTGGCAAAGCATCCCGAATGGACCCTGCTTTGGGCCACGGGCAAACGGTATTATCAAGACATCATGAACCGCGTGGCGCAAAATCCCGAGCAGTTGGACCCAAAACAGGTGCGGATTGTCGAATACTTTTATGAGATTCAAAAATCCTACCGAGTATCTGATGTGTTTTTTGGTAGAGCTGGGGCTATGACTATTGCCGATTGCGTGGCCTTTGGATTGCCGCCGATTTTGGTGCCGTCTCCGCATGTGGCGGAAGATCACCAAACCAAAAATGCGGAAGTCATTGCGCAACGGCACGCGGGCTTGGTGTTGAAAGAACCTGAGTTGGCCCTTAGGGGCCAAGAGGTGTTGACCATGGTGCTGAGTCAGCCTGAGCAGCGTCAGGCTATGGCCCAAGCATTACGTGCGATACAAGATGATACGGCGGCCCAGAAAATTGTGGAGACAATTACCACAGCCGCCCGCCACGGAAGGAGGTAACGCCATTGGATGCGGAACGTGTGGCCCAAGAGTTGCGTAGACTAGACGTAGGGGCTGTGCAGCAAGAGGAGCCGTTGGCTCGGCATACGTCCTTCCGGATTGGCGGACCCGCCGCGATTTATCTACAGCCTCCGAACCAAGAGGCATTGGTGCGAGCGCTCGACTGGGTTCACCGCGAAGCTGTTCCCTATTTTGTTTTAGGGCAAGGCACGAACGTCTTGGTCTCTGACCAAGGCTTAGACGCGGTTGTTCTGTCTCCCTCGCGCGCTTTGCGCTACGTGGACACAAAGGGAGATCAATTGATCGCGGGCGCGGGCGTATTATTGACGAAACTCGCTCACCGCGCGCATCAGGCGGGTTTGGGCGGAATGGAATTTGCGGTCAGTATTCCTGGCACCTTAGGTGGGGCTTTAGTCATGAACGCGGGAGCGCATGGGACCGAAATGAAGGATGTCGTGCGCCAGCTTGTGGTCTGGGAGCCTGAGGTCGGGGTGCGCTCGATTTCGTCGACCGAAGCCGATTTTGCGTACCGGTCAAGCGCGTTTATGCGCCAAAAGTGGATTGCCTTGGAAGCTCAAATCGAGCTGACGCCCAAAGAGCCGGGAGAGATTTTGAGCACCATGCGGCACCACATGGAGTACCGCAAAAGGACGCAACCCGTCGGTGATCCCAATGCGGGGAGTGTGTTTAAAAATCCTCCCAATGATTATGCAGGACGCCTCATAGAGTCCTTGGGAGCGAAAGGGTGGCGTCTTGGAGATGCCGAGGTGTCGCAGGTGCATGCCAACTTTATTGTGAACCGGGGACACGCGACGGCCCATGATGTCCTTGGTCTTATGCGGCGCTTGCGCCATGAGGTCTATGCGCGCTATGCGGTCCAATTGCGCCCAGAAGTGCGTTGGATTGGGCCAGGAGAGGGAGGATTTGAGGCAACATGGGAGAATTTGTGGTGCGAGGCGGGAAAAGGCTTAACGGAACCGTGCGAATAAACGGGGCCAAGAACGCCGCATTGCCGATTTTAGCTGCGACGGTACTGGCCACGGAACCCGTCATTTTGCATGACGTCCCGGACTTGCGGGACATTCATGTGATGATTGCCGTGCTACGGTCCTTGGGCATGACCGTAGAGAAGGCGGGACGTGACGTCTTTGTGGATCCAAGGACTCTTAATAGCTATGTGGTGCCTGCGGAATTAATGCAAGAAATGCGCGCGTCGATTTTTCTTTTAGGACCGTTATTAGCCAAATTAGGAGCTGCGGAGGCTACGCAGCCGGGGGGCTGTGCCATAGGCGACCGGCCCATTGATTTGCACTTATACGGCTTAACATCTTTAGGTGCCACAGTGCACGACGAGGGCGGACGCACTGTGCTTCGCGCCAAAAAGCTGGTGGGGAATGAAGTGCATTTTCCCTTCCCCAGTGTCGGCGCCACGGAGAACGTGCTGATGGCCGCAGCGCTGGCCGAAGGAGAAACCCGGATTCGTAATGCGGCGATGGAACCCGAGATTGTCGACTTAGCCCAGTTTCTTGAACGCCTAGGGGCTACGGTGCGGGGAGCAGGCACACCGGACATTCGGATTAGCGGCGCCTCGATGCTTAAAGGCGCTGAGCATACCGTCATCGGCGACCGTATTGAGGCGGCAACGTTTGTGTTGAGTACGGCCGCGGTGGGGGGCGATATCACGGTGAAAAACTGTCTGGTGGACCATTTGCCCGGGTTGTGGGGCCGCTTGCAAGACATTGGGGTGATGGTTGAAGAAATTGATGCGGATACCGTTCACATTGTCAGTGAGGGGCGTTTTAAGCCGATTCCGGTATCGGTCGCCACGGCTCCCTACCCTGGTTTTGCAACGGACTGTCAGCCCCAATTTATGAGTTTTCTGCTGGCCGTACCCGGCGTCCATTTAGTCACTGAACGCGTCTTTGAGAACCGTTTGGGCCATGCGGCTCAGTTGCGCCGAATGGGCGCGCAGATTATTGCAGACCAGCGCGTTGCCCTTATTTATGGGGGCCATCCCTTGCATGGGGCCTATGTGACCGCGCCCGACTTGCGGGCGGGAGCAGCTTTGGTGATTGGGGCCTTGAAGGCGGAGGGCGAAAGCGTGATTGCTGGACGCGAAATTATTGAACGCGGTTATGAACAGTTAGATGTGCGCCTTTCGGCTTTGGGGGCCAGCATTCAAGCTCGCTGAGCTTCTGCTGTGGAAATTGGTGGTATTGTTACATGATATGCCCAAGACCTGCTAAGATATATTTGAAGAGCAAAAGAATCTTCATAGCAGCCATTGGGGACCGGGTCGACTCGGACGAGCCGCCCTGCGGTGGCCCGTTAAAATTACACAATTCTTCTCAATTAATGCAGGAATATCGACGCCACAGCGAGAAAAGAAAGAGAGCAGGGTTGTCGATCATGCGACCGGAGGTGTGATGTGCCTAAACGCCAACTAATGCTCGCACTAGATGTTGGAACGACAAAAGTTTCCGCATTGGTGGCTGAGGCGAGGCCTGATGGCGAATTGGCCGTATTGGGGATTGCCGCGACGCCTGTTGTCGGGATGCGTCGCGGGTTGGTTTTTGAGGTGGAGCGCGTCGCCTTAGCGATTCGCGATGCGGCTAACCGTGCGAACAGCATGGCGGGGAGCGACCTTACGCAGGCGGCTGTGGCCATTAATGGCGATCACCTCACCATCACACCGGGACAGGCCAAAGTTTCGTTGAAATCAGGGGTTATTCGCGACGAAGACATGCAGCGTGTACTGGAACGCGCCGCCCATGTGGAGCTTGGGGCCGGCCGTGAGGTGGTGCGTGTCATTCGGCGGGGTATAGCCGTAGATGGGTTTCGCGGCGTCGCCGATCCCCAAGGCATGGTCGCTCACACCCTAGAGGCGGACGTGTTTGTGGTCACGGGA
Source organism: Sulfobacillus sp. hq2 (assembly GCF_002903155.1). NCBI lineage: Bacteria > Bacillati > Bacillota > Clostridia > Eubacteriales > Clostridiales Family XVII. Incertae Sedis > Sulfobacillus > Sulfobacillus sp. hq2. The sequence goes on along the minus strand of NZ_NWUL01000047.1, from coordinate 80,931 downwards.
TTGTCGACTGTTATTCGCAATTTGCGCCATGTGGTCAACATGGCTGGACTTCAACCTTTAGAACTCATTCCCGCTCCGGAGGCGTCAGCATTAGCGGTGCTGAGCGCGGAAGAAAAGCAAGTCGGTGTGGTGCATCTTGATGTTGGGGGTGGCACTACCGGAGTATCTGTTTACCGTTCAGGCCAACTGGAGTACTTTGGCGTCATCCCTTTAGGGGGCGAGTCTATCACCTCAGACTTGTCCGTTGGCTTGGGCGTCGTCGCGACGCAAGCTGAAAGGCTCAAACTGGAGCATGCAGCTGTGGCGTCGGAACGCGAAGGGACGCTGGAAGTGCGGGCGGTGAGCGGACAGTCGGTGAAGCTGATTCCCATTAAAGAAATGCAAGAAATTGTCGCCGCCCGGGTCGATGAGTGGACCGATTATGTCGAGCAGCACTTGCAGCGTATTGAATGGACCAAAGGCCCTGCTGCGGGGGTGGTGATGACAGGCGGTGGCGCGTTGCTCAAAGGGTTGGGCCCATATCTGGAAACACGTTGGGGATGGCCCGTGCGTCTTGGAACGCCTATAGGCCTTGGCGGATTGTCCGATCTGTCACGCAGTCCTGGCTACGCCACGGTGGTTGGGGTGGCAAAGGCCATGGCTTCACATGAACAGTCACGCACCGTGGAGTCACCATGGCAACGAGTGGTACAATTTTGGGTTAATTTGTGGAAATAACTGAGCGGATGCGTCAGACAGGGAGGATTTTGCATGCTGGAATTTGATCAGTCGGATGAAAATTTTGCGGTTATTAAGGTGGTCGGAGTCGGCGGGGGCGGGACGAATGCGGTCAACCGGATGATTCATGCGGGCCTTAAAGGGGTCGAGTTCATTGCGATTAATACGGACGCGCAGGCGCTTGCGTTGTCGATGGCGCCGACCCGCTTGCAAATTGGCACCAAACTGACCAAGGGGCTGGGAGCGGGGGCGAATCCGGATATTGGATCGAAAGCGGCCGAGGAAAGTCGGGAAATGATTGCGGATGCGCTCAAAGGGGCAGACATGGTCTTTATTACGGCCGGGATGGGCGGTGGAACGGGCACCGGAGCTGCGCCGATTGTCGCGGAAGTCGCCAAAGAAGTCGGCGCGTTAGCGGTGGGGGTCGTCACCAAGCCTTTTACGTTTGAAGGCCGCAGGCGGCAAAATTTCGCCGAAAAGGGCGCAGCCACATTGAAGGCCAAGGTGGATACGTTAATCACGATACCCAATGACCGGTTGTTGCAAGTGGTCGAGAAACGTACGTCGATTATGGAAGCCTTCCGCATCGCCGACGACGTCTTGCGTCAAGGGGTTCAGGGCATTTCCGACTTGATTGCGGTGCCGGGTCTCATTAACTTGGACTTTGCTGATGTCAAGACCATCATGTCGGAAATGGGTTCAGCGCTGATGGGTGTAGGGGTCAGCCAAGGCGAAAACCGAGCCGCCGCGGCTGCTAAAGCGGCAATTTCGAGTCCTTTGCTCGAAACCAGCATCGATGGCGCACGCGGAGTGTTGCTGAATATCACAGGCGGCAGCGACTTAGCGCTTTTTGAAGTGAATGAGGCGGCGGAAATTGTCATTCAAGCCGCAGATCCCGAAGCCAATATCATCTTCGGCGCGGTGATTGACGAGACGTTGAAAGACGAGGTACGTGTGACGGTGATTGCGACAGGCTTCTCGGGCGATCGCATGGTGCCCAGACCCGATCCGGAGTTGCGTGAACGCGAGGAAGTGGAAATTAAGCCCTTTGCCAACAATGATGACCTTGATATTCCAGCCTTTTTACGGCGTCGTAACTAGCACCTCAGCATCGATTCCGCCTCTTAGACAAGAGGCGGTTTTTTTGTCGGCAACTTTCTGGGACACCCCAACGGAAATGACATGCTTTGCACCCTTTGCTTTTTAGAATAGCAGGTGTCAGACATACCCGGCTCATCTGCGGCATATCCATCAGATAGGTCGAGGTGAAGACGGAAAGGGGATGAGCCTATGGTCAGCGCGGTGGGCACGCTCGTAGTGAGTTATGCGATGGACTGGTCGTTATTGCGGCTGACCATAGTGTTGATGGACCGAAAGCCCCGGCGCTGGCGCCTCGGCTTAGGGGCCGTAGTGGGGACGTTGCCGACATTGTGGGTGTTACTCCAGCAAAATCTCTATGCGGTGCCATGGGAGCTCCTCATCTTGTGGCCCTTAGGGATGCTGTGGCTTGCCGTGCCGCGGTTTCCTTGGCGGCTTTGGGCCCGGGCCTATCTGATTTTCGCGGGCGTAACGGTGTTGGCTGGCGGTATTGCGCTGGTTATCTTGACATGGCTGGGTCAGTGGCTTCCCGGCATTCCTCACTGGCTGCTGTTGGGGCTCAGTGTCCCGACTGTTCTGTGGGGCATGGGCCTTTTAATTCCTCGCCCCCGGATGCGCCAATATCTTGGACAGGCGCAAAAAGGCGAGGTGTCTGTGACACTGAATGGGAGTACGCTGACTCTTCCGTGTTTATGGGATTCTGGCAACCAGATGCGTGACCCGGTTTTGCGCCGGCCCGTCATTGTTATGGAAATCAGCCAGGCCATTGAATGGCTGCCTCCGGAAGTCCTGGCATGGGTGACGGCCTGTGCGTCCGGCCGACAAGACCCGGTGCCAAGTAAATGGCAAGGGCGGCTCGGTACCGTTTTTTATCAATCCATCGGTGGCACCGGCATTTTGCCGGTGGTGGCACTTGAGGAGGCCAAGGGACAATTTCAAGGCCGATGGTACCGATTGCAGCCGGTTGCGTTGGCGTTTACGCCTCAAAGTGTGTCGAGTGACCATTCCTACCGTGCCTTAGTTTCGCCTGACTGTATTATTACCATAAATCAAGAAGGGGTGGGTGCATGATTGCACAATGGCAACCAAAACCCAAGGCCTCATGGCTAATACGGGTGAGAGTGCAGCTCTTGATGCTGCTCGGGCTGGAAGAAGCCAACCCGGAAGTTCATTATGTCGGGTCCAGTGAAGCGTTGCCGCCTCCCCTTACCGGAGATGAAGAGGCTAATCTGCTGCATTTACTGGGATCGGGCGAGGACAGTGTCCGCTCTGTTCTCATTGAACGGAATTTACGGCTTGTGGTCTACATTGCCCGCAAATTTGAAAATACCGGGATCGGGATAGAGGATTTGGTTTCAATTGGGGCCATTGGACTGATAAAGGCGGTCAATACGTTTGATGTGGAAAAGAAAATTAAGCTGGCCACATATGCCTCGAAATGCATTGAAAACGAAATTTTGATGTATTTGCGCCGCAACTCGCGGACACGGTCTGAGGTCTCTTTTGATGAGCCCTTGAACGTGGATTGGGACGGCAATGAGCTCTTGTTATCGGACGTCTTGGGTACCGAAAACGATATTATTTATAAGCGGTTAGAGGATGAAGTTGACCGCACGATGTTAAAAAGAGCACTGAGCAAACTCAATGCCCGCGAGCGCAGAATTATGGAACTGCGTTTTGGCCTCATGGATGGCTACGAGCGGACGCAAAAAGAGGTGGCGGATTCATTAGGCATCAGCCAATCGTATATCTCCCGTCTCGAAAAGCGCATTATTAAACGGCTGCGTAAGGAATTTTACCGCATGGAATAACGACATCCTGCCCCGAGCGAGCCCCGGAAGCCAATTATTGGCAAATTCCGGGGCTTTTTGTATATCCTCACTCGCGTTTGGTGATACTGCCATTGTGAAGATGAAGGATGAAAGCTCCGGGGAGGGGTTAGGGTCGTGCCACTGAATAAAGTTGAAATCCCTGGTGTCAATACGGCGAAATTACCGGTGTTGGGCAATGTCAAAATGCGAGAACTCTTTAAAAATATGCAAGCGGGTGACGAGTCCGCACGCGATGAACTGATTAATGGCAATCTGCGCTTAGTCTTGAGTGTCATTCAGCGCTTTCAAAACCGCGGCGAGCATAGTGATGACTTGTTTCAAGTGGGCTGCATTGGCCTTATGAAAGCCATAGACAACTTTGACTTAGGTCAAAACGTGAAGTTTTCCACGTATGCTGTGCCGATGATTATTGGGGAAATCCGGCGTTATCTGCGCGACAACAATCCGATTCGCGTCAGCCGTTCGCTCCGCGACATTGCTTACAAAGCTTTGCAAGTGCGAGATGGATTGGTCCACCGCTATTCGAAAGAGCCGACGATTAGTGAGATCGCCGAAGAATTAAGTGTGCCGCGTGAAGAAGTGCTGTATGCCTTGGATGCTATTCAAGAACCTGTATCGCTGTTCGAGCCCATTTATCATGACGGCGGCGATCCGATTTTTGTGATGGACCAAATCAGTGATGAAAAAAATCATGACCGCAATTGGCTGGAAAGTTTAGCTATTCGGGAAGCCATGCGGCGGTTGAATGACCGAGAAAAGTTAATTTTGACGATGCGCTTCTTTGACGGAAAGACGCAAATGGAAGTGGCTGACGAAATTGGCATCAGCCAAGCACAAGTGTCGCGCCTGGAAAAGGCGGCGTTGACGCACATGAGGAAGTACATCTGATGTGGGTGAAACAGATTGCGCTAAGTTTTCTGGCCATGGGATTTTTATGGAGTATTGCGCCCGTCACACCGCAAGGCCATACGGCTTTGGCAGGTACGACGACGCAGGCGATTACCCCGCCCCCCGTCATTCGGTTTCGGGTCATTGCCAATTCGGACAACCCCGTGGATCAAGCCGTGAAACTCGATGTGCGCGATAGGGTGCTAGCGGTCTTAGATCCGCTTTTGACCCACGTGCATGATAAAGAGCAGGCTGCAGCCATCTTATCGCACCATATTGCCCAAGTAACGGAAGCAGCCGATGCGGTGTTGGCAGCTCATCATGTGACCTATCACGCGCATGTTCGCTTAACGACGACAGAATTTCCTACGAAAGCATATGGCAGCTGGGTCTTGCCCGCTGGGCGCTATGAGGCCTTATTGGTGGTCTTAGGACGCGGGGCCGGGCATAATTGGTGGTGCGTGTTGTTTCCCTCATTGTGCTTCATCGACATGAGCAATGCGGTGGCCATTCCGGCTGCTGCCGCGATGCAGACGTCACCGGCTAATCCGGTCACGGTCCCGGCTGTGCCGGTGAAATTACCCCCGTCCGTGCCTCATCACCCCCATGGGGCCATTCATGTCTCGTGGCGGTTGCCCCATATTGTCAATCATCTCCTGGCTTGGTTTTAAGAGGTAGTGGGGAATTCGTCTAGTGTCCGCCGGTGCGACATAAGGTATAACGGGGGGATGCCTGGTGGTAAAGACCTCTGCACTGCGGACGAAGGATGTTATCAACATTGTTGATGGGCGGCGAATGGGTTTCATCGGCGATTTGGAGCTGGATTTAGAAGGAGGACGCCTGAAGGCCGTTGTCATTTTGGGTGCCAGCCACCTTTTGGGCCTGTTTGGACGGGAGCGTGACACGGTGATCCCTTGGGATCAGATCCGCAAAATCGGTGAGGACGTTATTTTGGTAGAAATTGATCAATATCACGCCCAAGACATGTAAAGGGGCTGGCCCAAAAGGGCAATAGATTCACGCGATAAATTAGCCCCAAAAATCGGGATGAGATCAAGAAAACCCGCCTTTTTTGGTACGATCTTCTTATGAAGAAGATGTGTCCGAAAGGCGGGTTTTGGGTTGGGGAACCAAATAGAGGCATGAGTGATGACGGGATTGCCGGAGCCCCAGGAGGTATCGATCGTCCGCGAGGTTCACGCCAGTTTCGGCCATATCAGCAAGATCCATGATTTTTACCCATGGATTTGTCCGATGTGATTCCGGTCCATCATGTGGTCCGCGTCGTCAACGACGCGGTGGATCAACTGAGCGACCGGTCTTTGACCACGTCTACCCGGGCGGGGGGCCCTATCACCCCCAGCTCATGGCCAAGATTTTAGTCTATGCGTACAAACAACGTGTGTACTCCTCTCACCAGATTGCCTGCCAAAGCCGTGCGCGGGCAGAGGATTCATGATTGTTATCTCACGTTTTACTGACCGATCCGGTAATTTGGTCGACTTGATTCTCAGAGAGAGTATGAGATCCAATAATATAATGCACGCCATTCATTTGAAACGTAAGAGATGAATGTGTGCCGCTTCCCATGATTCCATAAACTGTAGTCCATGTTCCTGTGATCGGTGTCTGTGACCCCGACCCAGGAATCGTTAATGCGACGGTTCCCGTTATTGCGTGATCGCCCCCCGTACCTAACGAATTAGCGTTGCCGGATTCTTGTACGGTAAAATTATTATAGATGAGCATTAATACACCTCTATGAGAGGTCGCGGCCGTAAAAGTCGTCGCCCTGACACTCAAGCGTCTACCTCAACATCATCGTCGACATCAACGCCGATAAGTCTATCCTCGATTACCTACACGACCAAGCAACAGGCAACCATTTTTCAATTAGGTCATAAGGTCGGGTTTCCTGCGGCCTATGTTCCTCGACAAGGCTTTCAATCACAATTTGATGGCTTCCAAACCATTATCGATTCTTATTGCAGAGACTGAATGGATATGCTCATGAGAATGATTCAAAATGTTTAGTCGCATTTGATTCCCAAGACGAAGGTAACGATCGGATTATTGTCAATCGGATAAAAAATTATCTCTTTAAATCGAAAGAAGGACGGCTATTAACTTCACTCGTGGAAACAGCATTTTTTGTTAGCTCCAAAGTCGAAGAAGGTATTCAAATCGCCGATCTGCTGGCCGGGATTATCCGCCAGCATCACGAGCATCGAGACAATGAGACAAACGCTGCATTTTTAGATTGGGTAGACGAATTATATGACATCGTCGTCTCACGCACGATGACAGTGCCAGGACCGCGTCCGGAAGAGTCGCTCAGGGGAATTTATAAGATGCCATCCAAATTTTTTGCTTTTGGACACCATTGACACACCAAGACAAACAAGTGTATTATGTTCTAAATTAGAGTATGAGAAATTCGAGTAGTTCCTCCAGGAGCTGCTCGATTTTTTTCGTCTGTATTTTATACGCTACGAAGGCACCTTGCAATGTTCGCGCACGTGATGACGGTGACGGAAGACCGTTCGAGAGGGAACCGAAGCGAAAGACCCTTTGGTTGGGCATGCCCGTAGAACTCGGCTGGTCTGAAGAAAATATGGATGTCATATTTCAGCGAGTCCATCATAAGAACATGTCCCGAGCTTGGATGTTAGTCTAAACTGTGGACACCCCGAATTGAGACACGATGATACAATAATTCTCAATTGAGGTGAATCCGGCCAATCCATATGATCGAGCATTTAAAGAAGAAGCGGTTCCACGCGTGTTGACCCAACACAAAAGTGGGGCCCAAGTGGCCCGCGAACTGGGCATTCCCAGCAAACGGAAAGCGGAGGACCAAGCTCTTCGTGATTTGCAGCGACGTATTCGAGATCTCGAAGAGGAAAAGGCGATCTGAAAAAAAGCGATGCGCTTCGTCACCAACGATCGGAAGTCATCGTTCAGTTCATTCATGAACACGTGATCGTCGACTTCTTTGAGCTTGTGCCTATGCAAGGGATTGACCAAGACGACGGTCACGCCGGGTTGTTGGCGCAACCGGTGCGCTAGGGGCAACCAATAGGCCCCCGTGGATTCCAGCCCGATCACGAGGCGCCGCCTGGCCGGGCGGCGGGCCCACATGGACTCGAACCCGCTGCGGGTATTGGCAAACCGCATAGGCTTGCCCGCCGACAACCCACTGGGAAACAACCATTGAATGTTATGCCAGCCTTGTGCCACCTCCACCCCTCCCACCACGGCACCTTAGGCGGCCGCTTTGTGTTGATCAATCGTCGATGTAGAACGCATTGAGAAGTCTTCCTTGGTCTGGTATCGGGTCTGCACCATCAACAGTACCAAAGGGCGATTTCTTTCCTCAACCGTGAAAGTCCGCCGAAATCACATTTCTACAGGACGCTTATGGTTTTATATTGAACTCCTTATATCCGGCGTCAGCAGCCATAAGATGACCTGCGAGGATATGAAGCGATTGCCCTGCGGCCTTGCAAATCCTCTTCAGTTCTTCATGGAAATTCGCTCTCTCGGTCTAAAGGACAACCTTGATACCACTCAAATGCAATTGATGCAACTCTTGACGTCGTCTCCCCCGATTCCGCCCTTAAGAAAGCAAAGCCAAGACCTTTTGAAAGCAGCGTATTTACATCGCGAATGGAGCGTGGCGCAGATAGCCACCCACTTTCATGTTAGCCGCTCGTCCTTTTATCGCCATAAGCGCAAAGCTCTCGAAGAGTTAGCCGAAGCATGGAACGCTCGGCACTAATAACACAAAGCCCGACAACCAATAGGACAAAAATACGGCCACCGGATAGCGGAATAAAAACCAGAGTACAAACCAGAGTACAAACCAGAGTACAAACCAGAGTACAAACCAGAGTACAAACCAGAGTACAAACCAGAGTACAAACCAGAGTACAAACCAGAGTACAAACCAGAGTACAAACCAGAGTACAAACCAGAGTACAAACTTAGAGTACAAACCAGAGTATTCTCATGACGAAAACCATTTCTTGATCCTTATTGTTTAGCGCGGATGGCGATACCCACGAGCACGGACATGCATGAACCCTACGTAGTGCGGACACGATAAGACCGCACCACACCATAAAGGGGGATGACTATGCCAAAATTGACGGCTCAGGAATATCAGCAATTACATGAAATTGCCTCAGCGGATGCGACCTTAATCGCGAAAGCAACGGGTTTTTTGTCGTTTGTGCAAGATGGCGACTTGAAATCCATGGTGGAAAATGAACGCCGCAAAGCCGAGATGCATTATAACGAACTGATTGATATTGCCAATGGCGAATCGCTCAATCAAAAGTTCGAGCAGCTTGATGGTGGACTGAAAGGACGTCCGCGCAATGCGTCCATGCAGTCTCCAACGCCTATTCAACCGAAAAGCGGTCAGGGATTTACCGACCGCATTATTGCGGCTGATCTATTGGACTATTCTAAGAGCATGACCGTGCGCTGCATCTGGGCGGCGACCGAAATCACCCATGTGGGGATTCGCCGGGCGTTATCCGAAATGGCCCGGTATCACCTAGATGCTGCCTATGAATTTTTTAAATTCATGGAGCAAAAGGGTTGGTATGTGCCCTTGGGAGCTAATGAGAATGCCGAGCAGTGGTTCCGCCAAAATCACGAGCAAATTATTTCCGCTCATATGAGCGGACGTCAAGAATCAGACTGGGTTAGTGCTAACGCTCCCATGCCCTCCTAAACGGTAAACGGGCCGGAATCTCCCGTCGAGATTCCGGCCCGCCTACTGTTTTGGTGAAGGGATTAGAAAGCATCATGTTTTCGCCCGTAAGGGCGTGATAAAATAAGCGCAGGGGTCGGCGTGTGTCCGTCCACGCAATCAGACCGTTTAGGAGCGCGCCCATGGCACAGTGGGAACATCACGGCCCGTACTGGAAATGGTTAGGAGTTAACACAGTCCAGGCCATCTTTACAACACGTCAAGGCGGGATCTCAGATCCGCCTTATGATACCTTGAATCTCTCCTTCAATATGCCAGATCAACCGCAGGCGGTTTTGGAAAATCGGACGCGGGCTTTGTCATGGCTGGGCGCCTCATTAGATCAGCTTGTCATGGCAGAGCAAGTGCATAAGGCACTTGTTAGCTGGGTCGGTGAATCCGATGCCCCGGCGGGCGCCAGATCCTCCGCCGGGGCAATTCCTGGCGCCGATGGGTTACTCACCCGTTCATCTGATATTGTGCTCGGTATGGGGTTTGCCGATTGCGTTCCGATTTTTCTTGCAGACGAGGCGGGAACCATCGGCGGCTTGTTACATGCCGGGTGGCGGGGCACCGTGCAAGGGGTGCAAGTGGAGGCCGTTGCACAGTTGATTGAGCAAGGCATAGCCCCCCACGATCTTCATGTCGGCATTGGACCATCCATTGGTCCGTGTTGCTATGAAGTCGATGAGCGGGTGGCACAAGCTTTTCGGGAGGCGATGGGATCTGACGCGCCACTGGTCACCAGCATGAAGCCAGGACATTACCAGCTCGACTTGTGGACGGCGAATCGGCGGCGTCTTGAGCAGGCGGGCGTTCGGCCGGACCGTATTGATGTTGCAGGGGTATGTACGGCCTGCCACCGGGATCAGTTTTTTTCTCATCGTCGCGATGCGGGCCGCACGGGCCGCATGGGGGGATATCTATGGCTCAAGAAATAGCGGAACGTGTGCAACATGTATTAGCACAAATCGAGGCCATTCGACCCGGTGAAGGGGTCAAGCTCATGGCCGTCACGAAGATGCGAACCCGAGAGGAGGCCTTAGCCGCTGTGGCGGCGGGTGCCCAGCTTATCGGAGAAAACAAGGTGCAAGAAGCCAAAGATAAGTGGCACGAAAAGCCTCCGGTTCCCTTGCACCTTATTGGACATCTTCAAACGAACAAGGTAAAATATACCATAGATCTTTTTGACTCTGTCGACAGTATAGATAGTGAGAAGGTGGCAGAGGCATTAAATCAACGGGTTACTGACCGTCTTGCGGTCATGTTGGAAATCAATGCGGGACAAGAAGCGAGTAAAACGGGAATGTTTCCTCAGCACGTGCGTGCGTTTTTAGAACAAGCCCATCGGTGGCCGCATTTGCAATTTATCGGCATGATGGCACTGTTTCCGTCAGCAGTTGGCACAACTTTGGACGAAAAGAAAAAAATTCGGGCACTGATGAAGGAAACTGGCGAATTATGGCGAACTTGTCGAGAAGAGAGATTTCCTTGGGCTCCTTTGGATGAATTATCCATGGGAATGACGGATGATTATGAGTGGGCTTTAGAGGCAGGCACAACGATTGTCCGTCTGGGAACCGCTCTGTTTGGTCCAAGAACTTATTGAGGAGGGTGATTTGTGAAAGCGGGAATCGTAGGCAAGTTCTTAAATTTTGTGGGGTTAGAAGAAGTGCAGGATGAAGAATTTGACACACAGGAAGTCGCCGCGACATCAGACTGGGAAGATGAAGTGCCCCAAAAGAAGCGGGGAGGCTTGGTCAGTTTGCCAGGTTCGCGTGGGTTTCGGGTGGTCGTGATGCATCCCAGGACCTTAGAGGATGGCCAGGCTATTGCCGATCAGGTCAAAGGGCGTCGTCCCGTGATTGTCAATCTGGATTTGGCTGAAGAACGGGCCGGCCAGCGCTTGTTAAACTTCTTATCTGGAGTTGCTTATGCGTTAGATGGCGGACTGCGCAAAGTCGGAGACAATATCTTCCTCGTTACGCCCAACAACGTGGAAGTCGCCAGTGAAGATCATGATGACGCGCCCGGGTGGACCAGGAGCCTGTCTAAGTGAGTATCATCTTCATCCATTTAGCAGAAACTGTCCATATTCTGCAAGATGTGTTTTTTGTTGTGCTGATGATACGGATTGTGTCATCGTTTTTTCCTCCGAAGACCGCGGGGCTATGGGATAAGGCGACGTACATTTCAACACAGCTGACTGAGCCCATTTTAGCCCCTATTCGGCGGAGGGTGCCTCTGGTGGGAATGCTCGATTTGTCCCCTTTGATTGCGTTTTTCTTGGTGGACATTGCGTCATACCTGCTTGTGGCGTTGTTTCTTTATATGGCCAGGTTCTAACCGCGGGAGGATTTTATGCCACTGACACCTTTAGATATTGTCAATAAAGAGTTTAAACACGGATTTCGGGGTTATAACGAAGATGACGTCAATGAATTTCTTGACGAAATCGTTCGGGATTATGAAGCATTGATTCGTGAGAACGATGAACTGAAAGAAAACACCTCGGGCATGACGGAGCGCCTTGAGCAATATCGCAAATTGGAAGCTACGCTGCAAAATACGTTGATTATTGCGCAGCAGACGTCGGAAGAAGTCAAAACGGCGGCGCGCAAGGAAGCCGAACTGATTGTGCGTGAAGCCGAAGCGAAAGCCGAGGAAATTGTGCGGCGAGCTGAAGCGAAAGTGCGTGACGCGGAAAGCCAACTGGCGCAAATTCGTTATGAGACGGAAAAATACCGGGCGCAAGTGCGGAGTTTATTAGAATCTCAATTGCGATTATTATCCGAGGAACCGATGGCATTGCAGGCCAGCCGTGATTAGGGAATGGGCTGGCCGCTATGTGGGCGGCCAGCGTAGTTTCCGGCTTCACCATCCATGAGCCGTGTTGTAAAGAATGGTCATGGGTAGCAGGGCATATTCTCTTGTTCTCTGTCAAACAACTGCCGAACGATTCGGTTATGCGGTTTGATCTCTAAAAGTGTGTGTGGTTTCAGAAAGAGATTCAGAGATGGACATAGGCTTCTTTTAGCCCCGGAGCACCGGTTTAAACAATGCTATTGCTGGCGATGTCTTGAAACATCTCATAACGTTGATCACTCAACAAATGAATCCATTCTCTTACCCATAGTCTATACCTCACTTTCCGTCCTCCTCAGCGACATTTAACAGGACTATTCTTCGTAAGTCGGTAGGTGCGGCTCTTTGATGCAGAGCTGTTTACTCAAGGAGGAACGCTGGATTTAAAAATGGATCTGTCATTAAGATTAGAGACTTTGGACGTCCACGATATCAATAGCTTAGTTCGATTGTCGGCCGCGGTAGGTTGGGATTATGATGTCGCCGAAATTGGCACGCTTTTGGCCGTTGGCCGCGTGTTTGGTCACAAAACGGCCGCAGGTGAGCTCGTATCCAGTGCTGCTGTCGCGTCGTATGCACCGGACATGGCTCACATGGGGATGGTGATAGTCCATCCAGACTTTCGGCGAGGCGGTTTGGGCAAAGACGTCACCGCCGCCGCTTTGGGCGTGATGACGATTGGAAGCTGCGTGTCGCTTGTGTCTACGCCAGAGGGTCTGTCTTTATACGAAAAAATGGGATTTGAGGTCGTAAGCGTGGTTCACAAGTATGTTCGGAGCCAGGGATTGAGTGGATATGCGGACAAGCCTATAGACCAAGGAAATGTGGTTAGCCTACGCTTGGACGACATCGAACGTGTAAACGCGTTGGACGTACAAGCCTTTGGGGTCGACCGCAGGGAATTTTTGCGTCACCGTGTGCGCCAAGCGTCGGCCGGATGGATGCTTGTGAACGACGCTCAAATCCAGGGCTATGCGCTTGGGATCAAGGGAGCTGCCAGCTGGATTCTGGGTCCCGTGGTCGCCAGAGACGACGGGGTCGCAACGCAGTTGACCGCACAAATCGCTCAGGCAACGATGGATGCCATGCGGATCGATGTGCCCGCTCAACACGCCGACTGGGCCGCTTGCGAACTGCCGCGGTGGGGTTTTGCCAAGGTCGCAGAACCTCCAGTTATGACTTATCACGGCCGTCCGCTACGGTTTGGAAAAGGTCTCTATGCTTTAGCAGCGCAAGTGTTCGGATAAGATTGTGCCGTGTCGGCCCAGCTAGAGTATCATATGTCAGGGGCAGGTGTTCCCGTACCGGTTATAGCTAATCTCTATAGATAAAGGCTGCAAATGCCCTTCTACCCGTGTTTCTATGACTTTTGCCGGCGTCTTAGGCTTCGTGCTCGCCATAGGTACGCTCATCACGTTATTTCACCGAGCGCTCGTCGCATGCTGCGCGATGGTTTGTGCATACGAGCCAGGGTAGACTGAGAATTTGTGACGTAATTTCCGTCGCACCGGTTCCTCATAGTGGTAATAGATCAGGGCACTTAGGGCAACAGCCGTCATCAAGACCAAGCCATCTTGCCACAACGGGCCATGATAGTGATACAAGTTAAATTTTTGCAATGTGCGCATGACTAAACGATGAATCATGTAAAAAGCAAAACTCCAATTGCCGAGGCGAACAAGGGCAGCGTGCGAGAAGACCCGAGACATCACCCCTTTTTGGTGCGCAAATATCCATAACAGAATAGCCCAGCCTGGCAGATACAAGGCACTAAAGCGCAAGGATTGTTCCGTATAGGGTCCTATGGCAATCGTGCCGACAACAAGCAAGAGACCGGCAACTTCCAAGGTGGTCCATGGCAGATGTGTTCCTGGACGATTCCACGCAATGCGGTCAAACACGAGGGCGGCGCCCATGCCGATGAAAAAGTCCACGAGGCGCGTTCCGGGAAAAATGTAGGCAATCCAACTCTGCCATGACGAATGATATGGAATCAATAGGGCCACTAGACTGCCCCATAAGATGGCCATCCCCAACACAACGTGCCGAGCGTGCCAATGTCGCCCCAAGGTATTCCACCACTGCATGAGCCAAGGAAATATCGCGTAGAAGGTTGCTTCATCCGACAGACTCCATGCCACTCCATCAAAAGAAAACGCAATCGCCAAGTACGGAATGTAGCTTTGAATGAGCGCGAGATTGGCCAATCCTACACCAATCCATGTTGCCAGATTTCCATAGGCGTGTATCGGGGTGAGTGGGATCGACCAGAGAAAGGCTAAGGCGTACACGGGATAAATACGGGCAAACCGAGCCCAATAGAATTGTCGGCGGGCCTCGGAAGAGGGATGGCGGAAGCGATGAACATAATTATAGGTCAGAATGAATCCCGATAATGTGTAAAAGAATGAAACGCCTACGTAGCCGGTTTGGTATTCGCGCAAAAACCCGATATGCCATAAAAAGACGAACATAACCGCTAAGAATCGGAATGAGGTTAAGGGGGCTAGTGATTGTCGTGTCAGGATGATTTTCCTCCTCTTTTATGGTTAGGATTTTTCCTTACTGGTCCGCCTTGCCAAAGGCCTAGGACAAGAACACCACATCGTGAGGTAAGGTTTTGGGTTTTCAAGGGGCGAAAAAAAGAGGTAGCGGTGAGTCTTTCGTTCTTGGACATGAACGTTTCATGCATTCATGGGTATGTTGCTTGATCGAGATCTCTCGAGTTGTCCGTAGCCATAGTGTGTGGGTTAAGTGTTGCGAAAATGTTTCGATATGGGTGCCAATGCAATATGGGGATTCACGAGGAAGGAAGACAAGGAACCTGCTGGCTTGTGCATTTGGTTCAAAGGGTTTTTAAGGATAGTGCACAAAATCCAAAGGATTTTCATGAGCGCAATGGAATAGAGTCCATAGAGAATGAGATCCTTCTTCTTCAGCCATGTCTCAAACTGGCAGGGACCCAAATACAAATCATGGGCGTCCTTTTGCTAAACAATCTGCCCTAGTATATGAGCATTTACGCTTCATATCAACGTTGAGAAAAGAGGCGAGCCATGGAACGGAACCCAAACCAAATGGACCTGGATCAACAACATTTAGAGCAGTTTGGATACAAACAAGAGTTGCAGCGTACCTTGAAGTTTTTTTCAAACTTCGGTGTCGCGTTCACCTACCTGTCACCGGTAGTCGGATTCTATTCACTGTTTGGATTTGGGCTTCAGACGGGGGGGCCCGCGTTCTTTTGGGGCATTCCTCTGGTTGTGGTGGGGCAGTTGATGGTCGTTTTGATTTTTTCGGAGCTGGCTGCAAAATATCCCCTGGCGGGCGCTTTGTACCAATGGGCGCGCCGGTTGATGGGAGGCGGGTATGGATGGTTTGTGGGATGGTTCTATGGTTGGGCGTTGCTCATCACCATTACGGCCGTTGACTACGGTGGGGCTCCTTACATTGCGTCGGCTTTGGGGATTAGTGGCACCCAGTCGCAACTGATTGTCATTACCCTAGTGATGGTCGTGATTCAGACCCTGATCAATATGCTGGGCATTACCCGGTTGTCCATTTTGATTAATATCGGCGTGGCAATGGAAGTTTTGGGGACGCTAGGTATCGGTTTGATTTTATTGTTCTATTCCCATCAACCCATTACGATTGTCAATACCACAATGGGTGTTCAGGGCCATCATAGTTATTGGCCCGTATTCTTCCTGGCTTTGCTCTTTTCAGGCTTCATCTTTTATGGATTTGAGTCGGCGGCAGACGTTGCGGAGGAAGTGATTGATCCGCGGCGCCGCGTGCCTAAAGCGATGATTTGGGCTTTGCTCGTGGGAGGGGCCACGACGATGTTTGCGGTGTTTGCTTTTTTGCATGCGACCCCGAATATGGCGTTGGCCATGAATGCGGCCAAAACGCCCAATCCTGTGACCTACATTCTGTCCGCGACGGTCGGAGTGACCTTTTCTAAAATATTTTTGTGGGTGGTGATTGTCGCCTTTTTGTCATGCGGCGCGGCTGTGGAGGCTGCCGCGACTCGGGTCTTTTATTCTTACGCGAGGGACCAGGTCATCCCCTTTCACCGTTTCTTAAGCTACGTATCGCCTAAATACCACACCCCTATAAATGCTCTTTGGGTATCGGCGATTATTGCCTTGTTGCTGAGCCTTTCCGCGCGGTTCGAGTCCATTTTGACGAGTTTTGCTGTAGTTGGTATTTATCTCGCGTTCCAAATGATTATGCTAGGTGCCTTAATCGCCCGGAGTCGTGGCGTCAAGGCTGACAACCTTTTCACCTTGCGGGGATGGGCCTGGCCCATCAATATTTTGGCATTAATTTACGGCATCGGGATGATTGTCAATTTAGCGCGCCCCACGACGCCATCTGCTCCCTGGTATATTGATTACGAGGTGATATTAGCTACGTCGGTGATCAGTGTCGCCGGGTTTATGGTCTATTACCTGTCGCCCGCCGCTCATCAAGCGCGCCATTTGAATAAAGAGTCCGTGATATCGGTCGACTCCGGACAATCAGGAGGCTTTTAATGAGTTGGATGGTCGCAGCTGGGCGCAAAACTGCATGAGGGAGAGTGAGAATACGGACGAGGTCATGCCCGGAAACTTGGATGGCATCCATGTGCTCGATTTGTCCAGGGTACTGGCGGCTCCTTACGCAACCATGGCATTGGGCGACATGGGGGCGACAATCATCAAAATTGAGCGGCCTGACATGGGGGATGAGACGAGACAATGGGGCCCACCCTTTTTAGGAAACGAATCCGCTTATTTTTTAAGTGCCAATCGCAACAAGAAGTCATGTGTCGTCGATTTAACCGACCCTGCAGGGCAAGACCTGGTGCGTACGTTAGCGACAAAGTGGGCTGACGTGGTGGTTGAGAACTTTAAACCCGGTAGTCTTGCCCGGTACGGGCTAGATTTGGAGGCTTTGCGCCGGAAAAATCCCCGCTTGGTCACGGCGACCTTGCGGGGATATCCGGAGGGCGATGATAGGCCCGGCTATGACTTTGTGATGCAGGCGGGAGCGGGCATTATGTCTTTAACCGGACCACCAGAAGGCCCTCCTTACAAAGTGGGCATTGCCATCGCCGACATTACGGCGGGTTTATTTCTTCTTTCAGGCATTTTGTCCGCGCTTGTGCATAGGGAGCGTACAGGCCAAGGGCAGCACCTTAACGTCTCGTTATTTGATGCTCAACTCGCGTGGTGGGCCAATGTGGGCTTGGCCCATTTAGTCACGGGCCAGGAACCTAATCGGTGGGGGAATGCGCATCCCCAGCTATCGCCGTATGAACTATTTGAGGCATCGGACGGTTATTTGGCGATTGCCGTAGGCAATGACAGGCAGTTTCAGTTTTTGGCTAAGGCTTTGGAACATCCCATGTGGGCAAAGGATATACGGTATCGTACAAATCCTGACCGGGTTAAAAATCGCGGCAGGTTGCATCAGATTATCCAAGACGTGATCCAACACCGGCGTGTATCCGATTGGGTTGCCATCCTTGAGGATCATGGCGTGCCGGCCGGACCGGTGCGCACAGTGCCCGAGGCTGTGGCCTGGCGAGAAAGTTTACCCCATTCGCCCATCAGCGTCCTTGAGGGAGTCCCACAAATCGCATTGCCGTGGGATTTTTCGGACACGCAGTCACTGCCTAGGACACGTCCACCGCAGTTGGGGGAGCATACCGAAGAGGTGTGGATGCTCTATCATTCCTTGCGCGAAGGGCCGTAACATTGGAGGAATAATTCCCCTTGACCAGTAGGACCAATTTTAATAGGCAAGACCTTATAAGGGAGAAAAGCTTGGTAGCGGATAGGACAAAGACGGAGGGTCAGTGTTGGCGGAAAAACATATTCTGACCGACGGCATCGTACAACTGCGCCCATTTTGTGAAGCTGACATGCGGTTACCTCAAGTCCTGAATTGGTATAAAGACCGCGAGGTTTTGGACGGTGTTGAAGGGCCATTGGCCCTGCCGTATGATCAAGCGCGGCTCGAACGGATGTACCGATACCTCAATGACCATGCTGAGCTCTACATGATTGAGGTGCGAGGAGTACGCGGATGGGAGACCATTGGTGATGTGGCTCTTGCCCCTGATATGCTGCCTATTGTTATTGGCGAAGCGGAGTGGCGATCGCGAGGCATTGGATCACGGGTCTTAGCCTTGTTGATTGACAGAGCACGAGAGTTGGGGTATTCCTCGCTATGGGCCAAGACGATTTGGACGGACAATATAAAAAGTCAACGGCTGTTTGAGCGAATGGGCTTTGACTGGGTTGCTTCAGGTGTAGACGACCAAGGACGACCTTGGGTCCGATATCAAAGGCGGTTATGAGAGTTCTGCCTCCCATTCATATTAAGAGCAGACCGATGGCCATCGGTCTGAAAGAACAATGGCAGATGGGGATGTTTCGTAGGTTTTCAATGGATAAGGAGAAATGGAAGGACTCTTAGGTGCGCGTTGTGATGGGAGTTCCCGGTTACAGAACGAACAATTGATAACCATCCCACCGCCGTTTTCGTAATATTCAGATCGGCTGTTCGAGAGATGTATGGCGGTGAAGACATAGTGTGGGAGCTATGTGTTACGCAAGTGTTTTAAGGCATTTGAACAGAAATCGTCGAGAAGAATGACAGATCCTTACATGGCAAAGAAGTCGGAATCCGACTCTTCGAGATTTGCTATTGGTGTGAACATAGTGTTTCAACTGGAAAAATCAAGATTGGAAATCAAGTACCCTGTTTTACTCCAGCCGAGAGACTAAGGAGATAGCCGTGCCAATTTGGAAGACACCGGGATCCGGGAGGGTACTAATGATACCATCAACCAAAAGTTCTTCTAATATATTCTAATTACCTGTATTAAAATCACAAGATTCGATGTAAAAGCAATTGAAATACATATTGGGCAAAATGACTAGGAATACCATAACTAGCTTGCTACTATCGTGGATAATCACAATTCAAAAGAGGTGGGGGACGTGCCAAAGGTCGATGGAGTAGTTGATGATGGTGTGTTGTCTACTTTGAAAACACTGGTGCAGCGCGCTGGGGTTGATGATCTCGAGATTCGCCTTGAAATCAACGAAACAACCCAGATTGATACGCTTAATGACCAGGTCCAACACAAAACACACACATTCGATGTGGGAGGCAATGTGCGCGTTCTCGTCAAAGGGACATACGGGTTTGTTCATTTTGATGGATGGGAACATCTTGAACGCCACGTGGAGGAAGCTATATTGCTAGCTACATGGAATCCACAAGAGAATTTGATGTCTTATCTTCCCACGCCCTCTCCTATCCAGATGATACAACGACTACAGGTTCGAGAAAATCCACTATCTGTTTCGATTGAAGATAAAGAGGCCATTCTAAAGCAGTATTCCGATATTGCGCATCGTGCTCATCCTACGGTCAAATCCGTGATGGGGCGTTATTTTGACAGATATCGCCATTTATGGTTTGTGAATAACCACGGCACTGCCATTGAGCAGGAGAAATTAGATTTGGGCGGTAATATTGTCGTAGTGGCTCGTGATCGACAAGGAGTTGCTCAGCGGGGCGTGTCCTTTGGATCATCCAACGACTTTGGTGTAACAAGAGATTTGGGGGACGCGGTTCATGAGGCGGCACTGACTGCAGCTAGTTTGCTCGATGCGCCTGAGATAGTTGGGGGGGACTATCCTGTAGTTGTTGATCCGCAATTGGCCGGCGTATTTGCTCATGAGGCTTTTGGTCATCTGAGCGAGGCGGACGGTCAAGTTGGAGATGCAGGATTGTTGGAGCAAATGTATCTAGGACGGCAATTTGGCCCGAGGACCTTACACATTTACGATACGGGTCGGGACGTTGGTAGTCGGGGATATCTGCCCGTTGATGACGAAGGTGTTGCGGCACAAGACGTTGATCTTATCCGCGATGGGATTCTTGTCGGACGCCTTCACTCCCGTGAAACGGCTGCACGGATGGGAGAACCCGTGACTGGGAATGCGCGAGCCCTGCACTATCGCTTTCCTCCGATTGTCCGTATGCGCAATACCGTGATTGCCGCAGGTGATACAGCATTCGATGACTTGTTTCAAGGGATTACCAAGGGTATCTATGCTAAAGGCAGTTTAGGAGGACAAACCAATGGGGAACTGTTTACATTCCTCGCTGCAGAAGCCTATTTGATTGAGGATGGACACATAACACGACCTCTGCGAAATGCGGTCTTAACTGGCAATGTGTTCAGCACGCTCGCGAATATTACGGCAGTGGGCAGTGATTTTACTCGCTACGAGTCGGGTGGAGGGTGCGGCAAAGGGGGGCAGATGCCTCTTCCAGTCAGTCACCATGCTCCGTCACTGCGAATTGAGCACTGTTTAGTCGGAGGACGTGGCCAATGATGAATTTCAAGATAAAATCAGCGGCGATTGAAGATCTGCGTTGGAATTCCGATGATTTAGGGCAGGCGCTAGAGTATACCAGAAAGACATGGGCTATGACTTGGCAACGAGGACAAACTGCGACCGTTCGACATGGTTCCGAGCATATGCGTACCGTACGCGTCATAAGGAATGGCCGACTGGGGTTAGCCGAATCCCGTACAGACGACTGGGAAGACTTGCTAAAGAACGCGCGTTCCTCTTCTCTTGACGGTATGGAAACGACGATGGACGTAGCGGACCTTCCGCATCAGACAGATCTTCCTCAATCGCAGTGGGATGCAAGAATGATTCCTGTGATGGGTCAAGTAGTACAAGAAGTCTACGCTAGTCTTCAAGAACTGCACCCAACATTTCGTCCTTCAGTCACCGTTTCGTATCACGAACTCCTTACGCAATCTGTAACATCCCTTGGTGGGAGGGTTGCATGGATGCGTGGTTACTGGGAAGTATCAGCGGGTGGACGGCAGGTCGACGGGACTGATTTTCACAGTATATCAAGCGTCCGAATAGGTGCGCAGAACATTCCGGTGATAGAAGACCTTTTGGCCGAACTCCATGAGCGGTTCCAATGGGGTTCCAAAATGAGGGTCATCGAAAGCGGGCGATATCCTGTACTATTTCTTCAACCTATTGTAATGGCGCTACTCAATCCTGTGATAGCTAGACTATCTGGCCCGGCTCTATTGGCTGGCACTTCACCATGGGATAATCAGAAAGGTCAGCAGATTCTTTCGCCTTTGCTAAGTCTCGTGAGTGACGCCCGGATAAAAGATGGACCGCGGACAGCGCCATATGATGATGAAGGCACACCTTCTAGCACATGCCCTCTCGTCGATAAGGGAGTTTTACAGAATTTTATTCTGGATCGCGACGCTTCTAGTCGTTTAGGACATAAACCACGCGGCTTTGGCTACCGGAGTACATTGCAGGGGCCTATCCAGTCATTGCCATCCAATGTATCAATAGAGACTGGGCAAGCGACATTGGAACAATTGTTGCGCAGACATCCCACGGTATTAGTTCTCAACGGCTGGATTGGAGGTCGGCCAACTAATCCGATGCGGGGAGACATAGCAGGAAATGCTAGCGATTTGTACTGCGTAGAGAATGGGGAGTTCACAGGGCGCGTCAAACATGCCGTTGTGAGTGTTAATGCGTTCGACGCTCTCGGTCGACAGTTGCAGGAGGTAGGAGCAGATGCTCAATGGGTGCCTCAAGGCATGATGCAAGGGGCTCCGGGTTATCTTCCTCCCCTCCTTATCGAAGATGTCGATGTCACTCTTAAGCACTAAATGGGATCACCGAATACTACGGTGGCTTATGGTCAACGATGCAGTAATCACCGAATTTATTGAATTAATTGAGGAGGCTACTCATGAAAGTATTCCGTCGTCGCATGGCACCTATTATTTTAGTTTCTAGTGTGAGCCTTGGATTATTATCCATGACAGGGTGCGGTAGTTCAACAACAAGTACGCCAGCCGCGACTGTTAATAAGCCGGAGCATGGTGGCACAATTATTCAGGCGTTAGGTCCTCTTGTTGCTATTAACTGGTATTTGCCATTGAGACCGGTGGCCTATAACAGTTTGTACGATGCATGGGCTGCGAGCCTTATGTATAAAGGATTGTTTCATATTGCTCCAAACGGCACCATCGATTTTGGGCGTAGTATAGCCAGTGCCATTACATGGAACAAAGAGGGAACGGTCTACACGGTTAAAATGAATCCAAAGTGGAAATGGTCTAACGGATCACCAGTGACCGCAGAGGATGTTCAATTTACGTGGAATTTGATTAAAGCCGCGAGTGCCCCCACTGCTCCTGCCCCATGGCCATATGCTGGCGCAGATTCTGGGGGGGTGCCGCAGTTAATAAAAAGTTTTCAGGTGTTGGGCACTCACGAATTTCAAATTACACTTACCAATCCTGTTAACCAGACATGGTTTGAATACAACGGGTTGGGTGACTTTATACCGTTACCCGAACAGGCGTGGAATCGCTACCCCAATAATATTAACCTAGAATTGAGTTATTTGGCGAGTAACGGGAATAATGTTAACTTTTTTAAAGTGATAGATGGGCCGTTCCGTCTTACCAGTGCTGTGCAAAATGTATCGTGGACCTTTACACCGAATAAGCACTATGATGGCCATTTACCCTATGTGAACAAGTTTGTGCTAGCTTATCAAACCTCAGAGACGTCTGAAGTAAATGCGTTAAAGACTGGCGGTGTCCAGGTTGGCTATCTACCCCTTTCTATGTATAGTGTGCGTAGTCAATTGCCTCACGATACTCTTAATACCTCATATAGTTACAGTATAGATAGGACAATCTTGAACTTTAAGAGTCCGCAAGTGGGAAATATTTTCCGTTCTTTGCCTGTTCGCCAGGCAATGCAAATGGGTATCGACCAAACGGCCATCATTCAGTCTCTATATAATGGCATGGGCGTTCCGGGAACCGGTCCCGTTCCCTTACACCCTAGGACATTTTTGGCACCGCAACTCATTAAGCCAATCTATTCCTATGATCCAGAAAAGGGCAAGCAGCTTTTGGAGAAAAATGGGTGGCATCTAGTACACGGTATCATGACCAACAACGCGGGCCAGCAGTTGTCCTTCAATATGCAATATGACTCTGGGAGTAGCACGGTTTTGGCTATGGTTCAAATTATGCAGCAGGATTGGGCCAAAGAGGGCATCCACGTATCATTGAGCCCTTTGCCTTTTGCTTCGATGTTGCAATATCATCACCAGCCCACAAAATGGGAGATCCAAACGGGTCTTGGATGGAGTTATGGAGGAAGTTATCCGACAGGAGGCGGCATGTACTCTACGGGCGGAGGATACAACTTTTACGGGTACTCTAATAGTAAGATGAACTCATTGATTGCTGCAACTCACTCACCGCAACCGAGCCCTGCTGACTCCCAGAAGGCATTAGATGCGTATCAAATGTTTGCTGCTCAGCAGTTGCCAAACCTTTGGATGCCAGTTCCCCAGGGCCTTGGAGAGATAGAGAATAACATTCATGGAGTACGGTCCTCTGCAAATAACTTCACAGATGCGATTTCACCACAGTATTGGTGGGTAAGCCAATAATAGACTGTGACGGAAAGATGGCGGAAAGTGGAACAAAGAGGGTGATGTGACATGATCGACACCGATTCAATTCGAGATGCATCGCCGGAACTGGAATCTTTTGATTTCATGCCGGCTATGCGTTCTTCCGGTACGCGATTTCGTAAAGTGTTTTGGCACCATCCGCTCGCACGGCTGGGTATGGTTGGCCTTACTTTATTGCTTGGTTTTTCGTTTTTGGGGCCCATGCTCTATCGAGCTAGCCCATACACGTTGCATTTAACCGCGATATTAAAACCTCCCTCTTTGGACTTTCCCCTTGGTACTAATAATTTAGGACGCAATATGCTAGCTCGTCTTATGCTGGGGGGCCAAACGTCTCTTGAGGTGGGATTTGTTGCCGCTTTTTCGGCAATGGCGATAGGAGTGGCGTATGGGTTGGTAGCTGGATTCACGGGAGGTTGGGTGGACGCGCTGATGATGCGTGTTGTTGACCTATTAAGAGCTATACCCGGATTATTTTTGTTAATATTTTTGGATGCTTTGGTAACTCCTAGTCCAGAATTACTCATTCTTTTAATCGCATTTACGTCGTGGCATGGAGTGAGTCGGCTGGTGCGGGCGGAGGTTTTGTCGTTAAAAGAACGCCTCTTTGTAGAGTCGTCACGAGCCCTTGGTGCTGGTTCCCTGCACATTGCACTTAAGCATTTATTGCCAAACATCATGGGAACTGTGATCGTGGCGACTACGTTTATGGTTGCAGATGCGGTTTTGGTGATTGCCAGTTTGAGCTTTTTGGGGATGGGGTTGCCACCACCTATTCCCAATTGGGGGGCGATGTTAGCGGACTCCATGGCGTATCTTCCTCAGCATGCGTGGTGGTTAATTTATCCGCCGGGACTTGCGGTTCTGTGGACGATTCTCTCCATAAGTTTTATCGGAGATGGATTGAGGGCAGCCCTTGATGCCCGTATGAGTTTGGATGCTGCGGGAGGTAACGAACAATGATGAAGTTTGCTCTGCACCGTCTCATGCAAGCCATTCCGACTCTTATTCTGTTATCAATTGTCAGTTTTGTGCTCATTCATGTGGTTCCGGGCGGCCCTGCAGTGATGATGTTGGGCGATAAGGCGACGCCTGCACTTATCGCTCAAATTAACCGATCTTTAGGTCTCAATAAACCCTTATGGGTTCAATATCTGATATGGGTAGGTCAGTTGCTTCGCGGCAATTTAGGGTATGCCTATTCTTATCACCAGTCTGTTGCGAGTCTTATTGCGGTCAATCTTCCACGTACTTTGATACTTGTGGTAACAGCCATTGCCATTTCTCATATATTGGCAATTGTTATTGGTAGTTATCAGGCTGCACATCGGGGAGAGAAGATCGATCATGTGTTGAAACCATGTGCAAGATATAAGACACCACAGTCGCATGAGAAAGAAGCGGATTATATAATCCCTCAGCCGGAAACCACCCTAAATCAATAGCGAAAATTGAAACCATAAGTACGCCTAACCAAAACGTCGGCATCGCATAAAGAAAATACAAGATCGCGGTCTGTATTCTCGGATCTACTACAGCATAGAGTAAGTCAGCCAAGAGGTTACCGAGAATTGCACTGCGGTCGAAAACGGAACCAAGGGACAGTAAGACGACTCATACGGCAAGTTGGGCAAATCTGTTGTGATTGCGACAATGTAGAGGAGACGGTAACGTAAAGATTGCAGTATAATACTAGCATTGATTCTCGTACCGATATGAAACGAGAATATCTCTTTTCATCTTTCGCCACTCAGAGAATTGCGATGGGCTTTGCATGTGCTGGCTAATCCAAACCATCATGGAGTTTTTCTTCGGTGGGCACTAGGTGTTCGAAAAAGGTTAGGTTCTGCGTTCATCACGAAATTGGAGCGGGTTTCTCCTTTTTTGTTGATTGGACTGGATACTCCTGGAGAGCCGTTACTGGGCGTGGGGCAAAATATAAGTTTTCAGCAAGAGTGGGAAAGTTATATGGCGCTGTCGGGCGACCATTGGCAGGAACTCTTCAACCATTTCAAAGAGCGTTGGACAGGTGCGTTTGACCGTCGCATGGCTCGTCACTCCGAGTGGGAAGGCTGGGCAGAAATGGTGCGGCCAGACTGGTGGAGCCGTTGGGAGAGGTCTCAAGATCCATGGTGGCGCGATATTGGCATGCTTATGCAGGAATTTTGGGAGCGAGAATTTAGTGCTGTTTGGACACAAATTTACTCTGAGATGCAACAGGATGTAAAAATGAGACTTCTTTCGGTTAAAGATGCTCCCGCCACCTGGTGGAAATCCATATCTCCCCGGATTCGCTATGATTGTGATGATGGGATTATTCGTATAATGATCCCATGGAACATCGAGATGACATTATCGAATAGTATTCAGATTGAGATGTTTCCTAGCGTATTTTGTTGGCCGCATTTATGGGTTGAACAGTTGGAGTCTAGATTAAGTATTACCTATCAATCACAATCTATTATAAATTGGGCAAGTCCAATTGCGACCTCAGAGCGATTGCCGCAATTGTTGGAGATAATGAGCGAGCCCGTTCGCTTTCTCATTCTTCGGCATCTCTTTGGGACGATGGGCACGACTAGTTCGATTGCCCATGTTTTGCGGTTGAGTCCTAGTACAGTCTCGCGTCATTTAAATCTCTTGCATGCTAACGGACTCGTTAATCGCATTGTTATGGGGCACTATGTTCTATATCAAACTAATCGTCAGTTTTTCATATCATTTGTCCATGAAATGGAACAATTTGATCGGCCTCCTGTACCCGCCTTTTTAGGGTGGGACAATTACTAAGAAATTATATCAAGGAGCGTTTTTATGAACAGTTGCCAGTAAGCGTTAGTCAGGAAATTACTTCTCGCTCTTGTGGGTACCGCATATATTCGCGCTCATGCATGATGTGCCATAAGTGATCGACCGTGTCCCAAATATCGGTGTATGTGGTGTACAGTGGAGACGGCGCCAAGCGGATAACTTCCGGCGGCCGGTAGTCGGGGATGACCTGACGGTCTTTGAGAGCTTTGCAGATACGAACGGCTTCGGGGTGTGCCAGGGCGACGTGTCCACCGCGTTGCGTCTCCTCTTGAGGCGTTACCACCCGTACATTAAAATCTTTGAGGCGCGCGGTGGCCAATTCCATGAGATAGTGCGTGAGTTGCACGGATTTGGCGCGGATGATATCGATGGTTGTTTCCGAATACATTTCTAACGACCCGATGAGGGGCGCAAGGCTAAGAAGATGTGGCGTGCCGATTTGAAAGGCCCCGGCATCAGGGGCGGGAATCAACTGGTGGGCCATATCAAACTGCACTGTTTTATCCGAGCTAAACCATCCGGCAAGCCCAGGGCGTATGCCGTGGTGGCGTTCTGCGACGTACAGTGCAGCGACACTGCCGGGACCTCCGTTTAAATATTTGTAGGTGCACCAAAACGCAAAATCGACACCCCACTGGGAGAGAGCATGAGGTAAAACGCCTACGGAATGGGCAAGATCAAAGCCAATTATGATATGGCGTTCATGCGCAGCCTCCGTTAACTTGGGTATATCGAGCAATTGTCCGCTGACGAAAAGAACCGAGGGCAATAAAACGAGCGCGACGTCAGGTGTCATGGCGTCGATAATGTCATCTTCGGACAACGTAAAGCCATCATGGCTGGGCACTTGCACTAACGCCTCATCAGGGGAGAGACCGTGCAGCAATAAGTGGCTGGATATCGCATAGATGTCCGACGGGAAGGCCAGCGCATCAGCTAAAATTTTTCGGCGTTCGCCATGAGGGCGATAAAAGGTGGCCAGCAGTTGATGCAAATTTACGGTGGTAGATCCCGTGACGATGACTTCGTGGGGCTGTGCCCCTACTAGGGGCGCCATCATATGTCCGAGGTGTTCAGACAGGTCAAACCAGCGGTAAGATCCGGTCGACCACCCATCAATGCCGTAGGTCCGCCAACTGTCCAAGATGGCGAGTAAAGAGGCTTCTGCACGGCGGGACAAGAGACCTAATGAGTTGCCGTCTAGATAAAGACATTGTGAAGCCATGGGA
Organism: Sulfobacillus sp. hq2; assembly: GCF_002903155.1. NCBI lineage: Bacteria > Bacillati > Bacillota > Clostridia > Eubacteriales > Clostridiales Family XVII. Incertae Sedis > Sulfobacillus > Sulfobacillus sp. hq2. The sequence goes on along the minus strand of NZ_NWUL01000047.1, from coordinate 53,155 downwards.
AACTCGTCACGGAACTGCGTTAGGGGCGCGGCACGGTCCAGTGATTCCGCAAAAGCCCGGCTTAAAGGAAACGCTGACATCTTATCACCTCAAAAGTATCCCGCCGCTTCTTAACCTCAGTCGTGACACACCATGCTTTGGACGGGAAAGTTGGTTCCATTGTATCTTAAAGCCTTCGAAAGGGGGACTGCTTGTCACTGAGCGTCTGTGAAAAAAGGCTGTAGCCTTTTCAGGCAGGGAAGTAAAGGCTGGCACGGCATTTTTCGACGCCATGAAGCAGGCCTTCAAAGGCCTGCCGTCGATAGAATTTTGAGCTTAATGATGGAAAGAAGACTTACTGGCGTGTGGGGACAAGGTAGCGCCAAAGCATGGCGCCTTTCTCTGCAAAAGAAGATTGCTGCCCCGTGAAATGCGGGTCGTGACGCGGATCACGACATGAGCAACCCTAGTTTGATTTCTACTCGTAAGACGCAATGCATCATTATGACGATTATGCCTTATAGACCTAAAAGGTCACCATTTCGAATCCCTGTTTTATCGCTTGAACCAAATCGGCCCCGACATAATGCACGTCGACTTGCGGGTCGACACGGCGGATTTCGTCGGCAATGCCTTTTTGTTCTGCGTGCATCTGACAGGCTATCGTAACAATCTCGAGTTCTTGAATTTTGTCGACCAATTTGGCAAACTGCCCGCGGTGGCTCTCTGTTAGCACATCAACGCCGTCGGCAAAAAAGCAGACCTTCACCTCTTCCAGTTCGTGACTTTGTTGGGCCACGATGGAAAATCCTAAACCGGCTTTGACTTTGGCAGGTTGATCGGGGCCCGATGCAATGATGACCATGAGTTTCGCCATGGAATTCCTCCTGTTCTATCCATCAAGGAAAGCGGTGGGACGTGCACTAAAGCCGATCTTGTCTTTGCGGTGCCTTTGCACATGATCTTATATACGGTGAGGACGATTTAATCACCTCTACCTCCTCATAAAATATGATGCTAAAGGTGCGGAATTTCAATGGGGAATGGTCTCTTTTCCGCATGCGGTGATACCTATGCTTTGCGGTGACGGCGATGCCTTTCTTAGGGCATTTCTTTAAAGAGAGAATGCGGGAATGCGTAATCCGTTATGCCCAGGCCGCGTGTAATCTCCCGCGGGCGTTTCGCAAGGCATGGGGGACCCGGAAGAAATAACGGGTGTGTCTATCCACGTTTTGCTAGCCGCCAAAGCTATGTTAAAATGGGAAAAACGCTCAACACAATGATTGGGACACCATGTGCTTGTCCGCTGGCTCAGAGATCTGGAGTTTTGGTGCAATCCAGACCATGATAGGCATATTGATCCCCCAAGAGTGCCCTGGTGAACTGACAGTAGCCGGGCCGGCAGGCGACCGTTATCTGTCTAAGCGCCTCAGAATCTGCTGCGAGGATCTGAGGAACAAGGGTGGTACCGCGCCACGACGTCCCTTACGCCAGGGGCGTTATTTTATTTAGGAGGGTGATTATGGATTACCGACCGACGCTGCAATTGCCGAAAACGTCATTTCCAATGAAAGGCAATTTGCCCGCGAAAGAACCTGAGTGGCTCGCCGCATGGGCGGCGCAAGGGTTATATCAAGCGCAACGTGAACAAAGGGCGCATGACGAAAAGTTTGTGTTGCATGATGGGCCGCCTTATGCCAACGGCGATATTCACACGGGAACGGCCTTAAATAAAATCCTCAAGGATATGATAAATCGTTACTGGACCTTAGCCGGTTACGATGTGGCGTACGTGCCCGGGTGGGATACGCACGGACTGCCTATTGAAATGCGAGCGTTAAAGCAATTGGGAGTTTCTCAGCACCAGATTGATCCTGTGGCACTGCGCAAGGAATGTGCGGCGGTGGCCCGGCACTATATTGGGCTCATGACCCAAGAGTTTCAGCGGTTGGGGATTTTGGGGGACTGGGAGCATCCGTATATCACGATGAGTCCTGAATATGAGGGCGCGGAGTTGGAAGTATTTGCAGCAATGGTGGAAAAGGGATTAATTTACCGGGACTTAAAGCCGGTTTATTGGTGCCCGCATTGTGAAACGGCCCTGGCCGAAGGCGAGATTGAATACCATAATCACCGGTCGCGCGCGATTTATGTGGCATTTCCCGTTAAAGAGAGTAGGGGCCTATTGCCAGCAGAAACGCGCGCGGTGATTTGGACCACGACCCCGTGGACCATCCCGGCAAACGTGGCCATTGCCTTGCATCCTGACATTTTGTATCACGTTGTGGAGACCAAGGAATTTGGCGCCTTATTGGTCGCCGTGGATTTGACGGAAACTCTCGCGCAGAAAATGGGATGGACGATTGTGGGCACTTATGGCCCTTGGCCCGGGCGGGAACTGGAAGGTGTTATAACCACCCATCCCTATTTAGGGCATGATGTCCCTTTGATTTTAGGTGATCACGTCACCAGTGAAAGTGGAACCGGTTTAGTGCACACGGCACCAGGACACGGGATGGAAGACTTTGAGGCAGGGCGTCAGTATCACTTGTCTGTTGTGCAGCCATTGAACGACCAAGGAATCTATGTAGACGGCACGCCGCTTGTCGCGGGCTTATTCTACCAAGATGCCAATGCGGTGGTCATTGACAAACTTCAAGAGGTGGGAGCCCTGCTACTCGAGGAGCCGTTAGAGCATCAATACGCCCATTGCTGGCGGTGCAAAAATCCCGTTATTTTCCGGGCGACTCAGCAGTGGTTCATGTCCATTGACCGGGTCCGGGAAAAGCTGACGGAAGCTACTTATTCCGTCAAGTGGGATCCCGAGTGGGGTGGGGACCGAATGCGGCAGATGGTGGAAAATCGCCAGGATTGGTGTCTCTCCCGCCAACGGGTCTGGGGCGTACCCATTCCCGCCTTTTACTGCCAGTCCTGTCATACGGCCGTTCTCGATGCTCCGCTCATTCGCCATATCGCGGGTATTATTAGCCAAGAAGGTGCCGATTCGTGGTGGCAGCAAGGTCCCGAGCACTTTTTGCCTGAAGACTATAAATGTCCTGAATGCGGCAGCCGTGATTTAGTGCAAGAACATGACATTTTTGACGTGTGGTTGGACTCGGGTTCGAGCCAAGCTGCGGTCTTAGCGGGACACCGCCATTTGAAATGGCCAGCTGACTTGGTCCTAGAAGGCAACGATCAATATCGTGGGTGGTTCAATAGTTTGTTAACGACCGCCGTGGCCGCAAAAGATCAAGCGCCTTATCACATGGTTTTGACCCACGGCATGGTTCTTGACAAATCGGGACAAGAAATGCACAAGTCGTTAGGCAATACCATTGACCCCATGGATATCGTGGCGCAGTATGGGGCGGACATTTTGCGGTTATGGGTGGCCAGCAGTGACTACCGCAATGACGTCCGGATTTCTGACGAAATCCTGCGGCAGTTGGGCGAAAGCTACCGTAAGATTCGCAATACGTTTCGGTTTCTGCTAGGCAATCTAGCAGGATTTGACGGCGCGGGCAAGGCGCGTCCGCATTTGGCCGATCCTTTAAATCGCTGGATTGTGCATACGGTCAACAGCTGGAGCGGCGAAGCGAGGGTGTCCTATGAAGGCTACGCGTTTCATCAAGTAGTGCACAGCTTGCTGCATCTGGTGACCACGGACTTGTCAAGTGTCTATCTAGACGTCATCAAAGACCGTTTATATACGCTGGCACCCAATGATCCCTTGCGCCAAGAAACGTTGTATGTGCTGCATTACATCTTGGACGTAATGATGCGTTTGGTGGCTCCCATTTTGGTGTTTACCAGCGATGAAGTGTATCAGTACGCGCCCAAAGAGGTCGATGCGCCTATGTCCGTGCATTTGCTGCGGTGGCCTGATGTGTGGGCGGTTGGCTATACACCCGAAGAAGATGAGCGCATGACACGGATGCTACGATACCGAGAAGTGGTGTTAAAAGCCCTAGAACGCGTCCGCGCCGACAAAACCATCGGTAATGCGTTAGAAGGCGTCGTCACGTTGACGATCCCCGTGTCTGACCCGCCATTTACGAAGGAAGACCGGGCCTTGTTGACCGAAATGACGATGGCTGCTGACATTGTGGCCCATGTTGGTGAAACGTTGGAGGCCCAGGCGGAACGCACGACGTGGCAGCGTTGTGAAAGATGTTGGCGGTACACGCCCGATGTTGGAACCCATGAGGAATATCCCGATCTTTGCGAGCGCTGCCATGATGTGTTGCAGGTGATGCTTTGATGTCCAAGCGAGCAGCTGGGGTTTGGGTTATTGCCGCGATCATTCTCGTGGCTGATTTACTGATTCAAGACCATATTGCCAGGACGATGGTGCCGGGGCAAAGTATTCCCGTCTTGCCGCCGGTGCTTTCGTGGACCTACATTCTAAACAATGGGGCGGCTTTTAGTTTGTTGAGAGGGGGGACCCCCCTCTTTATTCTTGTTGCGTTCGCGTTGTTAGTTGCCATCGTCGTATACACCGTGAGACATCCCGATCTGCCAGGACCCATGATGGTTGCTTTGGGCCTGCTAGCGGGGGGATCGGCCGGAAATTTGTGGGACCGCATCATATCCGGACGCGTTGTGGATTATATCCATGTCATTGATTGGCCCGTCTTTAATCTGGCCGATTCTGCGATTGTGGTGGGGATGGCACTTGGCGTCTACTACTACTGGAGGCAAGACAAACGTGGAGAGTCTTGAAACAGGGCAGCGGGTTGAGGCCCATGAAGCGGGTCAACGGTTGGACCGACTGCTCATGATATGGAATCCGCGTCATTCCCGCACGTTTTGGCAACGCCAGATTAAGGATGGCCGCGTAGCCGTCAACGGGCAAAAAGCCAAAGCCAGTTATGTGGTGGAAGCGGGCGACTGGGTGCAGATTGAGGCCTTGTCAGCCGAACCGGCACCGGTGCCGTGGAATGCGGCAAGGGCGGTCGACGAAACCGGGGTCATCTACCGTGACGACGCGATTATCGTGCTGAATAAGCCCAAAGGGCTGGTGGTGCATCCCAGTCATGGCCACGAAGATGACAGCGTTGTCCACCGTTTGGCCCCGTTATTAGGTACGGGCGGCGAAGACTTTCGGCCTGGGGTGGTGCACCGACTAGACCGCGATACGACGGGACTGATGGTACTGGCGCGCACCGAAGAGATTCGCAGCCGCTTATCGGTGATGATTCAAGAACGGGTTGTTCACCGGGATTATATTGCGGTCATCACGGGCACATTGCCTGAACCCGCCGGCGTCATTGATGCGCCCATTGGCCGAGACCCTGCCAACCGCCTAAGAATGGCGGTGGCCTATGGGGGGCGCGTAGCGCGCACCCATTACCGGACGCTCGCGGCATGGGACAAGGTAAGTTTGGTTCAGCTAAGATTGGAGACAGGGCGAACGCATCAAATCCGGGTGCATTTAGCCAGCGTCGGCCATCCGGTGGTGGGAGATCCGCTCTATTCGCGCGCAAAGGGGACTTTTACCTCGCAGCTTTTGCATGCGGTGCGCCTATCGTTCCCGCATCCTGTCTCTGGCCAGCCCTTATGTTTTACCCAAATGCCGCCAACCGAGGAGTGGACCCGATGGTCCACAATGGCCGGACCGGTGACTATCACCGAGCCGGTGGCTTTGCCCCACACGGCGCTGTGCGCGCCAGAGATGCATACTGTTACACTGTTGCAAGAGGGACTAGGGATATTGGGGGAATGGGGGGCCTTTCCTGAGTGACCCCCCGTAATCCACTCGTATAACTTAGGGCATTCCATGTTCAGATTTGTGATCCGCAATGATCTCTAACGATTTCTTTCTAAGTCACAGCAGTAATCGAAAATTCTCCGCTCGCGTCTTGATATCTAAGATTCCCGAAGCGCCGCTGATACCAAGAACTCTTATGGGCGCTGAGCCTGCTCTCCATACCGACGACCGCATCTTGATGTGAGAAACTATTGAAGAATTTTAGAACGGACTTTCCGGCTGAATCCTCCAAATCGCTTGCGCAAAACAGCTGATGATACGAAGCTCTATTTCATTCTTAGAGATCTACCTGCAATTCTTAGGCGGCATAGAGGCTGCCACTGAGTTGGAAAACGTGTGTTATAGAGAAGGCCTTACGCAAAAGGAAAATTTTTTCAAAACAGAGAGAGTATGCAGGAATTCACTAAATACTTGGCGAATATAGTACTGTATCCATAATACGGATGAGGTGTCCATAATGCAGACAGAAGAAAATTCTAGCATCCTTGTGCTGACGAAAATTGGTCAAGTTCTCGATTATTTATCGGTGAACCGTGAAGCTGTGTCGGTTTCCGAAATGAGTCGTCAGCTCAATATTGTCAGGCCCACCTTGCACCGTATTTTGGATTCTCTTGTTGCAGAAGGAATTCTTTCTCGGCGTCAAGGGCATTACATTCCGGGATGGAGATTAGCGCAGTGGGGGGCTAGGGCCTTGAAGGCCCAGTCGTTGACTGATGTCGGCCAGGAGGTCCTTGAACATCTAGTGGAGCGTGCTCGGGAAACCGCTTCTATTTACGTCCGAGTACGTGCCATTCGAATTTGTTCGGTGCGGGTGGAAGGGCCTGGGCTTTTGCGCCACAGCATTTCCGTTGGCGAGCCGTTGCCGCTCCACGCGGGTTCGTCCGGTTATATCTTGCTGGCTTGGCTAGAGGAATCGGAACGAAAGAGGTTATGGTCTGAATCAATCCGGTTTTTCGGAGGTAGTGAACTGTTTCAGTGGCCTTCGGAGGAAACGTGGCAGCAAATTCGGCGTGATGGATTCGCTGTGAGTTTAGGGCAACGCGACAGTGCATTGGCCTCGGTCAGCGTTCCGGTATGGGGCCAAGACCACCAGGTGAAAGCTTCTCTGGCGTTATCGGGCCCGATCAGTCGCTTCTCTCCGGAGGCGTTGCCTGTAATGGTGCAGTATTTACTCAAGGCTGCTCGCGCTATTGAAAGTCAGTGGGATGAGTCTCTGGCATGAAGAAGGTGAGAGAATGACTGAGCAGAAAACGGCTTTGCAAGGACTTCGAGTGCTTGAAATTGGATCGCTTGTGGCAGCTTCGTCGGCGACACGAATTATGGGAGATTTTGGCGCGGAAGTCATTAAGATTGAGCCCCCATCTGGTGACAATCTGCGTGCATGGGGGGCAGTGTCGCCTACTGGCTCCTCGTGGTGGTGGCAAATGCAATCCCGTAACAAACAATTAGTGTCGGTGGACCTTAAAAAACCGGAGGGACAGGCTATAGTCAGAGATCTTGCTCGATGGGCAGACGTTGTGGTTGCCAACTTGCGACCGGCAACGCTTCGCAACTGGGGTCTGGATTATAGTCGACTAAAAGAGAATCACCCTTCCTTGGTGTATGTGCAGATAACTGGCCACGGATTGACAGGTCCCTACCAAGACCGTCCGGGCTTTGGAAACATTGCGGAAGCGATGGGAGGCATCCGTTATGTTACTGGCTATCCAGACCGCCCACCAGTCCGCACAGGCGTCTCGCTAGGTGACGAACTGGCCGCCCTATATGGCGTCATCGGTGCTCTCACCGCTTTGAGGCATCGAGATAATACAGGGGAAGGGCAGCTAGTAGATGTGGCCCTGACAGAATCCGTACTGAGTCTAACGGAAGCGATGATGCCCGAATACCTTAATGAAGGAATCATTCAGGAGAGATCAGGTAATCAGCTGCTCAGGGCAGCTCCCTCAGGCACTTATCCTACAGCAGACGGATCATGGGTGGCTATCGGTGCGAATACGGAGGGGACGTTTGCGGCCTTGGCGTCAGCGATGAATAGAGTCGACCTGTTATCAGATCCGCGATTTGCGGACAATCCGCAGCGTGTGAAACATGCTGATGTGCTAGATGAAGTTATCACAAAATGGACTTCATCTTTGACGGCTACCCTCGTATTGGAAAAGCTCACGACTGCTCAAGTCCCTGCCGGTTTGGTTATGAGTGCCAAGGACATTGCTCAAGATCCACAGTTCTTGGCAAGAGATATGATGGTGCGTGTTCCTGCGGATCAAGGAGAATTCGTCGGAATGCTGGGTGTGGTGCCGCGTCTCAGTGCGACGCCTGGCAGAATTCTCTTGGCGGGGGGGGCGGTGGGGCGTGACTCATCCGACGTCCTTCAGCAGGTACTGGGCAGAAGCTTGATTGACATCGACCGTCTCAAAGCGGAAGGAGTGATCCGGTAAATGGGTGTAGCCAGAATTATTGACGTGACACCGCGTGACGGGTTGCAGGATTTGGACCAGTTTGTGGAAACGGCTATCAAGGTTGAATTGGTCAACCGGCTAGTAGAGGCCGGTGTGCAGTGGATTGAAGTGGCATCGTTTGTGTCTCCCAAGATGGTGCCGCAGATGGCTGATGCGGAAGTAGTCTTGTCTCGGCTGCCAACCAGCATTGCGCAGTGGATTGCGCTAATTCCCAATAGGCGGGGTTATGATCGCGCAAAGCTTACCCATGCGCACTATTTGACTTACGTTGTGTCCGCTAGCCCGCGTCACCAACAAGATAATGTGGGGCGTCCACTTGAGGCCTCTTTGCGGGAGTTTGAATCGCTTGCCGAACAGTCCAACAACAAAATGAAGTTGCGCGGGGCCGTTTCTTGCGCGTTTGGCTCCCCTTACTCGGAAGAAGTCGGTGGAGAAGAGGTGGTGGCTGAAATTGCCCGACGTTATGTGGCGGCTGGTGCTTGTGAAATTGTGCTTGCGGATACGGTTGGGGTGGCGACTCCTGAGAAGGTCGATCGCATCGTTCGGGGTGTGCAGGCGGCGGTGCTCGATGTGCCTCTGGCAATACATTTTCACGACCGTGCTGGCTTGGGGCAGGAGAATGTGAAAGCGGCTCTAAATTTAGGAATCCGACGATTTGAGTCGGCGCTTGCAGGACTAGGAGGCTGTCCTTTTGCTCCTAATGCGCCTGGTAATTTGAATTCGGTCAAACTCGTCACATGGCTCGAGGGTTGGGGATATGACACGGGGATAGATATTCAGCGTCTTGCGGATACGGAGGAGTGGCTGACGCAGATCGTCAGCTAGTAAAATGCGGCTCCATTGTTTTGTATGGGGATTTTCGCTCCTTAAGTGTTTTGTGCCCGTAATTATCGCGCAAGTAAATTTATTGGAAAGAAGGCAATTATTATGAGTGATTTTGCTCAAACGGCGCCCGCAACCATTGCCGCGCGGTTGGACCGTTTACCGCCTACCCACTATTTCCGGCGTTTTGTCACCCTGATCTCCATGGGCGGATGGTTTGAGTTTTATGACCTTTTCATGGCTGGGTACGTGGGGGCGGCTTTGTTGTCGGCTAAAATGTTTACTTTGGCCGATCTCACTTTGTTTATTTCACTAGGTTTTGCAGGTATGTTCGTCGGAACCATTGGCTTTGGCCTTATTAGCGATTTGTGGGGAAGAAAAACGGTATTCACATTTTCTTTGATTTTATATTCATTTTTTGTAGCACTCATGGCGCTGTCTCCTTCGGTTGGGTGGATTTTAGCGTTTCGCACGCTTTCTGGGATTGGAATCGGGGCTCAACTAGTCGTCATTGACACCTATATTACGGAAGTAGTACCGCATAACACTCGAGGAAAGTATATCGCCTTCAGCCAAGTTATTACTTATACCGCTGTTCCCGTGGTTGCATTCCTATCCTATGTACTGGTTCCGACCCATATCTTACTGTCAGGCTGGCGATGGGTGGTGCTGATTGGCGCGTTGGGAGCTCTTATCGTCTGGTTTATCCGCTTGCGGATTCCCGAATCGCCCCGCTGGTATTCGCTTCATGGACGTGTCGCAGACGCGGATAAGGCTATGAGCTGCATTGAGCAAAGTGTGAGGGAAGAACTTAATGCTCCCTTGCCCGCCCCTTTGCCAGCTTTGCCTGAGGTGGCGTCCGACAATCCTTTCCGCGAAATCTGGCAACCCGCATACCGCGGTCGCACAATCATGATGATGATTTTCCAGTTCTTTCAAACAATCGGGTTTTATGGATTTGCTGCGTGGGTTCCCACTTTGTTGCTCAAAGAAGGATTTACTCTGTTGCACAGCTTGTTCTATACGTTTCTTATCGCCGTTATCAATCCGGTGGGTCCGTGGTTTGCCATGCTAGTGATTGAACGGGTTCAGCGCAAGTGGTTAATTGTGATTGAGAGTTTGTCTATTGGGGCCCTGGGATTGTTGTTTGCCCATGTGAGAAGTCCGTTACTGATTGTTCTCGTAGGGGTAGGAATTACATTGTTTAATAATGCTTTTTCTGCAACGTTTCATGCCTATCAATCCGAGTTGTTTCCGACCCGGGCACGGTCGACGGGAATTGGATTTACGTATAGCTGGAGTCGATTGAGTTCCATGCTAACGGCTTTCTTGATTGCGGTGGTTCTTCAGCATTATGGTGTCAATGGCGTGTTTGTGACGATCGGATTGGCGATGGCGATTGTAGCGATTACAATAGGATTTTTTGGCCCCCGTACCAATAACGCGCAGCTTGAAGCCATTTCGCAATAGCGTAGAAGAAGGTGACTTAGGTGGGAGAGTGGACCTTTACCGGAGGTCAGAGACTGACTGAAGGGGGAGTGCAGCCGTTAGAGGAACTCAAAGTGGATGTGAAAGGGACTGAGGATCGGTACGTGTCGCTTCGGGAAGATATAATTGTCGTATCAGGTCTGGTCGACCTGCACGCCCATATTGACCGGGGAAACAATGACTCCATAGGGGTTCCCGAGGCGTGGTTAAAGAAATCAGGAGTTCGCCATGCGGCTGATGCAGGAACTTACGGTTGGGCCTCTTGGACTTATGAAAATCCATCCCCGTTTGAATCTGTTCGGTGGTGGGTGTCCCTGTTGCCTGAAGGGTTAAAACCTTTTCCGCAGATACCGAGATTACGTGAGGCGATGCTTCACATGGCTAAGCCCTCCGCTCACGCGGTCCACATGTCTCGATGCTTTTTGGGATTCAAGATCCGATTGGGTCAGAATGACCGCAAGGATGACGAAGACCTTCTGCAGTCGGGCTTATTATGGGCGGAGCATTTTCATGTTCCCCTGATGGTCCATTGGACAGCGACATTTCTACCGACGGAGCTGGTCGCCTCCAGTCTTCGGCCAGGAGATGTGCTTACGCATATCTATGCGCCTTTGACAGAAGGCGAGAATCTGGAAACACGGATTCGTGCGTTGTCTAATGCTAGAAGTCGACAGGTCTTGTTGGACGTTGGCCATGGCCGTCATCATTTTGCATGGCAGGTGTTTGCGGAAGCTCATGCAGCGGGGTTGGATCCTGACACCATCAGTACCGATCTAACCCGTTCGACATGGCAGCAAGAGCCTGTTGTAGATTTGCCGCATGTGGTTGGTCGCTGCATCGCTGGGGGGATTCTACCTGCTGAGGCCATAAAAGCCGCGTCGCTGACACCGGCTGCCTACATGGGTTTAGTCGACGACCATTTGAGTTGGGTATTTTTCGAAAGACAGACTATGCCCATGGCACTGCCGGATGCGCTCGGTCAAACATTAAAGGTCTCTGTTTTCTGGGCACCTGTGTTGATTATCATGAATGGAGAGGTGATGCGGTTAATCGACTCGCCCGGCATGAAATCGCAAGGATACCCTTGAGTAAAAATGTATAGGGCTCTCTTTCTTCATTGGACGAATATGTTCTTTGAGGCCCGCACGGATTGCGGGCCTTTATGACGTACTGATTGCATCACCGGGCATTATGTATGTGACTTCTTTGCAGCCTCGACCGTCATAGATGCCACATCCTAAAAACATGCGTGGTGTAGCGTAGGGCGTGTGCTCTCATGCCACAAAACCCAATTAAGGGTAAGCAACGCATATTGAAACGCCCTTTATTGGCGATACATTAGGATAATTGCGCCTTAAATTAATTGTGGATTGTTGAATAGCATCAGGCCAGAAACGCACATGGCGCTTCGTTGTTTTATATAAACCGCTAATACCTAAAAAAGATGTCGAAGGTGATTGGCTTTTTCAAAAGCCGTTAGGATTTCCCACTTTCGGTGGAATCGGGATGGGCCAAGTGGCGAATCATGGGTACGAGGTGGCCAAAAATTTGATGGCGGACCTCGTCGTCACTCCGCAATTTCGTGTCAACCACCAACAGCAGAGCAAATGTGGTGGGCGTGACATCAATAATGCGGGGCGTACTGCCCACAAAGCCTAACGTATTGAGCAATTTTTCCACGCGTGGCAGCAACTCTGCCGGATCAATGGCCATATCGACATCAAAGCGCATACGCAAGATGCGCTTTTTGGCGTGGGCCATATTTTCCACCGCGGCTTGAATGATAATGCCATTGGGAATGACCATCGTCGGGCCAGTGTCGGTTGCCAAAGATGTATACATGAGGGTAATGTCCGTGACCACGCCGCTATAAGTCGGTTTAAGTGCCTCATGGGGAAACGACGGCATGAGCACGGGGTATTGCCATGCCACAAAATTAATGCGGTCTCCCACTTCAAACGGGTGAAAGACCAAGATGGCGATCCCGGCAATGAGGTTGCCAAACATTGTTTGGCCGGCAAGACCAATGATGGCGGTGACAAAGGCGCCGCCAAAGACGACGGAGGAGAGGCCAACTCCAAAGGCGGCCAAGACCGACAAGATGACGGCCAATAAGAGAAACAAGCGAATCAAAAAGCGTAACGACGTGGTGCGGTTGGCTCCTAGCGCCCTAGCAGCCAATTGAAACAGATAGCGTTCGAGCAAGTACGAGATGGCCCCGCCGATCATGAGTACAATGAGGGCCTTAATGGGGTCAATGGTCTCGGGGGGAAGTAAATTGTGCCGTTTGCCTTGATCAACCAAAATGGCTAAGCCGACGCCAATAACGAGCAAACCGAGAATGAATAGGCCTGTACGGCGCCATAATTTCTTTAAGTCCACGTTATGATGAGCCACTAGCACCCTGCCTTTCTATCCAGTGCTGGTCCCGTCTATCACACGATGGGCCAGTCCTCTTGGATATCATAACCGAAGAATTGTCTTCACGAGGGATAAAATCGCGAAGAAACCGGCATTCTAAGCTAAAGTATGTAAAGACCTGGCGAGTTTGGACAAATTTTGTGACGGAATTGTCCGGAAAGCCTTTACGACGAGCACCCGGTCGTATATGATCTCGTGTAGGTCACATCCTTTAACACCAGTCCCGTGAGGCTGGAAAGGGGCAAAACCAGAATTTTTTGCTCTAGCCTTCGCGAGGCTAGAGCATTTTTTGGTTGCTGTCCATAAGGAGGCGGTTATGAAAAATCAAGCACTGCTGTTGGACGCTGACGCCATCCGGCGGGCGTTGATGCGAATTGCTCATGAAATTGTCGAACGCAATCATGGGGTCGCCAATATGACCTTGGTCGGCATTCGGCGTCGCGGGGTGCCGCTGGCCCACCGCATTGCCGCTAACATTGGCACAATTGAAGGCGAAGTTCCTCCGGTGGGTGTGCTGGATATTGGGTTATACCGCGATGACTGGGAGCAGCGGCCGTTTTCAAATGTCGATGCGACGTCGCTGGCCCCTAATCGAATTAATGGGCAAGTTGTGGTGCTGGTCGATGATGTGTTGTTTACGGGCCGGACCATTCGAGCGGCGATGGATGCGGTATCCGATTTCGGACGCCCCAAAGCGATTCAACTGGCGGTCTTGATCGACCGTGGTCACCGGGAGCTGCCCATACGCGCTGATTACGTGGGGAAAAATGTGCCTACCGCGCGCGCGGAGCGGGTGTACGTTAAAGTGCAGGAAGTCGATGGGATGGACCAAGCGTATTTGGAGCGGGATGGCAAAGGAGAGGACGCATGAAAGATTTGCTGACCCTAGAACACCTAAGCGCCCAGGATATCGAGGATTTGTTGGATTTATCCGAGAATCTTGGCGAAATTGTGGACAGGCCGATCAAAAAATTACCTACCTTGCGTGGCAAAGCGGTCGTTAACCTCTTTTTCGAACCGAGCACGCGTACCCGCAATTCGTTTGAGTTGGCCGCTAAATATTTAAGCGCCGATGTCATCAACGTTCAGCCATCTGGTTCTAGTGTGGAGAAGGGTGAGACGTTGTGGGATACTGCAGACAATTTAGTACAAATGGGCATTGATGCCGCGATTATTCGCCATAAAGTGTCAGGAGTGCCTCAGCAACTCGCCCAGATGGTGTCCATTCCGATTATCAATGCGGGCGACGGTATGCACGAGCATCCCACCCAAGGATTATTGGACATGCTCACGTTGCGACAAGCCAAAGGACGTATTGATGGTCTGCGTGTGGCCATTGTCGGCGACATTTTGCATAGTCGGGTAGCACGTTCGGATATTTGGGCCCTGCGGGCTCTAGGCGCGGACGTCGTGTTAATCGGTCCTCCCTCTTTAATGCCCGACTCCTTTCGGCAGCTCAGCCACGTCACCGTCACCACGGATTTGAAAGAAGGATTGCAAGGCGTCGATGCGATTCAAGTGTTGCGCTTGCAGAAAGAACGCCAGACCGGGGGCGATATTCCGTCACTGTGGGAATATCGCGCGCGTTGGGGCGTCACCGCTCACAGCCTTCAATGGGCGAAACCCGATGCCATTATTTTGCATCCCGGTCCCCAAAATCGCGGAGTGGAAATTGATTCCGAGATTTTGGATTCATCCCGGTCGTGGGTCGGGCGGCAAGTGCGCAACGGGCTTGCTGTGAGGATGGCCGTGCTCTTTCGATTATTAGGAGGTGCTCACAATGAGTAATACAGGAACTTCTTGGCGCATCCAAGGGGCTCGCGTGATTGACCCGTTCCGGGGAATTGATGCGGTGTTGGATGTTACGGTGCGTGATGGGGTGTTTGTGGAGGACTATGACCCAAGCCTTCCTGTGGTCGATGCAAAGGGCTTGTGGCTTGTGCCCCGGCTGACCGATATGCATGTGCATTTTCGCGACCCTGGTTTGGAATATAAAGAAGACTTGGCATCCGGGAGCCGCGCAGCCGCAGCGGGAGGCTTCACGGTGGTGTGCACGATGCCCAACACGAAACCGGTGGTGGATATCCCGAGTCTGGTCGAGTGGCAGAAGGAACGCGCAGAAACGTTAGGGCTTGTTCGGATTTGGCCCATTGGTGCGGTGACCAAGGGTGAAGAGGGAAAAGAGCTCGCAGAGATGTACCAAATGGCGCAAGCCGGGGCGGTTGGGTTTTCCGACGATGGCCATCCCGTGGCGGATAGCCGGATTATGCGCGCGGCCTTAAGCTACAGTGCAACGCTTAATCGTCCGATCATCCAGCATTCCGAGGACCCGGATTTGTTCGCTGGGGGCTCTATGCATGAAGGCGCTATCTCGCAGCAACTGGGACTTGGTGGAATTCCTGCGGAAGCCGAATCGATCATGGTATGGCGGGACGTGGAACTGGTGCAATTGACGCGAGGCATTTTACATGTCGCCCACGTCTCTGCTCCGGGATCGCTTGAGGCGGTCCGGTATGCTAAAAATAAGGGATTGGCCGTAACAGCCGAGGCGGCACCCCATCATCTCTTTTTGAGCGATGACGCGGTACGGGAATGGCAGTACAGCGCCGTCACGAAAGTCAATCCGCCCCTACGCCCCGCTGCCATGCAAGAGGCACTCATTCAGGCCGTGACCTCTGGCCTTATCGATGTGCTGGCCTCCGATCATGCCCCGCATCACGCAGATGAGAAAGCGGAACCCTATGACAAAGCACCTTTTGGGATAAGCGGCCTCGAAACCTTTTTGGGAACGGTCATGACGGTGTTCTTGGGCCGGGGCTTGCTAAGTCCATTGGATTTGTTTGCAAAGCTGACCGCCATGCCCCATCAAGTGCTGCGGCAAAGCTATGCCGGAATTAGCCCAGGTGCGGCCGCGGACTTTACCTTAATTGACCCAGGCGCGGTATGGACCGTGGATCCCGCAGCCTTTTACTCTAAAGGCCATAATACCCCGTTAGCGGGTGCCACATTAACAGGGCGGGCCGTCGCAACCATGGTCGGGGGACGCTGGACGATGCGTGAACAGGAGGTGCTGGGATGAAAGGGCGATTACGCTTTGCCGATGGCACCCAATTTGAAGGCACCTTAATCGGGGACACGGAAAAAATTGCGGCGGGCGAAGTGGTCTTTAACACGGCCATGACGGGCTACCAAGAAATCTTGACCGACCCTTCGTATTACGGGCAGATCGTGGTGCTGACCTATCCCTTGATTGGCAACTACGGCACCTTTGCGGAAGCGGCAGAGTCATTATTTCCGTGGGCGGAAGCTGTCATTGTCAAAGATTACGCTCGAATTCCGTCGCACTTTGGCGGGGCCGAGAGTTTTGACAGCTACCTTAAGCGGTATCACAAGGTGGGATTGGCCGGCGTCGATACCCGTGAACTCACATTGTACATTCGCAGTGCGGGGACCCAGCACGCCGTTTTAGCCAGCGCTGATACGCCAGCCTCGGTACTAGAAGAAGCGATGGCGGCTATTGATTTGTCTAAAAGCGTTTATGCGGTGACCACCCCTGAGCCTTATCACGTGGAACACGAAGGGCCGCATGTTGTCGTGATTGATTACGGGGCTAAGAACTCTATTATGGAACAATTGGGGGTGCGCGGCATGTCGGTAACTGTCGTGCCTTGCACCATTACGCCCACGGAACTTGATGGGTATCATCCGGATGGCGTCGTGCTCTCCAATGGACCCGGGGATCCAAGCCTGTTTACCGATTTATTGCCAACGGTCAAACATTGTGTCGACCATTATCCTACACTGGGCATCTGTCTTGGGCACCAACTTATTGGATTAGCGGAAGGGGCCCACACCTATCCTTTGAAGTTTGGCCATCATGGCGCCAATCACCCGCTGATGGATCATAAGACGGGGAAAGTGTTGATTACCTCGCAAAACCATGGGTATGCCGTGGAAGCCCAGCCCCTTCTGGATCGTTACCAAATCCGTCTGACCAACTTGCATGATCAAACGGTTGAAGGCTTTCAACACCGCGAAAAGCCGGTCTTGACGGTGCAGCATCATCCCGAAGCGGGGCCAGGGCCTTGGGATTCTCATTATCTGTTTGATGAATTTTTGACAATGGTACGTGAGGGGAGAGAGGCACAGCATGCCTAAGAGACCAGATGTGCGTAAAGTCCTGGTCATTGGCTCGGGTCCCATCATCATTGGCCAAGCCGCGGAATTCGACTACGCGGGAACCCAAGCCTGCCGGGCCTTACGCGAAGAAGGTGTGGAGGTGGTGCTTGTCAATAGCAATCCCGCCACGATTATGACCGACTTGTCCGTTGCCGATACCGTCTACCTTGAGCCGCTCACGGTGTCCTTTTTAGCCTATATTTTGGGCAAAGAGCGGCCAGATGGGGTATTGGCCACGTTGGGTGGGCAAATGGGGCTCAATTTAGCGTCGGAACTTGGCCGGTCAGGAGTGCTGACCGATTTAGGCATTCCGTTGTTAGGCACGCCGTTGTCGGCGATTAAAATGGCAGAAGACCGGGAAGAATTTCGGAATCTGATGATTCGGTTAGGACACCCCATTCCGGCGAGCCGCACGGTGACGACGGTGGAAGAGGGACTGGCCTTTGCTAATGAGATTGGGTATCCTGTGATACTGCGTCCTGCCTATACTTTAGGCGGCACGGGTGGGGGATTTGCACACAGCCCTGAAGAATTGTTGGAACGTCTGCCGCATGCTCTAGCTTTGAGCCCCATTACGCAGGTATTAGTGGAAGAATCCATCGCCGGGTCCAAAGAAGTGGAATACGAGGTCATTCGTGACAGTGCGGGCAACATTATCATTGTCTGCAACATGGAAAACTTTGATCCGGTGGGAGTGCATACGGGGGACTCCATCGTCGTCGCTCCCAGCCAGACCCTGACCGACTATGAATATCAAATGTTGCGTTCAGCGGCCATTGACATTGTCACTCATTTGGGCGTCGAAGGGGGATGCAATGTGCAGTTCGCGTTGCATCCTGATGGCCGCTATTGGGTGATCGAAGTCAATCCTCGGGTCTCGCGTTCCAGTGCATTGGCCTCCAAGGCTACCGGCTACCCCATTGCCCGTATTGTTTCGAAAATCGCCTTAGGCTTGACCTTGCCCGAAATTGCTAATCCCGTCACAGAAGACACCACGGCGGCCTTTGAACCGGCGTTAGATTACGTGGTCGTGAAAATTCCGCGCTGGCCCTTCGACAAGTTCCCCACGGCCGACCGGATGTTAGGCACGCAGATGAAAGCGACGGGGGAAGTGATGGCAATCGACCGCACATTCCCAGGGGGACTGCAAAAGGCGGTGCGGTCGTTGGAAATCCGCAAGATGGGCTTGTACGACGCGGATTTGACGACGCTTTCAGACGATGCGATTTGGGCGGGCAGTGTCACGGCAACGGACGAACGGTTATTCTATCTAGCAGAAGCCTTGCGTCGGCACTTCGAAGTCGGAGAGTTAGCCCAGAAAACGCATATCGATCCATGGTTTTTGGAAGGCATGGCGGAAATCATTCGCTGGGAAGAATGGCTCAAGAGCCATCCCGATCAATGGCTTGACGAGGCATGGACGATCAAGCAGCTAGGATTTTCTGATGTCCGGATTGCGCAGTTGATTGGCTCGACTCAGCAAGCAGTCCGGCGGGCAAGGCTGGAAAGAGGCGTGCGCCCGGGATATAAGATGGTGGATACCTGTGCGGGGGAATTTCCCGCGCGTACGCCCTATTACTATGCGACCTATGAGCCGAGTAGCGAGGCGGTGCCCCTGCCAGGCCCTAAAGTGCTGGTAATCGGATCGGGCCCGATTCGGATTGGGCAAGGCATTGAATTTGATGCGGCTAGCGTCTACGCCTTGAACGCGCTGAAGCGGCTGGGATATCAAGCCATTATGGTCAACAATAATCCGGAGACAGTCTCCACGGATTTCAATGCGTCGGACCGCTTGTATTTCGAACCTATCACTTTGGAAGACGTGCTCAATATTGTCGATTGGGAGCAGCCTTTGGGGGTGGTGGTGCAATTTGGCGGTCAAACCGCCATCAATTTAGCGGAAGACCTCAAGAAAAATGGCGTGCACATTATTGGCACGGACCTTGAGGGACTTAGCCAAGCGGAAGATCGCGAACAATTCGATGCTTTGCTCGAAGAGCTGCACATTAAACGTCCGCCTGGGCATACCGCCATTACAGAGGAACAAGCTTTGGCCGCGGCCGAGGATATTGGCTACCCGGTCTTGGTGCGTCCTTCGTTTGTGCTAGGCGGCCGGGCCATGCGGATTATTGAGGACCGCGCGCAACTCAAACAGTACTTGGCGACAAATACCGAAATGGGCCAAGGGCAGCCGTTATTGATTGACCGCTACATGTCTGGTCTTGAACTCGAAGTCGATGCGGTGAGTGACGGCCAGCGCGTGATTATTCCTGCCATCATGGAGCATGTCGAGCGCGCTGGGGTTCATTCAGGGGATTCTGTCGCGGTGCTGCCTCCCGTCCGCGCGAGCAAAGTGGTGATGGACCAAGTGGTCGACATTACCACACGTCTGTGTCGCGGGTTGCACGTCAAGGGATTGCTCAACGTCCAATTTGTGGCGGTCAACAATCAGGTTTACGTCATTGAAGCCAATCCTCGGTCCAGTCGTACCGTGCCCTTTATTATCAAAGCCACCGGCGTGCCTTTGGTTGACTTGGCCATGGAAGCGAGCTTGACTGGGCAGATGGATGACCGCTGGGGACAGGGACTCATGAAGGCCCCTGATCACTTCTCCATTAAAATGCCGGTCTTTTCCTTTGCCAAATTGGGACGGGTCGATGCGATTTTAGGGCCTGAAATGAAATCCACGGGAGAAGTCATGGGGATTGACCACGACTTTTCGACGGCCCTCTATAAAGCGCTGATTGCCGGCGGATTTCGCGTGCCAGCTGGCGGCAAAATCTTGGCCACGATTGCGGACCAAGACAAGGCCGAAGCGTTGCCCTACTTGCGTGAGCTGGCGGAACTGGGGTACCGCATCTATGCCACCTCCGGAACCTTGGCGTTATTGTCGTCGCAAGGGATTCCGGCGCGTCCTGTCTACAAAATTCGAGAGGCACGCCCCAATTTGGTGGACATGATTCGGGACGGGCAGTTTGACTTGGTGATTAACACGATTACCGTCGGCGGCAGTGAAGAACGCGAAGGGTTTCTGATTCGGCGCGCGGCGGTGGAACAAGGGGTATTGTGCTTTACCTCGCTTGATACCGTGCGGGCGGCTTTAGAGGCCCTACGCGAACGGCATAAGCAGACATTTTCGGTGCATGCATTGAATGAGTGGCTGCACGTGGGGCAGGTGCATTAGATGGCAGACACGATTATATCCGAACAAGTGCTAGCCCCCATTGTGGAAAACAGGGCCGTGGCTCCGGATCATGTGGAGCTTATCATTTCCAGTGCGGTGTTAAGCCAAGCCGAACCGGGTCAATTCGCGCACATTTTGACACCTGGGATGTTACGGCGGCCTGTGTCATTTTCCCGCATCGACCAAGAAAATGGCCAAGTCGGGTTGATGTTTCAAATTGTGGGAGACGGCACAAGATGGCTGGCCGAGAGACGTCATGGAGAGGTTCTCGATATTTTAGGACCCTTGGGCCATGGCTTTGCCGCCCCGGATCCCTCAAAGCCGTGGTGTTTGGTGGGAGGCGGGGTGGGCGTGCCGCCACTATATGCAGCCGCCGCTCGTTATCTGCACAGGAGCCGGCCGGACGTCATTATCGGCGCACGAACCGCGGATTGGGTGTTAATGGCCCAAGATTTCAAAGACTTGGGACTTGACGTTACTGTGGCGACCGATGATGGTACAGCCGGCCATGCCGGTACGGTGATGGGGCCGGTTGAAACTTGGCTACAGGATCATCCAGACGGCCAAGTGTTCGCCTGTGGTCCCACGCCCATGTTAGCGGCTGTGTCGGCCGCCTGCGAAGGGCGAGCCACAGCTTATGTGGCGCTTGAACAGCGTATGGGCTGCGGCATTGGAGCGTGTTTAGCGTGTGTCGTGAAGGCTCACGGAAAAGAGCACGCAGAGTATCGCCGGGTCTGCACTGAGGGTCCGGTCTTTGCGGCCAAGGAGTTGATATGGTGATAGACGTCAGCGTGTCCCTGCCACGGGGACTCACCTTGAAAAATCCAGTGATTGCCGCGTCGGGAACCTTTGGATTTGGTCCCGAATATAGCCGGTATGTCGATATTGGGGCATTGGGCGGTGTCAGCGTCAAAGGGGTGTCGCCTGAGCCATGGCTCGGCAATCCTACGCCGCGGGTCTGGGAAACTCCTTTGGGACTGTTGAACTCCATTGGACTGCAAAATCCTGGTATGGATGTGTTTTTGCAAGAGGATTTGCCCTTTTTACGCGACCAGAATGCGGTGGTGATTGTCAATATTATTGGGCATACCGTTGACGAGTATGCTCAGGTCGCAGAGCGCATGAACCATGAACCCGGAGTGGCGGCATTGGAAGTCAATATTTCTTGCCCCAACATCAAAGAAGGCGGCATGAGTTTTGGTCAAGACCCGGATCAGGCGTATGCGGTGATGAGAGCGGTGCGGCAAGTCACTGATTTGCCTGTGATGGTGAAACTCTCCCCCAACGTGACGTATCCTGCGCTCATTGCGCAGGCGGTAGAAGCCGCGGGGGCGGACATGATTTCGGCTATCAATACGCTTGTCGGACTGGCGATTGATATTAAACACCGCCGCCCCGCGCTAGGCGGGGTGACCGGTGGACTGTCCGGCCCCGCAATTAAACCGGTGGCTTTGCGCGTGGTGTATGAAGTCGCGCAGAGTGTCAACATCCCCATTATTGGCATGGGCGGTATTTCTACCGCGACCGACGTTCTCGAATTTCTCTTGGCGGGCGCGCAGGCCGTGATGGTGGGGACCGTCACGTTTCAATATCCAAAGCGGATGAATGAAATCATTGAAGCATTGCCCCAAGTACTGCACGAATACGGATTTGCTTCCGTACGCGACGCAGTGGGTCAGGCGTTGCCCGGACGCGCGCCAATTCGAGGAGGTGGACAGTGACCACACAACCTGTGATGTGGATTGCCTTGGACGTATCCACTCAAGAGGAAGCAGAACGGCTCATGGCCCGCTTTCCTCGTCATCGCCACTACAAAGTGGGTATGGAACTGTTTTATCAAATGGGGCCTCAAGCGGTGGCCAACTGGATTTTACATCAACAGCGCATCATCTTCTTGGATCTCAAACTCCACGATATTCCGCGCACGGTGGGTCACGCGGTCGGCCAACTCGCGCGCATCGGGGTGAGCTTAGTGACGATTCATTTACACGGCGGGCTGGCAATGTGCCAAGAAGCGGTCGCTCAAAAGGGTGATATGGATGTGGTTGGCGTGAGCGTGCTCACAAGTCTGGACCAAGAGGATTTGCGGCTCTTAGGCATAGAACGTCCCATCCCTCAGCATGTGGGCGAGCTGACTCGTCTCGCGCTTCGCAGCGGATTGGATGGGGTGGTGACGTCTGGAGAGGAGTTGCCGTTGGTTCGCGAAATCTGGTCAGATGGCCGCTTTGTTGTGCCGGGTATTCGCAGCCGGACAGACAGCTTAGATGACCAGCGCCGGGTGATTACGCCCGAAGGCGCTTTGCAGCAGGGGGCTACGGACTTGGTTATTGGCCGGACCTTGACGCATGCGGAAAATCCCGAACAAAAGTATGAGGAACTCGAAATGATTATGACAACCTATCTAAAAGGAGCGGGTCATTCGTGACGCAGGCTGGAACGCTTGAAGATTTGCAGGAGGTCGGAGCCTATCTCCAAGGGCATTTTTTATTAACTACGGGACGCCATAGCGACACATTCTTCTTATTAGCGCGCTTGACGGAATGGCCTCAGCGTTTAATTCCGTGGATTGAGATCTTACGAGAGCGCCTAGGCGACATTTCGGCGCGAACCGTGGTGGGTCCGGCGGTCGGCGGCATCATTCCGGCTTACCAGCTAGCCAGCACGATGGGCAATGCCAGGGTGCTGTTTGCCGAAAAAGATACGGATGGCTCGATGCAGTTTCGCCGGGGTTTTCATCTAGAGCCGGGTGAGCCTGTCGTGATTGTCGAAGACGCCATCACGACCGGGTTTTCGGTAGGCAAAGTGATGGAGGCCGTCGAACGGCAAGGAGGACGGGTGGTAGCTGTAGGCACCTTGGTCAACCGCTCACAAGTCCCCTTGCCCTGGGACGTCCCCGTCGCTTCCGTGCTGCAATTGACGGGGGTGCGCAACTGGGCTCCCGATGAATGCCCCTTGTGTCAGCAAGGGCTGCCACTGACCGCGCCGAAGCGCTAAATATCGGTGGCAAGCTTGTCGCTGGTAGCACCTAAACGCCGCAATCGGTCGGGCTCAGGGGTAATATATAAAGTCTTTTCACGCTCATAAAGCACTTGCCCGGCTTCGGCATGAGGCCTTTTGCGGACAAATTTGCGGCGCGTGTAATCGACGGCAACGGTGGAGGAATGCTTGACAGGGCTATAATAGACCGCTAGCTGAGCCGCGTCTAATAGGTCTTCGAGACTCGGATTGGCTTTTCCGCAAAACAGTACGACATGAGAACCAGGGCTTTGCTTGACGTGAAACCATAAATCATCGGGACGTGCCCGTCTGATCGTCAATTCTTGGTTTTCCTCACGACTACGTCCGACCCATATATCATAGCCGCCTTGGCTGGTAAAGCGGCGGAACTGTTGGGCGTTTTGGACGCGGTGGCGCATGCGCGGGGCAATGTCGGCTAATTTCTTGCGCAACTCCTCTTCGGACTGCGGCGCCAAGGCGTCATCCCAAGCCGCTTTGGCCGCAGTCCGCTCTTCGCTGAGCACCGTCACAAGACGCTGGTTGGCGGCTACGCGGTGTTTGCTTTTCTTATAGGCGCGATAACAGGCGTCTGCCATTTGAGGAGGCGTTTTGCCTTCTTGAAGCGTCAACGTGATGGTTTGGCTGGGATTGGACAATGACGGCACGTGGTATTCTTGCACATGGGGATCTTGGAAAAGGTATTGATAGGCGTACCACAAATCGCCCTGCTCCTTATAGGTTTCGGGATTCTCTCGGGCGCCGTTTTCCGCCTCCGCCAGCTTCGCTGATAAATGGTTATAGCGGTCTTTCCAATGGGATACCAATTGTTGCTGCAAATTGGCGATGCGGCGTTCGCGGTCTACGCGCCAGAATAGCTCATCCAAGATAGCGTCGGGATCTGGGATAGGAGAGGCTTCCCACCCTGGCCTAGGTGCAATCCAGACATCTTCGTGGCCTTCGTGACGCAGGTGATAGAATGGAAGGCGGTAGCTGTTAAGATCGTTGCAAAACGTGTCCCATGACCACTCAGGCAATGTCGCCAGGTCTTTGGCCGCGGGAGGTAAATCTTTGACGGTATGCGTGATGCAGGGGTTGGCAAAGGCGGGAGGCGGCGTGTAAGGCTGCCCCGGCTGAATAGACCGGCTGTTGGCATTAGCGGACGGGCGGCGTAACGCTCCCAGAATGATGTGGTCTTGGTTTAACACCATAATATTGGTCAAACGTCCGGTCAATTCAATCACCATAAATCCATGCACGGCTGTACCCCAGTCATCACGCCAGGTAATGCCAAGCCATAAAATGCGATCGAGACTCGGGGTAAACACTTGGTCAATCGTGAACGCCCCTAGGCGGGTAAAGATCGGCTGCAACGCCTTGGGCCAGGCAAGGGGATGGCGTGTTTCGTGAATTCGCGCCAGCCCTGTTTCGAGCACAATCAAGATGGACAATTTCTGGCGCGTGGCCGGGTGCCAGCCTTGGAGGGCCAAACGGCTTTTGTCCGCCAAAACGCTGGCGACCTCCAAACCCGCCCAGCGCGTGTTCCAACGGTGAGACAATTGGCGCAGTAAGAAGGCATCAAACGGAATGAAAAACCTCCAAAGAAGAATAAGCGGACAAGACGCATACCAGAGTCGCTCTTCTCTGCATTGTACGATCTCTAATAGGGCAAGAAAAGAGTACGCAAAGTGCTAGATTTATTAAGATGATGGTGGGATAATACTTCCGTAATCTGATCGGGCTATTTGAGAAAATATTCACAAAATGGAGGTGCGACAGTGGCACGAGCGACGGGGATCCGAGGAATTTGGCACTCGTTGCCTCTCGAAAGGTATACGTCCCGCGACAATTATATTTGGTTAGTGGTTGCAACCGTGTGTATTGGAGCGTTCATGGCGGCAGTGGATGCCAGTATCGTCAATGTCGCATTGCCCGATTTGAGCACCTATTTTCATGCCAGTGCTTCGTTGGTGAGTTGGGTATTAATTGCGTATCTGCTGACGTTGGCCACGCTTTTAACGTTATTTGGCCGCTTAGCAGACATGATGGGGCGACGGCCCTTATATACGTTTGGTTTCTTGGTCTTTATTATTGGCTCGGCTGCGTGCGGCGCGGCTATCAATTTGCCCATGTTGATTGTCTCTCGTGTCTTTCAAGCGGCAGGCGCCGCGATGTTGCAAGCCAATTCGGTGGCCATTATCACGGCGACGGTCCCCGCATCAGTTAGGGGACGTGCCATTGGGTTTCAAGGATCAGCGCAGGCCATTGGTTTGTCGTTAGGGCCAGCTATCGGAGGAGGATTGATTGGACTCTTCGGGTGGCGGGCTATTTTTTATGTCAATGTGCCGGTGGGGCTCATTGGAACATTGATGGCCGCCGCGATTTTGCCGAAAGATAAGCTGTCGGGACACAAGACGACGTTTGACTGGTGGGGCACGGCGCTTATGACCCCCTTCTTGGTGTTGCTCATGATGGCCTTGACGGAAGGGAACTCGTGGGGGTGGACGTCGCCTACGATATTGGGTATGTTTGCCGCCTCGGGACTGTTGCTTGTCGGGTTTATTTTTCGGGAATTGTCTTTCCGCGCACCCTTGGTCGACATGCGTCTTTTCAAGATTTGGGTGTTTAGTGTCGGCAACTTCACCGGTTTGTTGTCATATCTCGCGATGTTTGGCGTGCTGTTTCTCATGCCGTTTTTCTTTGAACGTGTTTTGACCTTCAATTCAGCCGTCACCGGGTTGATTTTAACCGCCGTGCCCTTAGGGATGACGGTGGCAGCGCCGAAAGCCGGGGCGATGGCGGACCGGTATGGGCCCCGACTTTTAACGACAAGCGGCATGGCGCTTACGGGACTAGCTAGCTTGTTATTGGCGTGGACGTTAAGCCTTCATCCCAGTGTGGTGATGATGGTGATTGAATTGGTTTTGGTGGGAGTTGGATTAGGGGTGTTTACGCCGCCCAACAATTCCTCGGTCATGGGCAGCTTGCCGAGTTCACGCTTGGGAGTGGGCGGCGGTATCTTAAATATGGCCCGGTCCTTAGGCATGGCGATGGGCACGGCGTTATCCGGTACCATTATGGCTGTGGTCCTGATAGCCCACGGCGGGGTGGAGAAAGCCGGCGGACCCAAAGGACCGTGGATTCCGTCGACCCGATATTCACTGTATGTCTTAGTGGCCTTGTCTTTATTAGCCGCTTTGTTGTCGTTATTCCGCGTGGCAGAGAAAGATTCGTCGAAACATGAGAGCATGCCGCTCGAATGGTAGGAATTTTTGTCTATTTAATGAACGGCTTGCAGTTGTGAGTGCGGGCCGTTCATTGTATTCTTACCCTAGATGACCTACTCTTCGGGAGGCTATATAATGTGGACGGTCGTATATATTGCACCTACCAAAGCGATTGCGGAACGTGTGCAAGCGCTTTTGGAACAAGAAAGCTTCCTTGTCACCTTGAAAATTGTTGAACTTGATGAAAATGACCGCGGCACCATTGAAGTGCAGGTACCTGAGGGCGAGGCGGAAGAAGCTACCGAGTTAATTGCCGAACATTTGGGACGATTGCGGTAAAAGGAGATATTGCGTGAGACGAACAAAGATTGTTGCGACCATTGGTCCTGCCTGTGACCATCCAGAGGTGCTACGGGCTATGATTGAAGCCGGAATGGATGTCGCCCGTTTAAACTTATCCCATGGGGATGTTGAAACCCACCGGCAAAGAATTCATCAGATTCGCCAGATTTCCCAAGAGTTAGGGCGCTATACCGGCATTATGCTCGATACCCGGGGCCCTGAAGTACGCCTAGGGGATTTGCCTGCTCCGCTCCTTTTGCATGAGCATGATGAATTTTTCTTGACTCAAGAGGATGACGTCACAGGCCTTTCGGCGTCTGTCAATTGGGAAGGGATTTATCAGTTGGTTAAACCGGGACAAATTTTGTGGATTGATGACGGCAATATTGTTATGCGCTGCATTGACCAAAAAGGGCTGACGTTGCGTTGCGAAGTGGTTGTCGGCGGCACATTGCAAAGCCGCAAGAAGATTAGCTCCCCAGATTTGACGTGGCCTTTGGATATTTTGGGGGATGTTGATCAAGCAGCCTTGCGCATGGGCATTGAGGAAGACATCGATTTCGTGGCAGCGTCCTTTATCCGCTCCGCGGAAGACGTTTTAACAATCCGAAAATTTTTCGAAAATTATAATAGCGGCGTGTTTCTTATTAGCAAAATTGAAAACCGGGCTGGGGTCGACAATCTTAAAGAAATTCTGGCGTTGTCCGATGGCGTGATGGTGGCTCGCGGCGACCTCGGCGTCGAATTACCGCCTGAACGGGTGCCTTGGCTTCAAAAAGAAATCATTACGCATGCTAACCGCTTAGGCATTCCCGTCGTCACTGCCACACAAATGCTTGAGTCGATGACGCATGCCCCGCGTCCCACACGGGCTGAAGTGTCCGATGTCGCCCACGCGATTTGGGATGGATCAGATAGCGTGATGTTGTCGGCCGAAACCGCCTCCGGGGCGTACCCGGTGGAATCGGTTAAAATGATGGCGAAGATTGCCGAAGACGCTGATGACCGCCCGGAATACGTCAGTCATGGCGTGCATACCGTGGCACGGGTTGCCGATGCGGTCAGTCAAGCTAGCGCCGAAATGGCGGAAAGTTTGGGGGCACGAGCCATCATTACGGTGACCTCAACGGGCTATACCGCGCGGATGGTCAG
Organism: Sulfobacillus sp. hq2; assembly: GCF_002903155.1. Taxonomy (NCBI): domain Bacteria; kingdom Bacillati; phylum Bacillota; class Clostridia; order Eubacteriales; family Clostridiales Family XVII. Incertae Sedis; genus Sulfobacillus; species Sulfobacillus sp. hq2. Next base: position 25,138 of record NZ_NWUL01000047.1, on the reverse strand, counting down.
CCGGGCCCGCCCCGAAGTGCCGATTATTGCGTTATCGGCGAATCTGAAGGTAGCGCGTCAATTGCAAATTTCGTGGGGGGTCTACTCCTTGCATTCTCCGGGTGTCGATGGCGCTTCAGATATGGCGGCTACGGCCATTGGAGAATCAGCAGACCGCGGGTATGTGCAAGATGGCGATTTAGTCATTTTCACCGCGGGGGTTCCCGCGGGCATTCCCGGTACAACCAACTTGGTGCGGGTGGAGACGGTATCGCGCCCCGAAGTCGTGGGCATGGGCCTTGGCTATGGGCACCCCGTTACGGCCCCCGTGCGTTATCCCGGGGCTAACCCGCCACCGCGTGATGAACCGTATATTGCTGTGGCCGTGGACTATACGCCCGACCAACACGCCTTTTTTGAAAAAGCGGCGGCGATAATCGCCGAACGAGACGGTCGCACCTCGGATATTGCCGTGGTGGCGGTCACGTTGGGAATTCCCGCCGTTGTGGGCGTCAAAAATGCGCGAACACGATGGGCTGAGGGACAGATTGTCACGTTAGACCCCTTGCGCGGTGTAATCTATAAAGGCCGGGCACAAACCTAAGACACGAAGGAAGGGACCCACATCGTGCAAGTCTATTGGAATGGAGCGCTTGTCGACGAAAGCGCCGTGCGGATTTCATTTGACGACCGTGGATTTTTATTCGGCGATGGGGTGTACGAGGTCGTGCGCGTCTATCACCATCAATTCTTTGAATGGTCACGGCATATGGCTCGGCTTGAGCGGTCTTTGCGCGGTATTGCGTTGCCCGGCGTTGACTTGGCGGCTATTACCCAAGGCGCCGATCGTTTGTTAGAGCAATTTCCGGAAGCCGATGGGGCTTTGTATCTGGAAATTACCCGCGGGGCTTATCCTAGGGCTCACGCGTTCCCGCCCGACGGCACGAAGCCGACGGTGTTAATGTGGATACGGCCCGTGCCTGCTCGCAATATGGACGCATGGCATGACGGAGTCAGCGTGATGACCACTTATGACGATCGCTGGGCCAAAGTCTGGATTAAGACCATTGGGCTTTTGCCCAATGTGTTAGCCAAGGAACAAGCGCACCGTCAAGGACTGTTTGATGCCATCTTTGTGCGCGATGGGATGGTGACCGAAGCCACCAGTTCCAATGTGTTTATTGCCCAAAATGGCCAACTGATGACGGCGCCGGTGACAAACTATATCTTGCCCGGAATTACGCGGGAAGTCCTTCTCGAAGAGGCCCAGCGCCTTCAGCTTCCAGTGGTGCAGCAGCCTTTTTCGGTGGAGGCTTTAAAAGCGGCTGATGAGGTCTTTTTAACAGGGACCACGACGGAAGTATTGCCGGTTACCAAGGTTGATGGCCACCTGATTGGAACAGGCCAAGCGGGCCCCATCGCCCGCATGCTCTTGGATGCGCTATGGAGCCGCGCGGGCGTCGTATCATAAGGCCATTTTCGGGGCAGACTGCCTGTCAGAGGTGACATTATGCAAAACAGTGATCTTTTGGCAGATGAGGCCCGCGGCTATTTCTTGGCGTTGGCAGATGTTTTGCGGGAACTGGATCAGGCAGATCTGCTCGGACGATTGGCGGAACTTTATATGGAATTTCGCCAAATTGACTATTATAGTGGTCGTTCTTGACCGCAAATGTTAAACAATAGGAGGGCCGGTCGGTGCATGTGGTGTTGGTAGAGCCGGAAATTCCTCCGAATACGGGAAATATTGCGCGCACGTGCGCAGCAACCCGTACCCATCTGCATTTGGTGGAACCGCTAGGATTTTCGGTGAGTGATCGGTATTTGAAACGGGCCGGGGTGGATTACTGGGACTTTGTCGACATGCAGGTACACCCCGATTGGCAAAGCGTGGTCGATCAGTTGGGCGACCCCGCTCATTGGTATTATTTCTCTTCGCACAGCCAGAAGTTATATACGGCGCCGCAATACGGACCGGATGCGGTCTTGGTATTTGGCCGGGAATCCACCGGTTTACCATCATACTTAATGGAACGCTATCCGGACGCCTTTTATGTGATTCCCATGGACAGCCGGGTACGCTCCTTAAACTTAGCCAACAGTGTGGCGATTGTCGTTTACGAAGCCCTTAGACAGCAGAACTTTTGGCTGGCTCATGAATAGCGGAGCACGGCCAGCCCATATAATGGATTAACTGGCTGGGACACGGGGGACGTATTGATGTCGTTATTGCTTATTACGCTGAGTGGCATGGTCCTAATTGTTTTATCCGCCGACTATTTTACGAACGGCATTGAGTGGGTTGGGTTTCGCCTTCATTTGGATGAAGGAGCCGTTGGCTCATTATTGGCGGCATTGGGGACCGCGTTGCCAGAGACCTTAGTCCCTGTTATCGCCATATTGTTTGGACAAGGGACCAGCGAAAACTCAATTGGGTTGGGCGCGATTTTAGGGGCTCCTTTTATGTTGTCCACGGTGGGATTTTTGGTGATTGGGGCGGGCCTTTTGTGGGCAGGACGTCAGTCGTTAACGGTCGAAAATGGCAGTCATATGACGGCTGACTTAGCCTTTTTTCTGGTCGCATTCGGGCTGGCGATTGTCGCCAGCCTTTTGCCTGGCCCGTGGCATCCATATCTCGCCGTAGGACTTTTAGGACTTTACGCCTTTCATGCTGTGGCCTTGGTTAAAGGAGGCGGTGAGGCGAAAGGCCCTGCGTCTCATCCGAGTCAAGGTTTACGCTTGTCGACCCGGCCTGATCCCCCGCTCTGGTTAGCGCTATTGCAGGTCGTCTTGGCACTATTGGGGTTGATTATTGGTGCGCATTTTTTTGTGACAGCCCTTGATGGGATGACAGGAATTATTCATCTGTCTGCTTTTTTGCTGGCGGTAATTGTGACGCCCGTGGCCACGGAGTTGCCTGAAGTGCTCAACAGTGTGATTTGGATTCGCCGGCATAAGGATACGTTGGCCGTTGGCAATGTCACGGGGGCCATGGCCTTTCAGTCCAGTGTTGTGCCCGCGTTAGGCATTGGACTTACACCATGGCACCTCGATGCGCTCGAATTGCTGACGGGCATTGTCACATGGCTTGCGGCGTTATGGATTTGGTTGAGAAGTCGGCAAGGTCCTCTTATGGTCTCCGAACTGATTGCAGCAGGCCTCTTTTACGTCCTGTATATCGGCATGGTGATTGCCATGACAGCCCGTTAAGTTCATATCCTCGTTGTATAGTAGAGAAAGGCAAAGCAACGAGGTGAGACGATGTTCGCGCAATGGCTTTTGCTGAGCGTGGTAGGCATCTTGACGGGGGCGCTGACTGGATTTTCGGGCGGCAGTGCCTTTGTCATTGTCGTGCCTTTTTTGACACAAGTTTGGCATACGCCCGTGCGTATGGCTGTCGGATCGAGCCTAGCAGTCGATGTCTTGACATCGATCATGGTAGCCGTAGGTTATGCGAGAAACCGCGCGGTCGATCTTGGCAATGCGTGGCCGCTTTTAGGAGGGGCCATTTTGGGCCCGCAGCTTGGGGCTATGCTTTCTCATGTCCTACCCACCTGGTGGCTTACGGCGATTTTTGTGGTTGCCCTCTTATTCATGGGCGTCAATTTTTTGCAGCACGGGTGGCGTAACATTCCACTGATGCCTGAACCCGGGGCGCAAGGCCAAAAAGAGCGTCCCACGAGGCGAGGTGGGCAGGCACTGGGGGTATTGGCGGCAGGTTTAGCGGTTGGCACCGTCACGGGTCTGATTGGCGCTTCTGGCGGTGTGCTCTATCTCCTCGTGCTCATTTATGGACTGGGGATGCCTCTGCGAACGGCCGTGGGGACCGCGATTGTCATTATGGCGGTTTCGGCTGCCAGTGGCGTGGGCGCTTACGTCTGGCGTTCTGAGATAGCGTGGGGGCCGGCCGTACTGTTAGGCGGTGTGTCCATGATATCGGGCTATACAATGGCACGGTTTGTCCAAAAAGTTCCTGAACGTGTGCAAGCCGGGATCATGGGAGGAATTTTAATTGTGGCCGCGTTGTGGATGGCACCAAAAATCTTTTAAACGGTGGAGGGGGCTTCTGAGGGAACCAAGACGAAGGATAGCTTACGCTATCTAAGCAGCCTAAGCCCATGGGCTGCCGCAATGCTTAAAGGCTTCTTAGGTGGAAGCATGGAGGCGTCGTAAGTTTTGACGTATGAATAGGGCTGTTTATGGGGCAAACTGGCAAAATCATCTATATACGAATCGCTAGGAAAGGGGCACGGATGAGGCTTCATTCCATTTATTTAAAGACTCGAATACAAAGCATAGCACCATGGCAAGAGTGTCTAATCCTAAGCGAGCGCAGTACGACCCTAGGGTTCCAGACGTGTCTAATGCCAAAATATGAGGAAACCGACGGATTACGGCGCCCAAAAGGGGGATGCCTGAGCGTAAGCTCAGCTAGTGACTCGTTGACATATATTAAGAAAGGCAGGGAATCTCATGCCAAAAGGATCCCGTAGCGCCGACCAACCTGGTAAACTGAAAAAAGAGTCTCGCATTGATCCACGGGCCGCAGAGCGAATGGCTCTAAAGTGGGAAGCGGCTCGCAAGCTGGACCTTATCACGAAAGTGGAAGAACTGGGCTGGGGCGGATTGTCTTCCAAGGAAACCGGGGCTATCGGCGCTGTAGTGAGCCAGATGGCGCGTGAAAGAGGTCTCGTAGAGAAAAAAACACAGACGGCCGCGTCCACCGAATAGCCGCCAAGTTCCCATTGCCAGGCAGGGTCCGCATGATCAGAGAAAGGCAGAAGGATATGTATTGGGACAATTTAACGACGAAACATTTTCGTGATACCATTGGCCGTATCACGACGGCAATCCTTCCGACCGGCAGCGTAGAGGCTCATGGACAACACTGTCCCCTAGGGACAGATAACATGGCGCCATGGCATTTTGCGGAGCGCATCGAATCCGAATTTCCGGACCGGGTGTTAATTCTCCCGCCTGTGCCATACGGACATACGCAGGAATTAGCCGAGTGGCCCGGCACGATTTCTGTATCGGCCGATACCTTTCGCCGTTATGTCGAAGAGATTGGGATTGGGGCGGCAAATTGGGGCATTAAACACCTCATTTTACTTAATGGCCATGGGGGGAATATCTCCGCCCTGCAACAGGCAATGGAAGCCATTGCCGCCGAGCAAGTGACGGTCATCTTGGTGAACTGGTGGTTGGACTACCGTGAGCAAATCTTGACGATCACGACTGGCCAAGGTCATGCGGGGGAGGATGAAACCTCCGTGATGTTGGCGATTCGGCCGGACCTCGTTCACATGGAAGATGCATCGTTTAATCCCTTTCGCGCTCGCTACCGGATGAAAGGTCCAGGCTTGACTGACAAAAGTCTCCGGCACGCGACGACGGGAGATGGTCGGCCTGCAACCCGCGCCAAAGGCGACGACATCATTTCGCTCGTCACGGATCAATTGCGGCAGCTGTTGCAAGATTTATGGAATGATCAGCTTTTTGATCGTACGCTATAAAGGAGCGTTAATGCTCAAGGGACGTTGTGGAGGAGGCAGTCATAGTGAGTGCAGTATCTTTATCAAAGCGGGTTCAGGAATTGAAACCGTCACCGACAATGGCCATTGACTCCAAGGCCAAGGCGTTATTAGCGCAAGGGCGGGATGTGGTGAACTTCGGCGCAGGCGAACCCGATTTCGATACGCCAGAAAATATCCGCGATGCCGGCATCAAGGCGATTAATCACGGTCATACGCGTTATACTGCGGTCGGTGGGATTGAAGCATTAAAATCGGCCATTTGTGAGCGGATTTATGCTGATACCGGCGTGCAATACACCAATGAAGAAATCTTGGTATCGGTTGGCGCCAAACATTCTCTTTACAACGCCACCATGGCCCTCATCAACCCACAAGATGGGGTGCTTCTGCCAGTCCCTTATTGGGTCACCTATCCCGAACAAATTACGTTGGCGGAAGGAACCGTCGAGTATGTGCCCATTGCGCCCTCGCACGAAGGCGAATTGCGGGTCGATGACCTAGCCGCGGCTGTGACGTCGCGTTCTAAGGGATTGATTCTAAATTCGCCGAGCAACCCCTCAGGAGCCGTCATTCGCCCGTCCGTCTTGGAGGATATTGCCCGTTTTGTCATCGATCATGATTTGTGGGTGATTTCCGATGAAATCTACAACCGATTGATTTATGATGATGCGGTGCATGCCTCAATCGCCAAATTTGATGGAATGAAAGACCGGACGATTTTGATTAACGGAGTCTCCAAATCGTATGCCATGACCGGCTGGCGTATTGGTTATGCCGCGGGTCCCAAACATATTATCAAAGCGATGTCCTCGTTGCAGTCGCAGTCTACCTCCAATCCCTCCACGATTTCCCAGTATGCGGCATTGGAAGCCTTGACCGGGCCGCAAGAAGCCGTGACGGTGATGCAGCGGGAATTTGACAGACGGCGGCGTTATATTGTTGGACGCCTAAACACGATGCCCAAGCTGAGCGTAGCCACCCCCCAAGGAGCCTTTTATGTATGGGTAAACATGGAAGGCTGGGTTGGCGAAACGATTCGCGGGCGTTTGGTGCAAAATGCCGACGACTTGGCGCTGGCTTGGCTAGAACTGGCCGATGTTGCCGTCGTGCCAGGGTCTGGGTTTGGTATGCCCAATTATTTCCGGATGTCTTATGCCACATCCATGGAACGGATCGAAACAGGGCTCGACCGTATGGCGGCATTGTTGGAGGAGGCTCGATGAGCCGACAACCTGTCGCCGCGGTGGTGGGGCTGGGAATCAATAACCAGCCCCTCCTCCCATTTTTGCAGGAGCATGGCTATAAGGTCGTAGTGGCGGACAAAAAGCCCGCGGAGGAGCTAGCTCGTACGATTGCAGAGCGTCATTTAGGCGAACCCCAGGCCTTGTATGCTGGACCCGATTACTTAGACCGTCTGGCTCAAGCAGAGCATCCTGATGTCGTCTATCTCACACCGGGTATGAAGAAGACGCTTGCTCCGATCGAGGCTTTGCGTGCCCAAGGCGCTCGCATCACTTGCGAAACGGACCTATTTTTGGCGCAGTGTCCCGCCCCTGTTATCGGCATTACCGGTTCTGCAGGAAAGACGACCACAACGACCCTGGTAGGTGAAGCGCTGAAGACCGATGGACGTCATCCGGTGTTTGTGGGTGGCAATATTGGACGCTCCCTTTTAGGGGATTTGGCGCAGATTACTCCCCAGAGTTGGGTTGTGATGGAACTATCAAGTTTTCAACTCGAATTGGTGGAGCATAGTCCACATGGCGCGGCCTTTTTAAATCTGTCTCCTAACCATTTAGATATCCACGAGTCGATGCAAGCGTATGGGGCCGCTAAATCGCACATTTTCCGTTTTCAGGGTCCAAATGGATGGACGGTCGTTCCTTATCACGATCCGGCCGTTACCCCGCTGCTTACGCAATATGCGGGCCAGTTGGTGTTCTTTGCATTCCAGGATCACCAACAAACCGGAAGCTTCATTGATAATGATACGATCATGTACCGCGATGTCCATGGGCAGGTGCAACCCATTGTGGCCGTAGACCAGGTGCGCTTACCCGGTGCGCATAATGTGCTTAATGTTTTGGCCGCCGTGGCCACCGTAAAAATGGCGGGCGGAGATAGTCAAGCGCTGGCCGACACCATTGCGGGTTTTTCAGGGGTGCCACACCGTTTGGAAAAAGTGCGCGAACATGATAACATTTTGTATATTAATGACTCGATTGCCACAGCCCCCGACCGCACCATGGCGGCATTAAAAGCGTTATCGAGTCCGCTCGTGCTGATTGCGGGCGGTTATGACAAGCATCTGGATTATGATGCGCTTGGGCAGGCGATTGCGCACAGTACCGTGCATCACGTGGTGGTGTTAGGGCAAACGCAGGAGAAAATTGCGCAAGCTGTGGCTCGTTATAGTACAATAGCAGTTATTCGTGCCGCGACGTTTGACGATGCGATACGGGAAGCGCGCCGCGTGGCCAAACCAGGAGATACGGTTTTGCTGTCGCCGGCGTCAGCTAGTTATGATATGTTCAACAACTTTGAGGAACGCGGACGACGATTTCGTGAAATTGTGGAAAGCCTCTAGATTCTACAGGCGTCCAAAGCATTCGATCAGGAGGGCTTAGCAAGTTGGAACGGCGAGATATACGCAATATAGCCATTATTGCCCACGTGGACCATGGAAAGACGACCTTGGTCGATGCCATGTTGCGGCAAAGTGGAATTTTTCGGGACCCGAGTCAAATGACCGACCGCGTGATGGATTCGAATGACCTCGAACGGGAACGCGGGATTACCATTTTGTCGAAAACGACGGCCATTAAATATGAAGACATCACCATTAACATTGTCGACACACCTGGGCACGCTGACTTTGGCGGCGAGGTCGAGCGGATTCTAAGCATGGTGGATGGAGCGTTATTGGTGGTCGATGCCAATGAAGGGCCGATGCCCCAAACCCGTTATGTGCTGCAAAAAGCGCTCAAAGCTGGGATTAAGCCGATTGTGGTGTTGAATAAGATGGACCGGGAGGGGGCTAGGCCCCATGAAGTCATTGACCAGGTCTTAGAATTGTTTATTGATTTGGAAGCCACTGATGAGCAATTGGAATTCCCGGTGCTCTACGCGTCAGCCAAACAGGGAATTGCGTCTCTCGAACCGGTGATTTTGCCCGATGGATCCCTTAAACCGCTGTTTGATACGATTGTGCAAGAAATTCCGTTTCCCGTGGGGGATGACACCGCCCCCTTGCAAATTTTGGTCACCACGTTAGATCACGATGATTATTTGGGACGGATGGCGATTGGACGCATCACCCAAGGGCAAGTATCGCTGAATCAAACCGTCGGTGTGGTGGACCATGATGGCGCGGTCAGGCGGGCGCGGCTCAGCAAAATATTTGGCCGTTTAGGGCTCAAACGCATAGAGTTGGAATCGGCACGGATGGGCGATATCGTGACGCTGGCTGGAATTCCTGATGTCAACATTGGAGAAACCATTACCGATCCGGATAACCCAGCACCGCTCCCGCCGATTGTGGTGGATGAGCCTACTCTCACCATCTTAATTGGCGTCAATACCAGTCCCTTCGCCGGACAAGAAGGCCAGTACGTCACGTCACGGCATCTGCGCGACCGCTTGATGCGTGAACAAGAGCGCAATGTGGCCTTGCGCGTGGAAGAGACTGAGGATGCGGAAGTGTTTCGGGTGTCTGGACGTGGTGAACTCCATTTAGGCATTTTGTTGGAGCAGATGCGCCGTGAAGGGTATGAAATGGAAGTCTCGAAACCGGAAGTCATCATGCACCAGACGCCTGAAGGACTTATGGAACCCATTGAGCATTTGTATCTGGACGTGCCCGATGAGTACGTAGGACCGGTGATGGAATTGTTAGGGCCCCGCAAGGCGGAAATGTTGCATATGGGCCAAGCCGGGCCGAGCCAGACCCGTTTAGAATTTATTATTCCAGCTCGGGGGTTGTTAGGGTTTCGCACGGCCTTTGTCAACCAGACGCGCGGCTATGGGATCATGAATCATTTGTTTGAAGGCTATCAGCCGTATTCTGGCCCGATCGAAGAAGCGCCTCGTGGAGCGCTCGTTGCCATCGAGGCTGGCGTGACGACATCGTATGCCTTGGACAATGCCCAACAGCGCGGAATTTTGTTTGTGGGGCCAGGGACTCCCGTTTATGCTGGCATGGTCGTGGGTGAGAATAGCCGTCCGACTGATTTGGAGCTCAACGTCTGCAAAAAGAAGCACGTGACCAATATGCGGAGCTCGACGTCTGATGAAGGAGTCCATCTCAGTCCTCCCAGACCCCTCACCTTGGATGTGGCGCTAGAGTATGTGAAGTCGGATGAGTTGGTCGAAATTACACCGAAATCGGTTCGACTACGCAAAGCCACATTGGATAAGACGCTACGCAAGCGTGAAAAGATTCAGCGGTTGTAGGCTATGGAGTCTTTCCCGCTGCTGAACATTTGGTCCGCGTATTCGTTATTGCGGTCCAGTTGGGATATCGATAAAGGATTGGCGGAGCTCAAGCGGTTGGGCTACCGCACGGTGGGGCTGGCGGATTTCCAGTCTCTAGCGGCGGCTGAATTGTTCAGCCGCCGCGCTGCGCATTTGGACATGGCAACATGGTTGGGTATGACCGTGGCACTGGCTCCGGACCTGCATGTGATGCTCTATGCCCAAAGCCCTGACGGATGGCAGCTTCTGTGCACCATGGTCCAAGAAGGCGTGCCCACTGAACTAGATCGCCTGGCTAGTCCCCATTTGCTCTTGGTGCTGCCGGCCGCCAGTTATGAAGACCAACGCCTATGGCCGGCGGTGACGGCCTTGAAATTTGGCGGATTAGTAGAAGAACTCCGGCCCGAGCAGGCGTCTCATGGATTACCGTGGATTCCCGCGTGTCCCGTCCGCTATCACGCCAGAGAAGAAGATGCGTACCAGATTTTGATGCACATGGGCGAGCATCTACCCCAACCCGGTGCGTGCTCCGCGTCTTCTCCCCAGAGCGTTTTAGCGCCCTATCCTGTCGAGTGGCGGCCCTTGTTGTTTCAGGAACTGCCGCCGTCTGTGTTGCCCCAAGAACGGGCGCGTTTGCCTGTTTTCTTGGAAACCCCAAGCCAGGACCAAGAGCAATTGGTCTATCAAGCCAAAATGGGACTGGATGCCTGGAACCCTACGCCCAAAGAACCCTATGAGGCGCGTTTGCAGCACGAACTGAACATCATTGTCTCTATGGGCTATGCTTCCTATTTTCTTATCGTGGCAGATTTGGTGCAGTATGCGCGTACGCATGGGATCTTGACGGGACCGGGGCGCGGCTCGGCTGCCGGCAGTCTTGTGGCGCGGTGCTTAGGCATTACCAGTATCGATCCCATAGAACACGGTCTGTTATTCGAGCGGTTTTTAAATCCTCATCGACGGACGTTGCCCGATATCGATTTGGACGTTGATTTTACCAAGCGCTATCAGCTCATTGAATATCTCCGCCAGCGTTGGGGAACAGACCGCGTGGCGCAAATCGGCACCTATGGCACGCTGGGGGCGCGTGCTGTCTTAAGGGATGTGGCGCGGGTGCTACAGATTCCTGCCGCGCAGGTGAATGCTGTCATGGCAAACGTTCCCCAAACGCCGGGGCTGCGCTTAGAGGAGATTGCCGGGGACCTCAAGCCCAGGACTTTGGCAATTGAACCAAGTGGACGCTGGTGGCGGGTGAGCCGTGCTTTGGAGGGATTGCCTCGCCATAGCTCGATTCACGCGGCGGGCGTGGTCTTGTCGGATAGGCCTTTAGCCCAGCTCGTGCCATGTGTCAAAGGACCGGACGGCCATTTGGTGACGCAGATGGATATGGTCTCGGTCGAAAAGCTAGGGCTGTTGAAGCTCGATGTGCTGGGCTTGCGGGCATTAAGTGTGGCGGTGCGGATAGGAGGCAGCCGCCAGCATGGCTTTAACACCGTGGATGGGGCGGACCCCTTGACATTGGGATTACTCGCTCGGGGCGACACCGACGCGGTCTTTCAACTGGATGGGCACGGTGTGCGCGAACTCTTGCAGCGTATGAAGCCGCGCCATGCCAAGGAGATTATCGACGTCGTTGCGCTGTACCGGCCTGGTCCCATGGACGCTATTGGGACGTACTTGGCGCGGCGGGCCGGGCAAGAACCCGTTCCCCACGATATTTTTGGGGCCGTGTGCCATGACACGTACGGCGTCATGGTTTATCAGGAACAATTAATGCAGTTAGTGCAGACCATGGCGGGGTATACCTTGGCTGAGGCGGATTTGTTTCGCCGAGCGATTAGCAAAAAAGATCATGCGACCCTTTCACAGATGGAAGGCGACTTTACTGCGCGAGCGCAAGGCAAACAGTGGAGCCTTCAGGAAATTCGAGAGATTTGGGGCAGTATTATGGCCTTTGCGGATTATGGGTTTAACAAATCGCATGCCGCCGCCTATGGGTTATTTAGTTATTACATGGCGTATTTGAAGGCGCATTATCCCTTGGAATTTTGGGCGGCCGAATTCTCCACGATTGGTGTCGACAAGCTGACTCAAGAAGCTAAACGCGCCGTATCCCAAGGGATTGTGCTTTGGCCGCCGGACGTGACGCGCAGTCATGTCGATTTCGTGGCCGAGCCTTCAGGAATTGTTGCCGGGCTCACGCTGATTCGCGGAGTGAGTCCAGAGATGGCTCAGCGCATCATTGCCGAACGCGAGCGGAAATCCTTTCAGTCGAAGTCCGAGGCCTTTGAACGCATTAGCCGTGTGACGCAGTCTCGTATCGCGGAATTAGTTTCGGCTTCGGGTGCCTTAGGCCGTTTACCGGGACGATTGCTAAAGACGGGGCAGCTGAGCTTATTCGACACCGAACAAGACGCCTCTTTGCAACAAGTGGATGCCGTGCAGTCATTTGGCATGGAATGGCCGGTGGCACAAGGTCCTATTTATATTCGTACCACCAGACGCCTAGAAGATGTATCATGGTGGCAACGGCAGCTGAAGTCTTTGCAGCGCGATTTTCCGGGCCCGCATGCAGTGATTGTGGGCAATGATCAGGGCAAAGCATTTAGGGTGGACGGGATTCGCCTGCAAGGATCGTGGCAGAGTCTTCAGGCCCTGCGAGCGTTGCCCATGGTGTCCGGGTGTGGACGCCGGATTGAAACAAAGAGGGTGTGGACCGATGGCCAAGATATCACGCGAGGAACTGATTAAACATTTGACGCCGCCCCCAGGCATTATCATGCCCCCGTATCCGGCCAAGCGTGACAAAGTGTACCGGATGAGTTTGGGATGGACCGCATTGGCCATGGTGGCCGCGGCCGTAGCGACCTTGATGCGGGCCGAGCGTGCGATGTTTTGGATTCAGGGATTGGTCAGTGCCGGACTGGCTGTGGCAGGCTGGACTTTCCTGGTGTGGCTGAAGCAGTGGCGGTGGATTGTACGAAGTTTGGTGGTCTTAGGGTTAGTGCTATGGCCTTTTTGGTCATTGGGCGCATGGGCGTTAACGATTGCGGGCAGTGCGATCATGGCGGCCAAAGAAACTCATTGTTTTCACTTTTGGGCCGGGCGCGTGATTCCTTGGTATTCCGTGTTATTTGGAGCGGGCATGGTGTTTGGCGCGCCTTGGTGGCTCATGGGCCTGTTATGGCTGGGCTTAGCCTTCTTATGGCTTAGCTTAGTACGGGGACGGTGGACGCTCCCCTTATTTGAGGTTTAAGCCGCCGAGGCGGGGAGTAAGATTTCGAGCAAGGCCGTGGCCAAGGCGGCTATTGCGGTGGCGATGGTGGAGATGTGCAGCCCGGGGAGAAAAAAGCCGCTAAAATAGACGGTCACCATGGTAATGGTGCCCCACACGAGAAACCGCTCGAATAAAGCCTGACGGTAGCCGACCGTCCGGTCAACCAACGCCCCGAGGATGCCGGTAATAAGGCCTGCGCCGAGGGCAACACTTAAATAGCGCGGAGAAATCCCTTGATGCCCGTAAGGCGCTGGTGTCTCGAGCAATACGATCGCGACAACAATCATGGCGGTAATAATTTTGTGGACTGTCGTTGATGCTTTGAGCATAGTACGTATGACCTCCTGCCATCGGCAGTATAGCCAATTACCGGGGGCGTCATACCGCTAAACAAAATCAACCAAAGACGTGGGCATACCCACGTCTTTGGCTATTAATAGAGATCGGGCTGGCGGGTGGCTTCTTCATGGACACCTAATTGGGCGTTGACATAACGTCCAGCCGCAAATAGGACATCGGAGAGTCGGTTCATAAAGGTCATCACGTTGTGTTCCACCGGCTCAATTTTGTTGAGACTCCAAATTTCCCGCTCGGCCCGCCGGCACACCGTGGTGGCCACATACAAGCTGGTGGCCGCGAGCGTTCCCTCTGGAATGGTAAAAGGCCGCCAGGGTGGGGTGTTGTCGCGCAAAAGGTCGGCTAACGCTTCCAACTGTTTCGTAAGACTGGCGGGGGTTTTCGCTGTTTCGGCCCGCTCTTGAAGGGAGGAGAGGTCTGCCCCCACTAAAAAGAGACGGTGCTGCAAATCATGTAAAAAGCGCTCCAGTTCTTCCCATGGCGCTGGAGGATTTGCCGGTCTGGCGTTGGACAAATGGGCACGGGCTTGCCCAATAAAGGCGTTGAGCTCATATAATGTCCCATACGCCGTGACACGCTGCGAATGTTTCTCGATTTTTTGACCGGTGCTAAGACGGGTAACTCCGTTGTCACCATTTCGGGTGTAAATGGGACTTTTAGGCATAGCCGCTCCTTTCTAACGCGCTATGATAACCAAAGCGTACGGTGGGTGGCCGGGTCACGAGGAACCTCGGGCACGGTCGCCGGATATCCGACGCGAATAAATCCGGTAATACGCTCATGGTCTTGTACCTGAAGTAAGGCGCGGGCGTCTTGGGCTTGGGTAATGCCGCCGGTTGCCCAATGGGTACCCACACCAAAACTCCAAGCAGCCAAAAGCATCCCGTACGTTGCGCAACTCACCGCCGCGTAGTCTTCTTCTTGTCGGTGGGGATCCGAAGCCAATTGTTGAATGACGCCGATAATCACGGGCACGGCCATATAGTCGTTTTGGGCTTTCATGGCCAGTCTTTCGGGGTCCGGACGATTTTGGGACACGGCTTTATGCCACGCGACGTGGTAGCGAATGCGGGCTAATTGGGCAAGACTGTCACCCTGGAGGACAACAAACCGCCAGGGTTGAGTCATGTGGTGATTGGGCGCTTGCACAGCGGCCTCGAGCATAGCTTCAATCACGGCCTGTGGCACGGGACCGGGCCGAAAAAGATGGATGGTGCGACGGGTTAAAAGGCCTTCCATAAGTTCCATGAGACAGTGCGTGGCTCCTCTCGGGTACCTTTTTATGGTATCAGAAATGCCCCGCACGAGCCACTACGAGGATTGATTCACGGTTAAAATGAGCGTGCCATTGTGCAAATCATGCACGATGGCATTGGTAATGCGCGAAATCCACATGGCGATGCGTTCGCGCTCTTGGTCATCTTCCGCGATGAAAATGGGAGCCATGCCTCCCGTCACCGAATCCTTTTTAGTGGTGACAATCGCAAACATGACGGGCGTTGGGGCGTCAGCCATTGTCTACATCTCCTTCCGTTTCAGGACCGGGCTACTCATTTTGCTCCATTTATCGGATTCGAGCACGGGGGTGTTTTTAATGGCTTTAATCAATTTGGCCATATCGCGGTCGACCGGCAAAATCGATAGGCCGGCTTTTCCCGTGCCAGCGGGCATCTCCATCCGGCACAACGGGCTTTGTTCAGGGTACCCGATATCTTTTTGTGCCCCGACCGCTGCAGCCGCCTCATATGTAATAGCTTGACGCTGCGAGACGTTCCACAAGATGGCTTGACCGCGTTCGTCCTTAGGCGTTAAGACGACGGCGAGCCCCTCTTTTTCGTAACGTTCACGGGAATGGGGGAGTCCTACTTCCATCATCATGACGTCCCCTGCGTACAGCAGTGACCCTTTGTCAAAGCTAATCTTGGCTGGCTGCACATCGATAAGATCACCCACGCGCTTACCAGACATGAAGATTTCCGAGATGATCAAGACGATGACGCTGCCAATGATGCCCACCATGAGCCCCCCAGCCAATGTGAGCGCCGAACCTAGGAGTGCGACCAGCATGGCTAAATAGTTCCGGGCTTCATAGGTAATGGCAATCCCTTCGATATATCCAGCCCCCCGGGACACTAAAATCAAATGCTCTTCTTGCTCCAAGGTTTTGCGTTCGGTATTGCGCACGTCGCGAAATTGGGTGGCAGCCAGTGTTAAAAACGTCGCCGCAGTGAATTCCTTGCCTAATAGCGAGGTGAGGATGCTTGATCCAATCATCGCGGCAATGACTGCCAAAGCAATTTGCGAGATATAGCCCGAAGGGTAGCCGGGATAGTGAGTCCGGCCGGATCTGAGGGAAATGAGGCGGGAGAGAAACCCCGCGGCGAACCCCACAATCATAGGGGTCCAGTTAATAGGACCTGAACTGGACATGGTATCCTCCTTTGCAGTCTAAGCATTGTTGCCGACAATCGAACGGCCTTATTGTGGGTCATTTCCCAGCCAGGCATACATGGTGACGGGATCGGGGATTCTGACCAAGACAAGACGACGGAAGGAGGCCAGGATGATGCCGCGGTACATGTCGGTGGGAAAGCACCAGGAGCATAGCCATGAAACCACCCAGTGGCCTAAACAGGCACAAGCCTTATGGATCGATATCCCCCAAGGTGAAGAATCGGACCTAGCTGGCGTGGTGCGGCGCTTATACACGGCACACCCCTTAGCCGTGGAGCGCGTCTTACATGGAGGACGCCGCAGCTCGGGCTTTTTAATTGAAGAAGACGCGGTTGTCATGGTGATTTCTGACCCAGTGCAAGATACCTTTCCTGACCACACCAAACCGATTGGGATATTTCTCGGCCAAAACTTTTTAGTGACCACGCACTTTGACGGGGATAACGGGATTGTCGAAGAAGCTTGGCAGCATATCTTGCATGATGAATCCCTGGATGAAGGGATTGATTTCGCTCTGTACCGGCTCTTATACGGCCACCTTCATCACTTTTACACGGCAACGCATCACATCAGCGACCAATTTGAAAAATTGCACGCCAGACTGCTCAAGGAACCCTACCGCAATTTAGCCTTGGATATTGTGGCACTGCGCAAAAAAACGTACTGGCTCTACAATGTCGTGCGCCCGGAACTCAAAATTTATGCGTTGTTGAAAGAGCACATCCGTTACGTTGCGGTGCGCAACCGGCCCTATTTTGAGGACTTGTATAGCCAGGCCCAAGAAGTCCTAAGCGATATTGAATCATACCGTGATGGCTTGGAGGGCTTGGTGGAAGCCTATTCAGGCATGCAGTCCAATGAAATTAATAAAGTCATGAAGTTCTTGACCATTATCTCCGTGTTGGCCTTACCGGCAACTACCGTGGCGTCGATATACGGGATGAACTTTTATATTCCCGAACTGCATTGGCACTATGGCTATTGGTATTCCTTGACCGTGATGTTTTTAATTACGGCGGTGTTGCTGG
This sequence comes from Sulfobacillus sp. hq2, assembly GCF_002903155.1. Classification (NCBI taxonomy): domain Bacteria; kingdom Bacillati; phylum Bacillota; class Clostridia; order Eubacteriales; family Clostridiales Family XVII. Incertae Sedis; genus Sulfobacillus; species Sulfobacillus sp. hq2. The sequence continues at coordinate 8,033 of NZ_NWUL01000047.1, read as the reverse complement.
TCTACATGAAGAAAAATCATTGGTTTCGCTGAGTTGGCAACAAACGGATAAAGTGGACGATATTGGGAGACACTAGGACAGAACCATCACCCACTATGAGGAGGGGATTTCCTTGTTGTCCGGTCAAAATGCAGGAAGCTCAGAACGCATGGCGCCATTGCCGCTTGGGGAGTGGTCCGGTACTTTCAGTGAATATCTCGATTTTGTGCGCGCGCGCCCCGAAGTCGCAGACAATGCCCACCAGCGCCTGTGGCGCATGGTCATGCAGTACGGGGCGGGCAGTACCGATCACCGCTATCCATTTTTTACTGACCATTTATTTGGGATTGACACCGCGATTACAAGTTTCGTGGAGGAATATTTGCGCCCTGCAGCGCGCGGATTTGAAGTGAAGAAGCGGATTGTGCTGCTGGTCGGACCGGTCAGTGGCGGCAAATCAACCCTAGTCACGCTGCTCAAAAGGGGGCTGGAAGCATTTACACAGAGCCCTGAGGGCATCTTGTTCGGTATCGCGGGTTGTCCGATGCACGAAGAACCGCTCCACCTCATTCCTACCAGCCAACGCTCGCAATTGGAGCTGGAGTTAGGCGTTGCCATAGAAGGCGATTTGTGTCCGGTGTGTCAATGGCGTGTGCAAAATACCTATCAAGGACATATTGGGCAAGTTCCGGTTGAACGGGTGGTTTTGTCCGAACAGCGCCGCATTGGGATTGGAACCTACGCGCCATCGGACCCGAAGTCGCAAGATATTGCGGATTTAACCGGATCCGTCGACTTTCAAGGCTTAGCGGAATTCGGCGCCGAGTCTGATCCCCGGGCGTTTCGTTTTGATGGGGAATTAAATATTGCGAATCGAGGGCTAGTCGAGTTTCAAGAGATGCTCAAACTTGATGAAAAGTTTCTCTACCAGCTGTTATCTTTGAGTCAGGAAGGCAATGTCAAAACCGGGCGTTTCCAGTTGATTTCGGCCGATGAAGTGGTCATTGGCCATACCAACGAGCACGAGTTTCGCGCCTTTTTGCAAAATCCCCGCAATGAAGCGCTGTTGTCGCGGATGTTTATCGTCCCTGTACCATACAATTTGAATACCGCCGCTGAGGTCCAAATCTATGACAAGATGTTAGCTCCCTATAAAGAGCCCGCCATTCACCTAAGCGGCTACGCCCTCAAAGCCGCCGCCCACGTGGCGATTTTGTCGCGCTTGAAAGAATTGCCTAAACCCGGCCATGACCGGTTAAGCAAGATGCTGACATATCACAAAGCGCCGTCCGACCCCGAAACGGTGGCCATGATGCAAGAGGCGCGGGCCTTGGGTGAAGGCATGACGGGACTCGACCCCCGTTACGTCATTAACCGGTTAGCGGCATTGTGTGCCGATCCTGGACGCGAATGTATTGATGCCCTCGATGTGTTTGAGGCGCTGCGCACGGGCTTGGACCAAAATCCCTTTGGCGATAGGACACTGCGCACAGATTTGGCAGACTGGTTGCAAACTGCGAAAAGTTTATATGACCAAGAGATTGAACACGCGGTGCTGGCCGCTTTCGCCGACGACTGGAGCGACGAATTGGACCGGTTGTACCGCAATTATTTGGACCACGTGATACGCTATAGCGAGCATAAAGCCGCCGATGAGACCCTGATGCGGTCGGTCGAGGAGCATTTAAGTGTCTCGGCCTTGCAAGCGCCCGCGTTTCGGTCAGAAATTTTTGCGCGCATTGAACTGGCCAAGGCACGGCGGGAAACTCTGGCTCTGCGCGAGTACCCACGGCTCCAACAAGCCTTAGAGAATAAACTCTTTGATGACCTTCGTGACGTTGTCAAAATTACCACTCAGTCCTTAAATCCTGACCCTAAGACCTTGGAACGTGTCGAACAAGCGGCGGAAGTGTTGGTGGCCTCAGGCCAATTTTGCCCCCGGTGCGCGGCCAAAGCCATTCATCATGTGGGGGGGTTGCTCAACCGGTGAACGATCGTCGATATAGCATTGGGTGGGGCGAAGCCTTTCAATATCATGCCGTTCATCGCGATCAGTGGCGCCATGACCAAAAGGTGCGGGAAGCGGTCAAGGCCAATCTGGCGGACTTGGTCTCCGATGAACAAATTACGTTGTCTGATGGCCGCAAGGTCATCAATGTGCCCTTGCCACTATTGCGTGAATTTCGCATTTGCTTTGACCGGCAGCAAGCCCAAAGCGTCGGCCAAATGGGCGCAGACAGCGCGCAAGGGGGCCAACCAGGCCGCAGTAATGCGGAACCGGGCCATGAAGGCGGACACGAGCCCGGGATGGATGTGGAAGATACGACGATTACGCTCGAGGACGCTGCCGACATTGTCTTTGAACGCCTAGGCTTGCCCGATTTGGATCCGCAGAAGCGGTCCTTAGGCAATGGATATGAAGATCGTCCCCAAAGTTGGGCCACATCCGGGCCTAAAAGCCAATGGGTTCGACGGCCCACGTTGCGTGAGAGTCTCAAACGCCGTGCCCTCCATCGTCAAGAGGCGGCGCCACCCTTGATTGCTAAGGATTTTCGCTATTGGCGGTATGATGAATTGCCGCAAGAAGAAGGCGGCGCTGTGGTCGTGGCGATGATGGATACATCGGGATCGATGGGGACGTTTGAAAAATATTTGGCCAAAAGCTTCTTCTTTTGGACGGTAGAATTTCTCCGCCGCAATTACCCGCGCGTTGATATTGTGTTTTTAGCGCACGATGTGCGCGCCCGGGAGGTCGACGAAGAGAATTTTTTCCGCCGTGGCTCCTCGGGGGGAACGGTGTCGTCGTCGGTATACCGCTTAGCGTTGGATATCTTAGCCGACCGTTATCCGGCCGACCGTTACAATCGCTATGCCTTTCATTTTACCGATGGGGGGAATCTGACGTCGGATAATGCTTTGGCGGTGGAAATTGGGGGGATGTTGGCGCAAGAGACCAATCTCTTTGGGTATGGCGAGATTCACGATACCGATCGCAACCCCTCGCCCCTTTATCAAGCGTTCGCGGAGGCGTCCGGAATCGGAGTGACCTTATTGCGGCAAAAGGAAGATATTTTCCACGCGCTCGAGTACTACTTTGCAAAGGATGGAGGCCCGCATGATCACGCCCAGCACGCTTAATGAGTTGGTGGATACGGTCTGGCCGGTTGCGGAGTTGTTAGGGCTGAGTTGCGACCACATCCATTTTGAACTGGTAGACGGAGAAGATATTCAAGCCTTGGCCTCGTATCAAGGGCTTCCCATTCGCTACGCACACTGGAGTTTCGGCAAAAGTTTTGGCCGTCTGAAGACGGCCTATGATTACCGTCTGTCGCATATCTATGAGTTGGTGATTAACAGTCGTCCCTATTTTGCCTTTATTGACCGCAGTAGCACGCCCGCGCAAGCGATGTTAATTGTAGCCCATGTGATGGCCCACGTCGATTTCTTTGGGCATTCGCGCCTGTTTGCGCCGACAAATCGCTTGATTTTGCATCAAACCGCGCGGCATGCTCGCTATTTGGCAGCCATGCGCCAGGAATATGGGACCGAACGCGTCGAAAGTTTAATTGATGCAGGCTTGGTGTTGGCCGACTTTTTGGGACCTGTGAACGCGAGCCCGGTAGTGGGCACGGATCCGGCGGACGTTATTGGATTCGTTGCCCGTTATAGCCCGGTATTGCAGGACTGGGAGCGCGAGGTCCTTTTGATGTTACGGGCCGAAGCCCAGTATTTTTGGCCCCAACAGATTTCCAAAATTAGCAATGAAGGTTATGCGACGTTTTGGCACACAAGAATTCTGCGCCATCTGGCGCTCACGGGAGATCGGTTGTGGGATGTGGCCGCTTTAAATGCGAAATTGCTCGAAGTGCATCCGCCGACGTTAAATCCCTATGTGTTGGGCAGTCTTCTGTACCAAGCGATTTACCGCGAGCAAGGATTGGCTGGAGTCTTCCAAGCGCGCGATTTTTGGGATGACGTCGGACTCATTCGAGGTGCGTTGACACCAGAAATCGCGCAAACGGCACAACTCGGGGTCTACCGGGAGAAAGATGCCGGCAATGCCGCTGTCGCTGCGGATGTAGAAAAAATCCGCCAGCAACTCATCCAAGACGTTGAACACGGGGGCGTGCCCTATATCCACGTCATGGAGGACATCACCAAGAGTACAGGAGAACTGTCGCTTTGGCATAACGATGATGGTCGAGAACTTGACTTCTACCAATTGCCATTTGCCCTCGCGCAAATCGCGCAAAGATTATGGGGTGCAGCCGTGCAAATCCGGACCATCCGTCAAGGGGCTCCCCATGTGGCGCGTCATAACGGGACACAGTGGACAGATGAAGCGGTTTAACGCCGTTACGGATGCATTGGCACAATATAGGGCAAGATGATGGCCGCCGCTAAAATGGCAATGAACCACCAAAAAAACGTGGGAGTAGGAGGGCGCTTTTTGGATGGTACCGGACGGCGCGCCTTTTTGCGCGGACGAAATGGCACCACTTTGGCGCTCTTTTTCGAGGCGCTCGGTTTGGGAATTTCAAAACCACACTGAGGACAACTGGTCCCATCAGGGCTGATATTGCTGCCGCAATGCTCGCACGTCATTTGCTCCATCCCTCTTTCACCCAGTGTAAGATCCCACAAATAGGGTAAAAATGCCGCGCATTTTTACCCTATTATTTTAACGCAAAAGGTCGTTGGCGGGGAGTCACTTTACTGCGGAGGTTTGGCGATTTCCTGCGCTGGGCGCCAACGTCCTCGTTGTAACAGCCAACCCCGGGCATTAAGAAAATACACCAGACCAAGATGTGTTTTGGCATCGGCGGCTCGTCCCTCTATCAGGAGATTAGGCACTTCGCTCACCGGAATGATTTTGACCTCAATTTCTTCCGTCGCATCCCAGTGCGTAGGGCCCGGTACAGGGTTTACGGTGTAATAGAGATGGACTTTGTGCCGCGACAGGCCGACCGATGGATAAAAGCGAGATAACAGGCGCATGTCCCCGGCTTGGTAACCTGTTTCTTCTTGTAACTCTCGCCTTGCCCCTTGGACCGGATCTTCGCCGCGACGTAAGCGTCCGGCCGGCAACTCCAAAATTTTTCGACCGAGCGCGGGGCGAAATTGCTCGACTAATATCACGCCCTCAGGAATTTCTGCAATAACGGCGCAGACATCGGGCAAAATCAGGTACTCGTGGATATAATGGGTGCCCCGCACTGTGACGGGCACCCGCCGGATACGATTCCTTAGCAATGGACGACTCCCTCTACCTTGTATTACTTTGTATTATAGCAATAGTCGCGAAGGAAAGGGAAAAGACACGTGGAAGAACATGGACGCAAAGAGGAGCTGTTAAAAGCTGCTCAAGCTATCTTTGGACACTATGGCTATCACCAAGCCACCATTCGCGCCATTGCCGATCAGGCGCAATGTGCGACAGGGACATTTTATTTATATTTTTCGAGCAAAGAAGACTGTTTTCTCGCTTTGGTGGAACAACTTTATACGCACGTGATGGAGTACATTATGAAAGCGCGGGCCGGCGTGGATAATCCGGCAGAGAAACTGAAAAGATCGCTAGAGGCAGCCGTTGAGGTTTTCCGTCGCGATTATGAGTTGGCTCAGGTGGTATTGGTGCGAGGGGCAGGGGCTGACCCACTGTTTGAAGACCGCATGTGGCGCGTACGCGAAGCATTCAGCGCCTTCATCGTCAAAGATTTGGTGGACTGCGGCTTAGACTATGAGCGGGCGGTGATTGGATCGCATGCGTGGGTGGGAGCATTAGCCGAAGTGGTTGGGGTCTGGATTCGCCAAGACCAAGATCTGGACCTAACCCAGGCAGCCTTGGAGATTGAACGAATTTTTTGGCGGGCTTGGGGCCTAGAGGATTCTCTTTAGACGCCGCAAAAGCTAGAATATTTGCGGCAGGCACGGTCTTTTGGCTATTTTGCTAACGTTGTAGAATAATCTCAGATCACGCGAGGAGCGATGACCATGGCAGTGGAGGTATTGGCATTAAAGGCCCAAAACGATTACTGGACGGTGGAATTGTCGGTTTTTGAAGGCGTCTACCGAAAAGAGCGCTACGTGGTGCGAGTGGTCGATGTGCCCAAGGCTCCATCATCTTTATCCGACCAAGATCAAGAAACACGCATGAAAGAATTTGTGCTAGATCAAGTTAAACGGCATATGCGGCGGGGCTCATTGCCTCCTACGGGTATGCAAGTTGAGGGCGTTCACGTCTGGGACTACGAAGCAGACGAGGTCAAGTCCTCATAGTTTTGACAGAAGATTACGAGTATGGCTAGGCGGGCCTGAGTCAGGATGCCTTCAAAGAGTCCCCGGCTTACAATTTAATTGCCGGGGTCAATTTTTTAGAGAACGCAAACCTTTTTGAGCCAGGATTTTGGAAATAAGGAGGCCAACAGCCATGTCTGATGTAGAATTCAAAGAAGGCCTAGAAGATGTAGTGGCAGGCACCTCAGAAATTTGCTTCATTGATGGCAAGGAAGGGCGTCTGGTATACCGCGGATATAGTGTCGAAGACCTGGCGGAACAGACGAGTTTTGAAGAGGTCGTCTATCTTTTGTGGGAAGGCCAATTACCTAATCGGTCCCAGTTGCAAGACTTTACCAAGACCCTGACAGCAATGCGGTCGCTGGCTCAACCCGTCTATGATTTGTTGATGTCGTTGCCCGATAATACAAATCCCATGGACGCGTTGAGGACGGCGGTGAGCCTCGCAGGCATTTATGACCCGGACTCGCATGACAATTCCTACGAGGCTAGTTACCGTAAGGCTATGCGCCTCGTGGCGCAAGTGCCGACCATGGTCGCAGCGTTTGAGCGGCATCACCAAGGACATGATCCGGTCGCTCCTGATGCTCAATTAAGTCTTGCGGAAAACTTTTTATATATGCTGACGGGCAAGCGTCCCCCTGCACTTGATGCGCACGTTTTCAACACGGCATTAGTGCTTCATGCGGACCATGAGCTCAATGCTTCAACCTTTGCGGCGCGTGTGACAGCCGCGACGTTGACGGACTTGTATTCGGCGGTGACGTCGGCTGTGGGAACGCTTAAAGGACCCTTGCATGGCGGTGCCAATGAGCAAGTCATGGTTATGCTTGAGAAGATCGGGACGGTTGACAATGTAAAGCCGTGGTTGGATCACGCGTTAGCCAACCGCGAAAAAATTATGGGCTTTGGCCACCGGGTGTATAAGACCGAAGACCCCCGGGCGACTATTCTTCGCCGGCTGTCTCATGATTTGGGAGAAAAGGCCCAGAATCTACATTATTATGACATGTTAGAAGCAGTGCGCCAGCATATTCAGGCGAAGAAGGCGTTATATCCCAATGTAGACTTTTACTCGGGCTCCGTGTATGCATTAATGGGGATTCCCAGCGAATTGTTTACCCCGGTATTTGCGGTGTCCCGGATTGCGGGTTGGACAGCTCATATCCTTGAGCAATATCGGCATAACCGGATTATTCGGCCCCGCGCCGATTACACTGGACCTGAACACCGGACCTTTGTGCCCTTGGACCAAAGGTAGAAAACTTACCCCCATTCATCAGAATCCCAAGCAGACGCCGCCGTTGTTAAACGCGGCGTCTGCTTCATCCGTTCGGATCCTACGGATTGGCCATCGGATTCACCGCAATGGAGAATTATCGTATCATCTTGTCTCAATTCGAGGTGTCCACAATTTGGACTAACATCCACCGAAAGCGACGCTCGAGGAGGTGAGGACAAGCCTCGCGGCGAAGTTCTGGCACGGTATCCGGTCGTGTCATTGCGTGCGATTCGCATTCCGAAACTCCATCGGTTGCTGGATCTTGCTCAGCAACACCAAGCGGGCATTGTGGCTGTGGAATCCCAGGATCGATTGGCACGCTTCGGGTTTACTTATCTGGAAAGTTACCTGCACGCCTTTGGCGTGCGTGTTGTTGTCATGGAGCACACGGTGAAAGACGATCAGCAGGAACTCGTGGAGGACTTGATTGCCATTACCACGTCGTTCTCGGCCCGCATTTATGGCAAACGCGGAG